>DASRLH010000431.1:0-30085 GCA_035648595.1 Tepidisphaeraceae bacterium
CCGTGGTGCTGTCGCTGCCGATCTGGGCGCCGTTGCATTCGTCGCTTGATGATCCGGGGCGAACGCTGGCGGCGCTGTCGGTGTGCCTGCTGCTGCTGGACTGGGGCGATCGCCGGTCGCCGGTGCGGCCTTATCGCATCAACCTGTACAACCTTGTGCCCGCCGCCGTTCTGGCGCTGGTGGTGGGGCTGTTGTTCGGCGCGAATATCCCATTGACGATCGGAATCGTGGCGGGGGCCTCGCTCGCGGTGGAGATGGCTTCGCCCTGGAGCCCATCGGGCGCGGCGCGCAATCGGCGCCGATTCAAGCCGGCGACGGCGCCGCCGGCCGCGCCGCCGTTTGTCGCGCGGGGCGGCGATGTGAACGTGGCGGCTTTGAATCGGCCTGGAGTTGCCGCGCCGCCCATCATTCCATCCGCTGCATCTTCATCCGCGATGGCGTCTGGCCGCCGGCGCATCGGCAGGGGGGTGCGATTTACATGGCTCGCCGGGTTCGTCGCGTTCACCACGCTGGGCCTGTTTCTATGCTCTCTGCTCGTCGCGTTCCGAATGGATGCCATGGCTCGCGCCGCGCAAGCCGGAGTGGGAGCCTGCTCGCTGATTCTGGCGGCATTTTGCATGTCGCGCGGGAAGATGCTCGTATTTCCCGGATGGTGGCGCTATCTGGTGCGGCCGCTTCTGGTGTTCGCGTGCATCGTGAGCGGCGTGATGTCGCTGTCCTTCATGGGGGCGGGGGCGGTGCGAGGCGAGGATGCGATACCGACTCTGTTTTTCCTGATCTGTCCTGCCGTGGTGCTGATCGCGATCTACTTTTTGGTTCCGCGCGTGGCTTTGGCGCGGGATGCTATTGTTAATGGAGGAGATATGTTTCCAAATTACAATTCGGTGTCGCCCGCCGCGCCGACGGTGGCATGGGGCGCTGGGCCGGTTGAACAGCGTGTGGATGGTCCATCGAGTCCAGGCGCCTTTGCCACGCCGCGAGTCGCCGGGAATGACCATTTAGCCGGCGGGCGGATTTTCCCGCTGCAACTGGCGGCGGCCCTGGGCCGATTCACGCTGGGCACGCTTGGGTTCGGGTTTCTGGCCGCGTCGCTTCTGGTGGCGTTGGCCGTGGCGGTGGATGTGCCGGGATTCTTCAATGGCCCGTGGATCGATCCCGATCTCCATCACGAACTTCGGCGGAACTTCGGCAGCGCGGACTGGCCGCGCCTGCTCCGCGATGCCGGCGCGATCCTGGGCTTCATGCTCGCGCTGCCGGCCCTTCTTCTGCTTCTGCTGTCGCGTCAAAGCCGCGGTACGCCGCACATGCTTCGGGCGATCGTCGGGGCGGCAGGCTTGTTCGGCGCGGTCGCGGCGCTGGGGCATGTATTGCCGCGTTGGTCACAGGTGATGGCCGGTCCCAACGCGGCGGAAATCGCCTCGCAATTTCTCGATGCCGTTCCGGGGCCGCGCGTCCTGGGGGCTGGGGTATTGGGTGTTTTGGCGATGATCGTGCTGTTCTGGCCGGCGCGGGGTGGCGCTAAGCCCCAGCGCATCATTGACGCCGCCGCGCCGGAGGCAAACGCATGAGACGCGGATATTCCATTCCCGCAACGCGCCGCCTGCGCCCCTGGCGGCTGATGTGGCTGTTGCCGTTGGGGCTGGTCGTCGTCTTCGCCGCCTCCCGGCATCGGGCGATGCGCGCCTCGCACGCACGCATCGCAGCGCAATCCGTCCATCAGCAATTGTCGTTCGACGCGATCGATGCGCTGCCGGCGTACGTGTATCCCTCACAGCGAACCGCCGCCCTCGCTGCCGCGCGACGCGCCGCCGACGCGATTCCATCCGTGAACGCGAATCCCCAAATGATCTGGGTCGATGCGAGTGCCGAAGAGGATGCCCGCATCGTGGCGGCGGCGGCACAACAGGCTTTTCCCAAGGCCCGGTGCGTCATTGGCACGCCGGAGGCGGGGGCGGATCGCGGCCAGATCGTTCTCCTTCACGCGGTCCGAACGCAAAAGCAGGATGCCGGCGTTGGCCGCGAGGAACATCGCGGGCAAATTGAGATTCGCGTTGTGGGCGGGCGGGGAGCCATGAGCGTTTCGGCGCAGTATGACGAGCGGCCCTGGCTCGATGATTTCGCGGGCTATGCCAATGCGCATGCGGGCCGCGGTTGGCTGGTGGCGCGGGGCCGGGAGGTTTGCCTGTCGCCCGCCGAGGCTCGCGCCGCCGCCGAGGCGGATGCCGCGATGCAAGTGGCGAATCTCGTGAAACAACAGATGCCGCGCCGCCGAACCGGCAATTCACCGCGCCCCAATTTGCTTTCCGCCGCCCGGCGCGCCGTGAACGGCGGCGGACTGGTCGCCGATCGGTTCCTGCAACGGTTTCACCGGCCCTATGGCGATATCTGGTCGGAGTCCATCCTGCTGGATGTGTCTGCGGATCGACTGGCGCCGATGGAATATCAGATGCTCGCCACATCCCGCAATGCCCGGATTTCATCGGGACGGACGGTTGGGGCCGTGATGCTGATGCTGCTGTTCATCGGACTGACCTACGTCTTTTTGAACCTCATCACGCGCAGCTATTTCACCGCCCGCCTGCGCGCCGGCGCGATCGCGGCGATGGCGCTGGTGCTGGCAGTTGCCATCATCTACCTGACCAGGAGAATGCAGGCGCCCCTATGAGCGAGCAAAGCGAGGCCGAGCGTTTCCTTCTGGAGCGCATTCGCGGCGGCGATGCCGGGGCGTGGG
This sequence comes from Tepidisphaeraceae bacterium, assembly GCA_035648595.1. Lineage (GTDB taxonomy): Bacteria > Planctomycetota > Phycisphaerae > Tepidisphaerales > Tepidisphaeraceae > RYN-428. The sequence continues at coordinate 2,732 of DASRLH010000431.1, forward strand.
CGCAACTGCTGCGCCGATACCAGGGTCGGCTGCTGGCGTTCGCGCGCGGGCGGGGCGTGAAAGCGGCCGATGCCGAGGATTTCGTGCAGGACACGTTCCTGCTGTTCCTGCGCGCGCTGCCGGATTTTCGCGCGCAGGCCAGTCTGGAAACCTACCTGTTCGTGATCCTCCGCCGGCGGATCAGCGACCACTTCCGCGGGCGCGGACATAAGGACCGGGCCGCTCAATCACTCGATGCGCGCGACTCTTCATCAACCGGCCTGGCCGCCGCGGACCCGACGGCAAGCTGGTACGTCCGCCGGGACGAGCATCGCGACGCCGCCCGCGCCGCGCTATGCGCGGCGGTGCGGGGGCTGGCGGCGCGGATGCAGGCGGAACTCAACTTCCGCGATCTACAGATCGTCGAGGCCCTGTTCCACGCGCAGCTTCGCAACAAGGAGGCCGCCGCGCTGTGCGGCGTGGAAGAGCCCTTCATCGCCCTGGTGAAGCACCGCTGGCTGAAACAAGTGCGCGAACAGGTGGCCCATGCCGCGTTGCCCGAGGCAACCGAGAAGGGCGATGCGCTCGATTCGCTTCTCACGGAGATTTGGGAAGACCTGCGACCCGCCTGCCCAAAGCGCAGCACCATCGGCAGCTTTCTGCTGGGGAGCCTGGACGCGCCTTGGCAGGCGTATGTCGATGCCCACGTCCACCGCCTGGGCTGCACGTTCTGCCAGGCCAATCTCAACGACCTGCAGGAACAAACGGCTGACAAAGCCGCGCCGTTGCGGGAGCGGTTTTTCCAATCGACGGTAGGGTTTCTCCGCAAGGCATGAAATCGCATCCCCGCCACGCGCGGCGCGGATGTGGAACGTGCTTTGAACCGCATCGCGGTCCCCGACGAAGGACAGAAATCCGTCACGTATCACGGGCGTCTCGCCCGTGCGGATGGCGCGGCAGTTGAGAAATCACAGTATTCCCAATCTCGACGCACCCTGCACGGGCGAGACGCCCGTGATACGTTGATGGGCTTCGACCTCCGTGGCGTTGCAAACCTCTGCGCATTGCCGCCCTTCGCCCGAAATCCCTCGCTCCACTCCCTCGACTGTCGAAACGGCATCCCGCGCTCCAAATGGCGGCTACTGGCATCTCTCATCACGGGCCGATAGTGCCCACTGCGGGCGTTGCGGCCATGAAACAAGCCTGTGACGACCATTGCGTCACGCGATCGTTCCGGCCCTTGGTTTGCTTGATTCGAGGGTGCATCCCCCTAGAATCGCGGCAAAAGAACACCGGCGTGGCAAACGCCGTAAAACTATGTAACCACAATGCGTTTGCACGGTGTGCCTCAAGGGGACGGAACGAAGGTAACGACGAGGGGCCGGCGGACCAAATCCCCCCCGGCCGACAGGAGATGGACATGTTCGAACGGTTTACGGATCGAGCCCGCAAGGTCATGGCCCTTGCGAATCAGGAAGCCCAGCGCTTCAATCACGAATACATCGGGACCGAGCACATCCTGCTTGGCCTCGTCAAGGAGGGGAGCGGCGTTGGCGCGAATGTTCTCAAGAACCTGGACGTGGACCTGCGCAAGGTACGTCTTGAGGTCGAGAAGCTGGTGAAGAGCGGGCCCGACATGGTCACCATGGGCAAGCTCCCGCAAACGCCGCGCGCCAAGAAAGTCATCGAATATGCGATTGAGGAAGCGCGCAACCTTAACCATAACTATGTGGGGACGGAACATCTTTTGCTTGGGCTGTTGCGTGAGCACGACGGCGTCGCCGCACAGGTGCTCATGAACCTCAACCTCAAGCTTGAAGAAGTCAGGGAAGAGGTACTCAACCTCTTAGGAGCAGGTGTGGAAACCGAAGAACCCGCACAGGAAAAACAGGGGCAGAAGGGCAAAAGCAAGACGCCTGCCCTCGACAGCTTCGGCCGCGACCTGACCGAACTGGCCCGCGAGGGGCAGCTCGACCCGGTTATCGGACGAAAGAACGAGATCGAGCGCGTCATCCAGATTCTCTGCCGTCGTCAGAAGAACAACCCGGTATTGCTGGGCGAAGCCGGCGTGGGCAAGACCGCCATCGTCGAGGGGCTGGCCCAGATGGTCATCTCCAGCAGCGTCCCGGAGATTCTGCACGACCGGCGGATCGTGGTGCTGGACCTGGCGATGATGGTCGCCGGCACCAAGTATCGCGGGCAATTCGAGGAGCGCATCAAGGCGGTGATGAACGAAGTCCGCCGGGCCAAGAACGTCATCCTCTTTATCGACGAACTGCACACGCTGGTCGGCGCCGGCGGCGCCGAGGGCGCGATCGACGCCAGCAACGTGCTCAAGCCCGCGCTTTCGCGCGGCGAGATTCAGTGCATTGGGGCGACCACGTTCGACGAATATCGCAAGTACATCGAAAAAGACGCGGCCCTCGCCCGCCGATTCCAGCCGATCACCGTGGAGCCGCCTTCAAAAGTGGACGCGGTGGAAATACTCAAGGGCTTGCGCGATCGTTACGAAGCGCATCACCGTGTGCAGATTCTCGACGCGGCGCTGGTGGCGGCGGTGGAGTTGTCGGACCGCTACATCAGCGGCCGCTGCCTGCCGGACAAGGCGATTGACGTGATCGACGAAGCCGGCGCCCGCATCCGCCTGCGCAGCATGACTAAGCCGCCGAATCTCGCCGAGCTCGAAGAGCAGATCGAACGGCTGAGCATCCAGAAGGACGAGGCGGTAAAAAACGCCGAGTACGAAGAAGCCGCCCGCCTGCGCGACCAGGCCGAGGCCCTGCGCGCCAAGAAAGAAGAGATGCAACGGCAGTGGCGCGAAAAGTCCTCGGAAACCAATGGCGTGGTGGACGAGGAAATCATCGCCGAGGTCGTCAGCAAGATGACCGGCGTGCCACTCACGCGCCTCGAAAAGGAAGAAGCCCAACGTCTGCTGGAGCTGGAAAACGAGCTGCACAAGCGAGTGGTTTCGCAGGATGAGGCGATCCGCGCGGTGTCCAAGACCATTCGCCGGGCCCGCTCGGGCCTGAAGGATCCGAATCGTCCGATGGGCAGCTTCCTGTTCCTTGGACCATCGGGCGTTGGCAAGACGCTGCTGTCCAAGGCACTGGCCGAGTTCATGTTCGGCGACGAAGATGCTCTCATCGCCATCGACATGAGCGAGTACATGGAGAAGCACAACGTCAGCCGGCTCATCGGCGCGCCGCCAGGATACGTCGGCTACGAGGAAGGCGGCCAGCTCACCGAGCGCATCCGCCGCCGGCCTTACAGCGTCGTGCTGCTCGACGAAGTCGAGAAAGCGCATCCCGACGTTTTCAACATGCTCCTACAGATCATGGAGGAAGGCCGCCTGACCGACTCGTTCGGCCGGCATGTGGACTTCCGCAACGTCATCATGATCATGACCAGCAACCTGGGCGCGGACCTGATCAAGAGCGGCGGCGCCAGCAAGTTCGGCCTTGGGCCGCGCAACAAGGGCCGCGAGGAGGAATCCAACTACCAGCAAATGAAGGAAATGCTGATGAAGGAAATCGAGCGGCACTTCCGCCCGGAATTCATCGGCCGCCTCGATGACGTGGTGGTCTTCCGCCCCCTCAACCGCTCCAACCTCGAGCATATCGTCGAGATTGAGCTCAAGAAAGTGACCAAGCGCCTGACAGATCACGGCTTAAGGATTGAGGTCTCGCAGGAAGCAAAGGAGTTCCTGATCGACAAGGGCACCAGCACCGACTTCGGCGCCCGCCCACTCCGCCGGGCCATCGAGCAAAACGTCGAAGACCCCCTCAGCGAGGAAATCCTTCGCGGCAATTTCAAAGGCAAGGATCTCATCAAGATCACCGTGAAGGATGAAGGCGACAACAACAAGCACCTGTATTTCGAGTCGAGCAAGACCGAAAAGCAGGTTCCCGAGTTGGCCAAAGCCGGCAGCGATGCGACTTGATCGCGAAGTGTCGATGGGTCCATGAAGCAACTGAAACGCCCGCATTGAAAGATGCGGGTGTTTCGCTTTGAGGGCTTTTGTACCAGAGCGCATAGCCGTCGTGATCCCGGTTGAGGATCTTGAGCCGATCGCCCCCGCCACGCCACAAGGCTCGCACGCCGCGACCTCCGCCGCCAGAGGTAGAATGCCGATTCCCACAAGTGATTCGCGTTTGCAGAACGCGCCGATGCCCAGGCCGCTGCGCTCCTGAAGTGAAACGCGCTCCCGCCAAAACGCTTCCTTGCTCCGATCCCGTTTACGCCGCCGGGCGGCAGGTCTCTTCGATTTGCTCATCGCCCCATCGTGCAGCGGCGAACGTAAAGTTTGTAGATGGGTTCGCCGAGCGGTTGCAATTGGCGTACACGACGGTGTGGCTCCCCAGTGTGTGCCGCGCAATTCCCCAACGGGCCGATTTCGGTCCAAGCTGTTGGTCGATGTGGCGAACGCATTCACATGTAGGAGCTATAATGCGGGTTGATCTCGACCGTATCTGCGATGTATTTGGCAACGTTTCCAACCTGTCTCGCGGCAGCAAGGGTAATCGGCATCGAATTGTCGAATTGCGTGCTGTTCCAGTTCATCTTGGTCAGTCCCAATACCTCTTTCGCAAGGTAGTTAGGCGTCTGATCGCCGTATTCCAAACGCAATTGAAGCGGGCGCGGAGTGTACATGCCAGGGTAAGTCTCGAAAAACTGAACGCTGCCGCGAGAATACAGAAGATGATGCTTGGCATCCAACGAAAGTAACGTTCCGCGAATCGGTGGATAGACGCCAAGCCTGTAAAGCCTCGTCAGCGACCGAGACACACTCAAGAGATCGACTTGATCGACCCCGACGCTGCGTATCGCAGCAAGACAGCCCTCGCGCTCTCCGTTGTCGAACGACGAACTCTTATGAGCCACTAAGCGGGCTGGCAAATGCCCATGCTCCTTCCTGTAGCGCAAGAGTGCCTTTGACACGACATCGTGAATCTGTTCCCCCAAGAGATGAGGTGTGCGATCATCCTTGTCCAGTCGAGCTTCGCCGCCACGAACGATAATTCCGTCGCCGCGCTCGTTGAATACCTGCGCCAAGCTCGATGCCACCGACTTTGCATTGAGGGTGCGGTAGAACGTGATCCCGATGTAGCACGTTTGAAACTCGTTGGGATCACGAGTTAGACGCCATGGTGTCCCCCCGCCCTTGTAATACAAAGCCGTGTGGAAGTTCCAAGCTCGGGTAGCCTCGTCCTGAAGCGCGCGATCGGTTTGGCTGTCTTTACGCGCGGAACTTTTCTTGGGCATCTTCTGACCGTATGTGCTGGGCAGAACAAGTTGGACTGAGCGATCAAGCGGCATTGCCTTGGCTTTGAGCAGGTGCCGAAAATCGAGATGTAAGGAACTGACTTCTGGTGTGTCTTCATCTTCGTTCGGTGACGGCGAAGTTGCTGGTCGATCCATGAGTTCCAGCATTCGATACGGGATCGCGCACACGATTGCTTTTACTGACGTATTCTCTTTGAGCCATCGAATCTCTTCGAGAAACAAGGCGACTGCCGCCTCGACGAGCTCATCAGCAGAGCGACACGACGCGAGATTCTCAATGTCGGTGGCGCGGATTGCACGCTGCCAACGAGAATCGCAGGCAATGCCACAACCGAAGCATGACTCTTCACCGAAGCCTGGGAAGCGCGGAAACAAATTGGGCTGCTTGCTCTGCTTTGCATCGATTCCACCTTGGCACTTGCAAAGCCACGAAAGAATGCCTTCAATGCTCTGTGTCGTGCCCACCACTCCGAGCGAGATGGATGTTGGTGACTCGGGCCTTCCCCGTCCCCACGCCCCTCGGTTCATGATACCGAATCGCACGTCTATGTGACGACCGACGCCAAACTCAAGCTCTGGTTCCTCGATCAAAATCGGAGCGTTCATTTGAATAACCTTCCGAACTCCGCTTCACCTTCAAGCGACTCCTTCGACGCCTCGCTTTCACGGTTGCGCCAGTCAGAATCATCAACGCCGTATGGAAAGTCGAACGTAAGCTGTGGATCGAATCGCAGGTACGGATAGTCGGTCACATAAAGGTCTGCTGGCTTCGTGAGAAGTTCCGTCCACATGACGACTTGTCCAAGGACGGCTAAATTATTTTCCAGCCGTTTTACTCCCTTGAGCAATTCCCCGTCGAACTGCGACATGTTCCTGCCGTCATACGTGAAAAAGTAGGTCGGCGTTATTTCAAGGAACCAGTCGTCGTCAAAGCGGAAGAAGCGCCCCTCAAAGGCAGAGTGGCGGTAATACGCGACCCGAGAAGCATCTTTCTTATTCCTGTAGGCGCGAAATACATCCCTTGATGTGTGTTTGAGAAGGCTTCGATACGGATAAGTACGAGTCTTCAGTGAGAACTGCGGCGGCAGAAAGTAGTACCGCTTCGTCATAGAGTGAAAGCGGATGCCGTGGGGCCGCAGCTTCTCCTTGAGACATTGGTTTAGCAATCGCACAAACTGGCGTTGACGTTCGGGATCATCGGAGAGACTCCACTCGCTGGCGTCGTCTCGTTCAACCGTGCCGCGCTCGCATATCCTCGGCCAGGGGTCTTCTCGGAGGTCATGAATGCTGATGAGTTGATCACCAGAGAGATACCATTCGCTCGGAAGCTGCGTCTCGTTCTCGCGCGCCCATTGCCAAATATTGCCGAGACGTTTGTGCGCCGTTTCTGCTCGGTAGATGTGTGAACTGATGGAGGATACGGGTAGCAGATTCGAGTGAAGCGACTCTCGGTTTGGAACGGGAGCGAAATAGAAACCTGCGTCCGTTAGAACCCCGAGATTCGCCAGTGCAGCCTTGCAGGATTCGTCAAAGCGATTTGCAGTCTTGTTGAACTGAATACGACGTTCGCACCGCCTCGTGGGATCGGAGAACCACTCGCGCACGTTGATCCAATACCCTTCGTTGGTCATTGGACGAGACACGACGAGGATGATCGGCGTGTTCCCAGTCATCCAATGGTCGATGTCCTTCGCTTCGCAAAGAAACTCGAACCCCGAATCGGTTTCGGCTGTAAATTTGCCAGATTCCGCTTTGCTTTGAACTTGCAGAATGCAATTTGTCGCGCGCTCGGTTTCGGTATCCCGAATCTCGATGAATCCATCAATTCCTGCCTCGATGGACTGATTGGTGGGGTGGAACGCAAAGCCGATTTTCGAGCAAACGGAATGAATGAAGGCCACGCCACGATCACCTGAGATGGCCTGTTTTGTGATTTTTTTGAACGCGGCCAAAGTACCCCCACATAATGGGAAGCGATCTAAATCCGGATGGAACTACACGCAGTCCGCAAGAAAATGGTCCAACGGCTCTGGTCGGGTGAATGGCAAAAGCATTTGCTGCTCCGTGGGCACTCTGAGCGCAACTTCATCACCCGAGTCGGCATGAGCACGGAGTCGATTTATTAGCTGACGAAGCTCCGACGATGAGAACGACGCTTTGCCGTAATGGGACAGCATTGCCTTCTCGACTTTTGACGAAGATGACTTTTTCGCCCAATCCGCTAAATGTCGCACAAGCCGTACGTCCAGTGAGAAGTTCAGCTTTCGGGCTAAGGCAAACGCGCGGACGATGCACAATTCTGGGTACGGGTTCTCCGCGAGATTGAGCATGATCGTGCGCGTCTCAATCGATTCTAGAAATTGTTCTTGATAAATCGTTCGAGGCACGCCGCGCTTCGCTGGCAGCTCAATAGCAATTGCTTCAATGCTAAAAAAGGTAGTCTTTGGAAGAACGGAAAATGAATCTGCAAACAACGGAAAGAATCTGCAACCCCAGGTCGCCGAAAGCGGCCAAATGTCAAATAGCCACCCGCTAATGTTTAGCGTTAGTCCACCAAACCGCGTTTTTCGCAGCATGACATCGGCAAACGCATGTTCTAAATCATCAGTTGAAACATCGGCGACAACGATGTCTATATCACGCGTTTTGACCCACGGAGATTTCACGATGATGTCGCGCACGACACCGCCGAAAAGGCAAGACTTCCAGCCATGCTCTATTATGCGGCGCAGCGCATCCGCTCGCGCCGACTTCCGCTCGCGCGCGTCCCAGAGGAAATGCCGAAGCCGGTGCCGAACATCGGCATGAAAATCACCAAGAGCTCGATCAGCCATGATTTAGTGAACCGTAGAGATTACTTGCAAATGAGTCGGTCATACCTCCGACGTAATCTGTGAGAAGTAGAAGACCGTAATAACGTTCGATCTGTTCAGCCGAATAACCGTAGTAAGCATTGGCTTTTGCGTGCTCCAACTCGAAATCGTGCAAATGGCGGTAGCTGTGAGATATCAAACTATGGCATCTCTTGCCGTGGTCTTCTTCTTTCGTCTTCGGGTCGATGCCGAGCCATAGCATGTCCAAAAGTGATTGGATGATTTTGCCCCCTCTCAATTCAAGTTCAATTGTAGGACGGGTGTTGTAAATCTTGGCGACTCCCAGCTTTTTACAGGCTTTGACGAGCGATTTGGCTACGCCAGCCTCGTTGTCGGCAACGAGTTCGTCCTTGTATGTCCCCGCCATGATGTCGTCGTACCGCTTCAAAAACGCGTTTGCCGAGCCTTCCACTGTCTTCCCAATCACCATGACACGGAACATCTGCATGTACGAATCTTCTCGCGCATGATCCGACAGTTTCGGGCCGCTCTCCACACCCTTGTCGATCGCCCCCTTCGTATTCGCCGCGATGGAGCTAATTGCATTGTGATCAAGACTATTTGCCTTCGCCTTTTCCACAAGACCTGCGACCGCCGCATCGAAGGACAAAATTCCCTTTCTTACACCATCCTCAACGTCGCATATGGAGTAAACACAATCGTCAGCAGCTTCGACGAGGTACACCAATGGGTGGCGAGCGTTATCGACTCCAAGCTCCTTTCGGACAACGGCGATCATTTCGCGCTCCGCGAAAAGAAACCCTGGCTTCGTGCGTCCGTGATCTTTCGAAGTGCGATCCGGTTCATGCGATGGAACCATGTATTTCATCGTTGCGCCCATAAGCGCAGCGGTGGGATTCATACCGTGTTGGTCGGATAACACTTGAAGGTGGCATAAAAGCCGCAACGTTCTCGCATTCCCTTCGAAATTGGTGAAGTCGGAGTGAAGCTGTGGCACGTGGGCAATCGGACCAAGGGCATTCTGCCCAACTCCGGCTTCGAACCATTTCGAGATGGCAGTCTCTCCGTAGTGCCCAAAAGGAGGGTTTCCGAGGTCGTGGATCAGACCCGCAGTGCCACAGATATCCTCAATCGCCCGTGCTTGCTCTTCGTCGATGTTCCCGCGCTGCACCAAAGCTCGCGCAACCCGTTGGCCCAATCCACGAGCCACACACGAAACCTCCAGCGAATGCGTAAGTCGCGTTCTGACCGCGTCGTTTCGATCTAACGGAAAAACCTGTGCCTTGTCCTGTAATCGCTTGACGGGAGACGAAAAGACGAGGCGGTCAAAGTCGCTTTGAAATGGCGTTCGGTGATCGTTTACGCCGCTTGGCTTCCCGCCCATGAGTTCGCGGATGCGACGAGGTGACAGCAGCTTTGTCCATTCCATCGAAAAATTGTATCACGAATGGTCGCGCGCGGCGATGGGGCGATGACGCCTGAGGCCGGCTTTCAAACAAAAAGCACTGCGTCCACAAAGCCATGAGTTGGCGAATGGCTTGATTTCTTGGTGAATTGGTGGCTAAGTGCTGCATCTTCCGGGCTAACTCCGATCCCATTCAGCCACTCATCCATGCGAACCCCGCAATTTAGAGCTGATGGCGCCATGGCATTAGCTCAGCTACGGCAACGTGCTTCTCCTGCGCGTGCAGCGGCGACACGCTCTGGCCCGGCTTGAACACAAGGATCGTCGCATAGCGATACGCGTGTTGGTGCGAGGCGTCGGCAATCGGCTCACGATGCACCTCCAGTTGCCGATCCACCAAGTTGACGATCCAGTAATCGGCGATGCCATGCCGGGCGTAAAGCGCGGCTTTCTTGCCCCGATCATATCGCAAGGTTTTCTCGGAAACTTCGACCACCAGCAGCGCGTCGGAAGGGCAACCGGCTTCCACATAATCCCATTCGCTGCCCCGCACGACCGCAATGTCCGGTTCGGGCTTGGAACGGCTTCCTTGCCGAAGCGGAGCCTCCTGGCGAATGTAATATCCATCGCCAAACGCCCGGGCGAGCGCTTTGGCCGACAGGCTCACGCTCGCCACATGCGGCTCAAGTTTTGGCGGCATCTCGATGATTCTCCCGTTCACAAGCTCGACACGCCGTCGCTTGAAAAACCCTCGGCTCGCCAGGCGCTCGTATTCGGCCACCGTCCATCGGACGGCCTTGGGAGATTGGACGGGTGTGTGGGTCATATCAGCGGCGGCGACAATTGTATCCCAGCCGGAGGTCGGGGCAACGATTCGGCGATGGTTGGGTTCACAAAGGGTTGCTTCATGCGGGGGAACGATTGGGCAGATCGCAATCAGCCGCCTGCCTTGCGCCGCAACATCAGTTGCATTCGGAGCACGCCCACCATCCATGTCCGGCGGTAGTCCGGGAGCATTGAGCCGAACCTGATCGTGCGGTTGGAGTCCAAGACGATGAGCGGCCGGGTCTGATTGTTCACCATGAATTTGCTTTGAGTCTCCGTCACGCGCGTCACGGCCGAGGCATCAAACCCGCGTGTCCATCTGAATGGTCCGACTCCCCTTTGCACTTTCCCCTCGCCCCGATCGACGGTCACTTTCACCTCACCCAGCAAACTCGCGATAAACGCTAGAAAAAGGCACAGTCCGATCGTCACGAATGGGATCAGAAATATGCAAAGGAATAACAGAGAGCTCCCGGGCATTTCGGGGTCGACCGTACCGTTCGCGTGTTTGGTCTGCGGCGACGGAAACCAACTCGGCAGGGGACCCAAAAAATGCCTGTAAAGCCCGCCGAGCGCCAACAGCACGAACACGGACACGATGCCATTCCAAAACAGACATACTACAAGGGTCGCCATAGCCGTGACGATTGAACGTTGCGAGGCGCGGATGACAAATCCGCCATTGAGTTGTTCTTCGTAAGAGCATCCCGCGGGCGGCGTCTTCAAAAATGCAGGATCGACTATGGGCTGGTCAATAATGTCCGCCAGCCGCGAGAGCTTCCCACAAGCGCGGCACAATCCCACTCCCTCCGCCACGTTGATGTCCGCTGGCGCAATCGGGTGGCCGCAGACGGGACATGCGTTGATCGCCATCATGGCACTATACCCGGTATTGTCGAACTGGAAGATTGAACGGGTGCGCTGGTTCAGGAGGACGATATGAAATTGTATCGCGGCCGCAGGTCGGATCAACGATCCAAAAATCGCCGGCGTTGCTATAATCCTTGCTTCTTTACAGGAGGTGATCCATGTTGACGATTGCATTGCCCCCGGACATCGAATCGCGTCTTAAGGGCGAAGCCTCGCGCCGCGGGGTGGACGCGATGGAATATGCGGCGAAACTGATCGAGGAGGGATTGGCCAAGCCGCCGGTTGATCAGGCGAGTATTGACATTCTTACTCAATGGGAACGCGACAATGACACTGATGATCCTGAGGAGATCGCTCGACGGCAAGTTGAGTTTGAAGAATTCAAGGAGGCGATGAATCGTAACCGTCTTGAAATGGAAGGCCCGCTTTCCCGTAAAATCTACCCGTGAAGCCGATCCTGGTCCTAGACTCTTCGCCGCTCGGGCTTCTATTTCAAAAACCGAAGATCCCTCGCGCCGACGAATGCCGCGATTGGCTGAAGGCGCACCTGTCGGCGGGCACCAAGGTAATCATTCCCGAAGTCGTTCATTATGAATTGAAGCGTGAGCTGCTACGCCTGGGGCGCAGCAATTCGGTCGCGTCATTGGTGAATTTCGAGAATGCAGCGGCTGGCCGTTACCTGCCGATAACCACTTCGGCGATGGATCTCGCCGCCGAATTTTGGGCCCGCTCCCGCCGGCAGGGGAAGCCGACCGCTGATCCGCATGCGCTGGATGTGGACGTAATTCTCGCTGCCCAAGTGCTCGCTGCCGGCTTTGATCCCGCACAGTTCATTGTCGCCACCTCGAACGTCAGTCACCTTTCGCTGTTCGTACCCGCCCAGGCATGGGAAACGATTTGAGACGCACCCGACGAACACGTCAGCAAGAAATGATCTGGCATCCGCCGCCCCCGCGTAGTAATGTTCCCGCTTTCGTTTCATGATGCGGGCGGCAGTTCATTCTCCCAAAGGCAATCCATGCGGCATCCCACGGCGCGGGCAAACTTCGTTTTTGCATGTATCATCGCAACCATCCACTTAGCAACGGCACGCGCAACGGGCGCGCCCGCCAAGGAGACGCCAGTGAGCAACGCACCCTCCAATTCGCAGCTTCAATCGCTTAACGAAGGGCCCGCGCAATATCTGCGGGCCGGGCCGATTCGATTAAAGTTCGAGAATGGCGAGCTGCGGTATTTGCGGGTCGGCGAGAAGGAGATCGTCCGCAGGATTTATTTCAGCGTGCGCGACGGCAATTGGGGCACCGCCCTGCCAAAGTTCTCGCAAATGCAAGTCGAGAAGGGCGACGACCATTTCACGATTCACCTGGCCGCCCGGCATACGCTGGGGGCGCTGGATTTTCAGTGGAAGGGGACCGTCACCGGCGCCGCCGACGGCAAAATTACGTTTCATGCCACCGGAACGCCCAACGCCGACTTCGATTCCAACCGCATCGGCCTTTGCGTGTTGTTCGGAGCACGCTCGCTGTCGGGCCAGGATTTCCAGACCGATGGCAAATTCCCGCATGCGACCTTCCCCCTGCTGGTGTCCGCCAAACTGGTCGGCGAGCGGTTCCACACGCTCACCTACGCCACCCCCGATGGCCTGAAGGTTTCATGCAAGATGCAAAACGCGACCTTCGATATGGAGGATCAGCGCAACTGGGGCGACAACTCCTGGAAGGCGTATGGGCCGCTGCCGTATGCGTATAAACATGTCACCAAGGGTGATGAGAAATCGCAGACGGTGACGATCAGCGTAAACGGAGCAAAGACCGCCGATGCGGCCCCCGCGGCGCAGGACCCGGTGCGGGTGAGGATCGGCAAGCCGATTGCCGGTTCGCGCGTGCCGGTGTTGGTGGCGGTGGGATCGATCGTCAAGCCCGCCGAGTTCGTGGACATCAGCTTCCATCGCGACAAATACGCCGACAAGAAAGACGTCAGTTGGTCTTACATTCCGACCACGCATCTGCCCGACGATGATACGATCATGGAAAACCTGCCGGCGGTCGCGACGCAACTCAAGACGGTCCGGAAATTCAACACGGCTGGCGCGAAGCTGCACGTCGGGCCGATTCATCTGGTAAAGCAAGGGCACGATCCGCGAGGACAGACGGCTTTCGGGGCGGCGTGGGCCGCCGGGATGATGAAGTACCTGTCGATGGGCGCGGCGGAGGAAGCCGCTTTTGATTTGGGCGACGGGCCGGCCCATCAGGTGCTCGATGCCCTGCGTCCTTACGGCGGGGACCGTTTGCTGGCCGTTGAAACCGTACCCGAGGACCCGCGCCATGTTGTGGCTTTCGCGCTGGCCGGCCAGCAGGATGAAACCGCCAAGGCGATTTTCCTGGTCAATCAATCAGCCGAGGCGCGGCATGTCCGCCTTGAAGAATTGAAGTCGGGGACTGCCCATGTGGTGCACCTGGGCGTGGATGCTCCGGTGGCGCCCGCCCCTGTTAGAAATGGCGAGATCGAAATCGAATTAGCGCCCTCTGCCGTGGTGGAGGTTCGGTTTGCCCGCAAACCCTAAACAGCGGCCCATGGCTACGCGATTCGTCTGTGTCTTAACGGGCAAGGTGTCGGGCCGGGAAATGCAACCTCAATCGTGACACGGGCGTCCCGCCCGTGCGTATTGCATGGAACTCAGGATACATCGGTGTCCCTACTCTACGGCCGTCGGCACGGGCGGGACGCCCGTGTCACATTAAAGCACTTGAACCGACGAATGGCGTGAGTCACCGCCGCTTCTCTTTCTTCGACAGAGACCAATCGTCATCAAAAGCCGATTAAGACAAGGATGTTTGAATGGGAGCGTTGGTTCACAGACTTTTCGACCTTTTCCTTCACCTGGACAAGCACCTGGACACGGCGGCCCACAACATGGGCCATGGCTTGTACCTGCTGATTTTTGCGATTGTATTTTGCGAAACGGGCTTGGTGGTGACGCCGTTCCTGCCCGGCGATTCGCTTTTGTTTGCACTGGGCGCGCTGGCGGCAGCGGGGACGGCGGTAAAGCTGCCGGTGGTCATTGTGGTGCTGTGCCTGGCCGCCAACTGCGGCGACGCGCTCAATTATTTCCTGGGCTATCGCTTTGGCCCTCGGATTTTCAGCGGAAAAAAATCCCGGCTTCTCAATCCCAGGCATCTTGAAGAGGCGCAGCGCTTTTACGACCGCCATGGCCGCAAGACGATCATCATCGCCCGCTTCGTGCCGATCATCCGCACGTTCGCGCCGTTTGTGGCGGGCATCGGGCGGATGAATTTCCTCCGCTTCGCGGTATTCAGCGTGAGCGGGGGGGTGCTGTGGGTGGTCGCGCTTTCACTGGCGGGCTTTTTCTTCGGCAGCCGGCCCTGGGTTAAAAACCATTTCCAGATCGTGATCGTGGCGATCGTCGTCATTTCCCTGATCCCGCCCGTCTTGCAAGCCATTCAGTCACGCAAGCGTTCTCCGGAAGAACAGCCCGCGCCGCTTTGAGCCATCGAAAAGCAGACCCGTGTTCGGTCACGCGGCGTGGACTTATGGTTTATCCAATCGGCGTTGCGGAGGCCACGGATTCCCCAATTCACGCCGCGTATGGCGCGCTCCTTACCGTCACCAGGCGCGGCGGGGGATGGTGGGCTGGCCTGAGGTGCTGGTGACGGACTGGCCGCCTTCCTCCATTGGCTCATAAGCCGACTGCACCGCGACGCGGCCGGGGCCGGCCAGGTGCAGCCAGATCACGCGCTGTGGGTACAGGCTCGAGGCGCCGGTCGGGTAGTTGACGAGCAGCGACAGGTGTACGTGGGGATCCTTGTAAACAAAAGCCGTCGGCTTAATGAGCAGCGTCTGGCCTTCGGCCAGCGTGCGGATGAAGACATTCCCCGCGGCGTGCAGCAATAGCAGGCCCGGCTGCTCGCCTGCGGTAAATCGGTCCATGAATCGGCCGCAGGGGTAATGCGTTTTTGAATCCTTGCCGCCGCTGGTGGTGAACCAGATGCCGGTGGTGAACCACGAGTACCCGACGGAATGGGTGGCGGCGAGAAACAGATGCTCGCGCACATCGATCGCCTGACCGGGTTGCAACGGCAGCGCGATCATCTCCCCGGCCTCGTCGCGCGAAAATGCGATATGGCCCGGGCCCTGCGCTTCGGCCATGACAATCGGCAGGCCCGAAAGCATCCGGCTAAACGCCCCCGCCAACGGCATGCGCCGAACCTCAACCGGCGGATCCTTCCAAAGCACCGAATGATGCGCGAAATAAACTCCGTCGCCGGCGGCCAGATTAAAATCCGCCACGGGAACGTAGAGTCCTTCGATCTGGCAGGTGGAGGAGCCGACGCGCAGCTTGGCCATGTCGCGGATGGGCGCAAGCTCCGACCAGCCGGAGTCGGTCGTGCGCGTCGAGCACCCGATCGAAGCTCCGCAGCCGGGGCAGGAGAGATCCGAAATGCTTACCGCCGCCCCGCACCAAGCACATTGACCGACGCCGGGATGGGAGGGGGACGAGGTGGTCATCATGGGCTAGCCTGGGGGCGAAGCGAGAAGCCGGTTGCCAAAAATCACGCCGTCCGGCGAACAGATATTTTCAACCGTCCACTTTGGGCGCCCCGCCGCCAGCGGCAAAGGCCGCACTATTTTCGCCCGGCTTGGCGATGGATGCAAGCGCAGGCGGATGCATGTAAATTCGCCGCCTCTCGTGAGTCGCGGCGTGCTCCTTCCCCATCCGCGTGCTTCCGTCCCACTGCGTTTCAAGTTCATTTTCTCGCTGGCATATAATTCCAAGAATTTTCTTGCAACCGTTGGCGGACTCGGGTATTCTATTGAATAGTTGTATTGGGTGTTCGTCGATACGGTTACTCGGTCCAGTCGCGATAGGATCCCCGCGGGAGGTAAGCCATGTCGTACAAGTCGGAAAAAAAAAAGTCAGCACGCCATAAAATCGAATTGGGTCGCAATTGAGAAGCTTGAGGATCGCCGACTGATGTCGGCGACGGCGGTGTCGCCCGTGATAGCGCCGACAGGCGCAGGGGCAGCTATCCTTCTGGATTTCCCCACGCCTGCGCCCGGCGGCATTCAATCGACACCGGCGGGTCCGCCCGGTCTTGCGACTCCGACCGGTCTTTCTTGGCAGCCCGTGCCCGCCAACAACGCACCTCCGTTCTCAATCAATGGCATCGCGGGCGTCCAAGTGGTGAACGCGGACGTGGGCTGGTGGGTCGGCGTGCATGTGGATCATTTTACAGTGGATTGGGGTGACGGCACATCGCCCAGCGACGGCACGATCGCACCGACCGGCACCGGCGCGACCTGGCTGGAAGGTTCACATATCTACGCAAACGCCGGTACCTATACGGTGAATGTCAGCGTCTTCACGTCCGCCGACGCTACAACTCCCTGGCACACGTACGCGGCCGCCACGGCGACGATTGCCCCGGCGACCCGGCGCATCTCAGCGGGCGCTGCGCACGCCATCGCTATCGGATTCTCGACCCAGGCGCAGTGGTCGCTTGCGCTTCCTGCGCCCGCCGATCAAATGCCTACGGTAGCGATTCATTGGGGTGACGGTAGTAAACCGGATCACTCGGCAACCGTTTGGGTGTCTAATGGCCGTGCCTATGTCGTTGCTTCGCACGCCTATTCCAGGCTTGGAAGGCATCGCGCGGTCGCTGTGTTCAGCTTGAACGGAAAAGTAGTTGGTAGAATCGCGGAGGTGCTGAAACTCCAGCGGGCCTCAGTATAGGTCATCCGGGTTTCCGGCCAATCTCTGAACGCGTCTGTGTTCGAGTTGGCTAGCGCGGTTCACATTGCAAGTCGTTACATCGCGGGCTGGCTTCATCTCGGGCTTCGGCGCGGGGCGAGTGGGTCCCGCGCGCATTTCGCTCATAAGGGAAGGTCATCATGGCATTTGCGGCACTTTTCGGGCGGCCCAACGCACAATCTCGGGCCACGGCGCGGCATCGGCGGACTCCAAACTCGGCCAGAAGCTTTACCGTGGAGCGCCTCGAGCCTCGCTGCTTACTTTCCCTCACCATCACCCCGAGCTTCGATTCGAGCGTCCAGGCCGATTTCCCACAGCACATCCAGCAGTTTGAGGACGCATTCAATTATGCCGCTGGTCAGTTCCAGAACCTGTTCTCCGGCACCAACGTGGCAATTACATTAAAGGTCGAAGGAAGCGCTAAAAACTCCGGTGCTTTAGGGGAGACGCTACCTCCCAGTGCAGTGATCGTATCGCAATCGCAGTACCCTGCCCTTCAGAGCAAGCTTCCCGGCTTGCCATCTTCCTATCCTGGCTCGGCGATGGTGGTGTTCGCCGGCGCCGCGACTGCGGCCAGCGAGTCGGGGAACACCGTGACAGTGACAGAGGCAGCGCCGAACCGCTTTGCCCCGGGCGAAGTCGTTACGGTGGGCGGATTTTCACCTTCCGGATACAACGGAACATACACGATAACCGCCGTCGATTCCATGCAAGGCAATAACTTCCAATACATTGATGGGACGTCAGGGCTCCCGCTCGCCACCACGCTTGGGTCTTCGTCGGTGCAGGGCGCAGTCGCGGTTCCGCTCGCCGAAGCGCGGGCGCTTGGGCTTTACAACGGCTCGGGGCCCGATGCGACGATTATCTTCGATAGCAACCAAGCATGGGACTTCAATCCGGCTGATCGAACCAGCACTTCGGGAGGCGGCGCGCCACTCCAGGATTTCATCGGAGTCGCCGAGCATGAAATCGCGCATGCGCTGGGACGCATTTCGTTCCTTGGTCAAGTTGGATACGGACCGTATGCGGGCTTTAGGCCACTCGACTTGCAAAGGTATTATCAGGTCAACCGCACGAAGAACGCCTTTGATCCGCAGGGCTTACAGCCATATGATTACCTGTCCCCGGATCAGGGGCAGTACATAGAGCCGAGCTATCCGCCGCCAAACGTCGGAGACTTCGGGGACTGGGCCGGGACTCCTACCATCCCGTACAACACCCAAGGGAACGGTGGCTCCAGCGCCTTTCCGATCACTGCGGCGACCCAGGGCGGCCTGAACGTCAACGTCTCGGCAAGTGATGACTACGTCCCGGGCGAGGAGGTATCCGTGCAGGGGCTATCGCCATCCGAATACGATGGGGTTGTCACCGTGACTGCCGCAAGCCCGTCTGCGTTTTACCTACGCGGCCACACCTACGGTCTTTCCGAAAGCCATGTCCGAATCCGGGACAACGATGACGGTTACGGCGGATAACACCCTGCAGCCGGGCAATCAGATCGTGTTGTCGGGCGTGTCGCGTCCGGAGTTTAACGGCGCGTTTACCGTGACCAGCGCCAATTCCAGCAGTTTCCAATGCGCGGCCTACGCGGGTCCGATCCAGACGGCGACGGAATCGGGAAGCACTGTCACGATCACCTCGGCTTTGAATAATGGGATCACTTCAATGGCAAGTGTGCAGGTCGGCGACCAGGTGCTTATCTCGGGCGTTACCCCGTCAGGATACGATGGGAGCTTCACCGTCACGACAGTAAATCCATACGCAAGCACCTTCACATACACGGATTCACATACCGGGCTCGGAACTGGCGCCGGTGGCACGGCAACGCCTGAAAATATCGGAAGCGTCACAGGTCAGTTGGGGACTGGAGCCCAAGGAACCCAGGTTGCCGCGTCTGCAACTCCTAATAACGCCTCGGTCCACCTCGTGGAACAGGATGCGTTCAATGGGGGAACTGGAGCGTACGAGGGCGAGATGTCGCCCAACGATGTCCAGAATCTCATGGAGTATGCACTGGGATATCAGGGCGAGGCAGCGAACGGCGGAGTGATCAGCGGCGATGACGCGGCCATACTGCAGGAGACGTTCACCTGGAATGGCAAACCGGTGGTGACATTATTCCCCGGCGCGACCTACACCGCGACGCTTCTAATCGCCAATGTCGGGTCAACCTCATGGGTGGGTAACGGCAGCACCTGGGCGCTCGTAAACCCGCCCGGCGGAGGAGGTGGAGTCACGGTCAATCTTCCGGCCGGAGTCACTATAAACCCAGGGATCTCAATGTCCGCATCGATCGTTTGGCAGGTCTCCTTCGCTTTCGTGGCTCCATCGAGCGGCAACGAGCAGTTCCAGATGGTTCACCAGAACCAAGAGTATTTCGGCGAGGTGGGCCAGGTAAACGTCGAAGGCGACGGGACGGGAAGCGCCGCCACGCAGGAAGCGCAGTTGACGCAGTTCAGCGTTGTGCAGAACGGCATCACGCTTCCGATGACTTCCGCAGTGGCAACGCAGGACTTGGCCAACAACTTTATGTACCTCTTCCGCGTGCAATACGAAAACCTGGGCGATAGCGATTGGGGCGGCGCGACGCCGCCGGTTTGGACGTTGAGCCAGTACACCTCCTATGGGGCGGCCAATTACAACGGCAGCTACTACGCGGCTCTTACCTCGGGGGTCAATGTCTATTCACTTTATGATAACAACGGAAACAACACGTTTTTCACCGCCGAGTTCAATTTCCTCACCCAACCCTCGACGGCCGGCACGGTGCAGATCGGGTTCGTTGAGCAGAACGTGGGGTACTTCGGGCAGGTGATGGGCTTTGGAGTGGGCGCGTTTTCGCCAACGCTGTAGTCCTACCCGGACTTATGATGCCGATACATCGATTGAATCCCCACCCGGCCTGGGCCGGTCATGCGGGCCAGGGCCATCCCCACGCCGCCGATCAGGCTTCCCAGCCGCTGCATTTCCACGTTCATGGTGACCGAGGCGTCCTTGTAGAGGAATCCGCCGGGCTCCACGAGGATGCTTTCGCCGGGCTTGAGGGTGCGCTGGAAAACATTGCCATAGCCGTGCAGCAGGAGCAGGCCGCTTTCGCCGGCGGTGACGAAGCGATCCATGTACATGCCCTCGCCGCCGAAGAGGATGTTGAACAGCCCTTTGATGCGAATGAAGGAATATTGGATCGAATGCGTGGCCAGCAGGAAGGCATGCTCGCGCACGTCCAGTTCCATCCCCGCGTGCAACGGCAGCACCACCAGTTCCCCGGTCGCATCGCGCGAAAACGCGACGTGCCCGGGCCCGTGCGCCTGCGTGACCGCGAACGGCATCCCCGCGAGCATCCGCTTCAATCCCCCTTGCAGCGACATCGCGCTGAGCGGCACGGTCGGGTCTTTCCAAAGCAAAACATGATGCTCGAAATAGACGGCATCGCCCGCTCCAAGAGTCACGTCCGCCACGGGAACGATCTCCCCTTCCACCTGGCAGGTGCTCTGGGAAAATTGGAACTCGGTCATGTCGCGCAGCCGGGGCGCGGCGGCCCAGCCCGAATCGCTCACCGAGTTGCGCACGTCCAGCGGCGCTCCGCAGGTGCGGCACGTCGCCGCCCCCGGCAGATTCTGGCTCTGGCACCATTGGCAGATGATTCGCTGCTGAGGCTCCATCGGCAAACTCCACGGGTGAAAGGACTCGTTGCCGCAACTATAAACAACGCGGCACAAGATACAATTTGCCAGGTGCGAATGAAACGGCTCGTCCTCCAGGCGCTTTCGTCGCCAGCGTTTGGTCCGGCTCGGAAAATATCCATATCCATTTTATCGACAAAATACGGAATTAGATGGTACAATAGTCAGGCGTGGAATTCGTCTGGACCTCGAGGAATGTTGAGCATATCGCTCCGATGAAACGTAACGACAAATATCCCGAAGACATGACGGCGTCCGAATTGGCGAAAGCCACCGAACAATTCAATAAGCCATTTGTGTTCGAGGACACCCGGCCGATGACTCGGGCGGAACGCGCCGAAGAGCATCGTTTGCGCCGCGTTCGCCCTCGAGTCGCTCAAGGCACCAAGAAAATCAGTGTCTCGTTGGAAAATCGATTGTTGAAAAGAGCTGATGCGATGGCGAAGCGCAGGGGAATAAATCGCTCGGAACTTATTACGCAATTCGTTGCGGCCGGGCTGGAACGCCAAGCGGTATGACTTCTCGCAATCGGGGGCTGTTCGACTCAAGCCCGCGTTTGGGTTGATGCCCACAAAACGAACACGCTCAATGGCGCGGATCGATCACTCGTCCCATGAACACAATGCCTGTGCCTTGATGGCGTGCCTTCCCGCCTTCGTCGCGGCGTTGTTTCTCTCAATTGTCGGCGGCGTGTTGCCGGCCATGGGGTAGATCGGCTTGTCGTAACCGCGATACGCCTCCGTGCGCAGATGCGCCAGCATGTTGTGCCCGCGGCGGCGCTGTCTCTCGGCCCTCAGTGCGGCCAGATCGATCGGCCCAACCACGATTCGTTCCCCCGGCCCCGGCTCGGCTTGGGCGAGGATGCGGCCGTCGAAATCGACGAGCATGCTTCCGCCGGGCCAACTGAAAGGCGGATAGTTGCGCAGGCTCGCGCCTTGGTTGCAGGCTACGACGTACGCCATGTTCTCGATGGCGCGCACGCGGTTCATGCTGGCCCACCAGTCCATCGGCGCGGCGGTTCCCCACGGGTCCATGTAAGCCGACACGCGAATGAGAACATCGGCGCCGGCCAGGGAGAGTTGGCGGATGGCTTCGGGGAAAAGCCAGTCGTAGCAGATCGCGCAGCCGATGTTGCCGATCTCGGTTTGGGCGACGGGGAAGAGCGGCTCATCGTAGCCGGGCAGGTCGTGCGGGCTGGTGTGCACCTCCCAGGGAACCCAGGGATGCACCTTGCGATATTTATACAAAATCCCGCCGGGGCCGATCAGGCAGGTGGCGTTGAAAACGTGGCCGGGCCATTTTGCGTCGGATTCCAGGAACGTGCCGGTCTGAATGAAAATGCCCAGTTCGCGGGCCTTCTTCGCATATCGGTCGGTGTGCTCGTTGGGGATCGGGAGGGCCAGGTGCTCGTGCAATTCATCGGCGGTGATGTAGACCGGGGCGGCATGGGCGAACTCCGGGAAAACCACCAGCCGCACGTCGAAGAACGGCTCGTACCCGCCGACCGCGTAGTCGATCATCTCCAGCATCCGATTCACCTTCGGACGAATTTCCTCGCGCGTCCGGGGATTGGGAGAATCGGTCTGGCAGCACGCGGCGTAGTATCGCTCAATCATTGCTCGGAACACTCCAAAAAGATCCACGGAAGAGAAAACGGATCACCACAAAGGCACAAAGACACGAAGAAGAACGAGCAGTAAACAAATTCACTTCCTGCGCTGCGATGTGCCCGGGCTAATGTACGAAGTTAGCCATCAGGTTCCTTGGTGTCTTTGTGCCTTTGTGTTTAATTCTTCCAGGCATGGTAAACTATTGAGCGAGATAGACGCATTCGACGCGCCCGAAGGCAGGCCGACGGAAGGTCCGAAGTCCGGTTTCTCGCGGAGATCAAGCGTCGTCAGGAGATCAAATTATGCGCGGCATGCCTTATACACGAGCGACGCGAACCGCCGATACCGCATCGTCCACCAATCCATTTGTGAATGAAGCATTGGCGATCCAGGCGGCGAATCGCCCGCCCAAATCGCCCCCGAACCAAATGCCGATCACTCCCACACTGCCGCGCATGCCCAAACCCAAGCGGCGCCGCCGGGGTAATTGAGGAATGCGTTGAAGGCCAGCCCTCCAACGCGCGATCGATCCGGCATCGCAATCGTCTCATCCGCCCGGCGGCAGGTTTCGGAATAGCTCCGCGACCGGCAGCGCGAATCCTGGCAAAACCTGCTCGCCATCGAGCATGGCGCCTTCAGCCAGAACGCGGGTCGGCTCTCCCGCCCCATGATACACCGCGACCGTTCGCGTCGGCGGATCGATGAACCAAACCAGCCGTGTGCCCGACTGAAAATATTCCCGCAGCTTTTGGGCCATTTCCGCGTGTGTGTTACTCGGGCTGAGGACTTCCACCGCCAGATCAGGCGCGATCGTGGGGATCGGCTCGAGCGTTTTGGGCATTCGGTCGCGCGAGATGAATGCAACGTTTGGAAGCCGGACGCGGCCGGAGGATGCCATGCGGAGGGTGCTGTCGGCGCCCGAGACAACACCAAGATTGCGCGGCCGAACATAATTGTTGATGTCAGTTCCCAAATTGAATGCAATAATCGCTTCCAAGTATCCCACCGGCTTCTCCACCAGGGTTCCATCAATCAACTCGCAAAGTTTATCCCCGCCTTCCACGAATCGCAGTAGGTCGGCTTCAGTGGCAGTGCCGGGTAATGGATCGAAGATGATGCGCTCCAACGGCACGTCGCCCAGGGCGTGCAGCCACTGGGCCGCATTGTCGAAGCGGCGAGGTCGCGTGAGCAGCGGTGGGGATGCGACAGCGGTCATATCGATAATTGTATCACTTCAACGGCCTGCAAGTCTTGGGAAGTCGGACGCCTTGCGTCGTGACACGGACGTCCCGGCCCGTGCCTCACGCATCGCCCGAGGGCCTCTCGCGCTCATCCGGCGATCCGGTCTTAATGATCCGCCCCGGCACGCCTACCACGGTCGCATGGGCCGGCACGTCCTGCAAAACCACGGCCCCTGCGCCGATGGTCGCATGCTCGGCGATTGAGATGCACTGGATCACGTTGGCGCCGAGCCCCACGAAAGCGCACGTTCCCACGCGCACGCGCCCGGCCAGATGCACGCCGGGGGCAATGTGGACGCCTGGGTCGATGATACATTCATGGTCGATGACGGCGGCGGTGTTGACAATCACGCAATCCCCCAGCCGGGCCTCCGTGCAGACGGCCGCCAGGGCGGCGACGACCACGTTCGTCCCCAGCGCCGCGGTCGCCGACACGCTGGCGGAAGGATGAATCGCATTCACCAGCTCAAACCCCTGCTCTCGCAGCAGGGCGGCATACTGCAGGCGGGTGCGGTTTTCCCCGATGGCGATCAGCGCGCCGCGCACTTTTTGTTGCCGAAGCTTGGGCAGCACGTTCGCGGGACCCAGGACCGGCAGGCCGCCAATGCTCGTGCCCGCCAATGAAATGTCGGCATCGACAAACCCAATCGGCTTGTCCCGCCCCGCGGCGCGCAATATATCCAGAACCACCTTGCCATGTCCGCCAGCACCGATGATTAACACATCCATGAGGTATCCGACTCAAAGGGATTGGGCAAAAAGGACCTAGAAAATCCGAAATCCGAAGCTCGAAATCCGAAAAAAAAGATTTACCGCCGAGACGCAGAGACGCAGAGAAGATCAGAGCACGCGACGAATCAGAACTCGTGACTCCCATCGCTGTCTTTGCACAATTGAACGTCGCAATGGTTTTCATGATTGATCCTTCTTCTCATGTCTTCTCTTCTCCGCGTCTCTGCGACTCTGCGGTAAGTCCTTCTGGTTTCGGATTTCGAGCTTCGGAGTTCAGATTTCCGTGCGGGGTTACCATGTCTTTCGCATCTCCCATATTTGCCTGCATTGCGTCAGCAGCATTTCGGCGGTTTGGAAATCAAGCATGGTGGCCGCGTCGCTCTTGGCATTTTTCGGATCGGGATGACATTCCAGAAACAGCCCGTCCACTCCAGCAGCAACGGCGGCGCGAGCCAATAGCGGAGAAAATTCGGGGTTCCCGCCCGATTGGTTTCCCTGGCCGGCGGGTTGCTGCGTCGAGTGCGTGATGTCGAAGATCACCGGGCAGCCGAAGGATTTCATGATGGCCAAGCCGGTGAAATCATTGACCAGCCGGTTATAGCCGAAGAACGTGCCGCGCTCGGTAAGCAGCACCGGCGAGTTCCCCACGGATCGCACCTTCTGTGCGGCGTTGCCCATTTCCTGGGGCGCCATGAACTGCCCCTTCTTAATATTGACGGCTTTCCCCGTCAGCCCGCAGGCGAGCAGCAGATCGGTCTGGCGGGCCAGGAACGCCGGCACCTGCAAAATATCCGCCACCGTCGCCACCTCGGCCGCCTGCCCCGCCTCATGCACATCCGTCAGGATCGGCACGCCCAGTTCATGCTTCACCCGGTCGAGCACCACCAGCCCATCCTCCAGCCCCGGGCCGCGAAAGCTGGCGTTGCTCGAACGGTTCGCCTTGTCGAAGCTCGCCTTGAAGATGTACGAGAGCCCCAGCCGTTCGCAGGCTTCCTTCATCCGTCTCCCCACCGCCAGGCACACCTCCGCCGACTCAATCACGCACGGCCCGGCAATGACGAACAACGAATCGCTGCTGAAAAACGTGAGCATAATTCTAATCCACGGAAGAAGGATTCACCGCGGAGACGCGGAGACGCAGAGAAAGCAGTAAAGGTCTGGGGATTCTCTGTTAAACCTTCAGCCAGATGCACTTCCTAAGGAAGCCGGCAGATCGATCGTCACATGGTCATCACGTCCGTGCATTCAGTAGCGCGGTCAAGGAATCAATGTTTAACACGCACGGGTGAGATGCGCGTGTCACAATATACTTTGCCCTGGCTCTTTTCCCGAAAATCCTTTCTTCTCCGCGCCTCTGCGTCTCCGCGGTGAGTCCTCTTCACCTCGGCACGATAAAGGGCACTCGTACCGGAAGCAAGGTGAATTCGACGGGCGTCGTTCCCGCCGGGTCACCGTCCACCTGCACCGGGACGGGCGCCTCGGAGTCGATGCGCACGTTCTCCCGCGCCCGCACGTATACCGCATCGGGCGAAAGCGTATGCTCGCCCGCCGCCGCCTGTAGGAACAGGCGGATCAGCTCCATCTTCGATCCGCACGGCAGCACGCACACGTCCAGCAGCCCATCATCGGGCCGCGCATAGGGAAGCACGGGAAACCCCGCGCCGTATTCCCTGATGTTCCCCACGAATGCCATGGCCGGGCGATTGGCAAACACCTCCCGCCCATCCACGCAAACTCGCATCGCGCTGAACGCAAAATCCCGCAGCGCGATGGCGGCGGGAAGGACATAACTCAAAACGCTGATCGGCCCCCGCCGCAATCGATCCAGTTCATGGACGATCTGCGCATCAAATCCCGCCCCCGCCATCACCAGAAACAGCCGGCCATTGGCCAGTCCCGCGTCCAGCAATCGAACATGCAGGTTGCGAATCGCAACGCTGGCCACCTTTTCCAGCGCCTCATCCGCCCACCGAAACCCCAGATGCCGGACCATGAGGTTCGCCGTCCCCAGCGGGACCGCCAGCACCGGCGGAACGTCGCCGCGCAACACCAGCAGCCGGCCCAAGACGGCCCGCAACGTTCCATCCCCTCCAATCGCGATGACCGCCCGCGCCGGGCCGGCAACATCCTGGGCCGTCAGCCGATCCGGCGCTGTGAAGCTTGTGCGCACCGCAAACCCATCCTCCCGCAACCGCGCCTCCAGCCGTCGCGCAATAGACTCCCCCCGCCCCCGTCCCGCGATCGGATTGGCAAATATAAAAACGTCCTCCACGCCGGCATTCTACCGTGCACCGCACAAGTTCGCGTGGGGGTCATGCCCTATCTCAGCCGATAGTCCACTAGAGAACCCGTTCGCCTTTTCCCCTATGCGTATCCTGGCCATCGGCGACATCCACGGCTGCTCCCGCGCCCTCGACTGCCTGCTGGCCGCGGCGGTGCCGCGCACCAATGACCTGATCATCACCCTGGGCGACTATATCGATCGCGGCCCCGACTCCGCGGGCACGATCGAGCGCCTGCTGCGGCTCCGCCAGACCCGCCGCGTCATTTGCCTGCGCGGAAACCATGAGCAGATGATGCTCGACGCCCGCAAGGGGCGCGATCGGCTGATCGAATGGCAGCATGGCGGCGGCGATGCCACCCTCGCCAGCTATGCGCGCCATGGGCATCGCGGGCTGCTCCGCGATGTGCCGGCATCGCATTGGGATTTCCTGGAGAACGGCTGCGTCAATTTTTACGAGACCGACACTCACAACTTCGTGCATGCCGGGATGGCGCACGATCTTGCCTTGGCGGATCAGCCCCGGCATCTGCTGCAATGGGAAACGTTCCACGATCCGAGGCCGCACGCTTCGGGCAAGATCATGGTGTGCGGGCACACGCCCCAGAGCAACCACGCCCCGCGCGACCTGGGCCATGCCATCTGCATCGACACCCATGCCTGCGCCAACGGCTGGCTCACCTGCATGGAAGTGACCACCGGCTATGTCTGGCAAGCCACCCAAACCGGCCAACTGCGATCCGGGCCGTTGCAGGAGGGGCTGATCGAATCTCACAAGGGTGCGTGAAAGCTAGTGCGGTCTCTTTACTCCCTCCCCCGGTACTCCGAGGGAGGGTTGGGG
>DASRLH010000432.1:0-8741 GCA_035648595.1 Tepidisphaeraceae bacterium
GAGGGCGACGCCGCCGCATGCGCGCATGGAACCGCCGTCGCTGCGATCCCCTGCCTATTGTCCACGCTCTCCCTTGGCTCATTGGAACCCATTCGCGTAAACTTGCCATATCCCGGACGCCTGTGGCGTCTCGCCCGTGCCTGGTGCTTCGAGATTAGAAGTACTGTAGTTGTTCTACTACCGCGCCATCCGCACGGGCGGGACGCCCGTGATACGTTGACCGAATCCGCGAATGAATGCACCCGCTCTGCATTGGCTGAAGGCTTACAATAATTCTTCTGTTCCCATTTCAACTCCATCCTTTCATCCCGAAGTTCGATCTCGTCCTAATCTTTTCTCTTCTTGGCGCTCTTGGCGTCCTTGGCGCACTTGGCGCAAGCATTCATTTTGTAAACGCCAGCGGCTCATAATCGCGCGCAAGCCGCTCGATCAACGTTTGCACACCCTGCTCTTCGAGACTGTCGGCCTCGCAAAAACTAACCGCAATTGCTTCGTGCGCCCGTCGAACCGCCGCCAGCACGTTGGGTTCGATGCCAGCTTCGCGCGCGGTGCTTTCTATTTCGCGGGTTTCCTGGGCGCGCCGGGCGGCATGTTGGGGATAGGTCGGCAGCATGCGGTCCACGATCCGCATCACACCCGGATAGATTCGGGCATATTCGAGCAGCATTTCCGGGAGCATGCCGCGCTTCTGGGCGATCAGCGCGGTTTCGATGAACAGCGCGCACAGCCCCTTGGATAAGCCGCCGAGCAGCATTTTCATGGCGGAAGCCGCGCCGGGCTGCGTTCCCAGAAGGCGGATGCGCATGCGGTCGCCAATTAACTCCGCCAATTCACCGGCCTGTGCGCCGCTGAGGAATAGGGTGCCGGCGCTGGAAATGTTGCTGGCCAAACCATTGATGGCCCCGTCGATAAATCCGCGGCCGCGCTCCGCGAAGCGCTGGGCAATCGCCTCGGCGCGTTGCGGTGCAATCGAGTTGCAATCGACATAAAGCCCGTGCGGCGGCGAGAGGTGGGCCAGTTCGCAATATGCCGCCGCTACAGCCTCGGCAGCGCCAGGGGGCACGAGTGAAATGATCACATCGGATTGTCGAACGACCTCTTGAACCGTGCCGAGAATATCGATCTCAGCGGCGCGGCAACGACTTCTGGTTTGCTCGCTTCGGCCCTCGACGCAGGTCACCACGCGCGCTCCGCCTGCCGACAACAGCCTGGCGAGGCTCGCGCCCATTTCGCCTGGATAAAGCAGGCCAACTGTTTTGGTGGATGCAGTCATGCCGGCCCCCTCCCGACATCAGGCCGCCGGCCCAATCGGGACGGCCAGAGCGGCGCTTCCGAGGGCGGCGTTGCTCTCATGCCACTCTCGCCCGCGGGTAAGGTGTTGGAGCCTGTCCACGCCGGCGCAGAGGGGACACGCGCCGGGCCGTATTGCGATCGCAGTGATTCGTTGGCCCATTTCTCGCGGCCGGCGGGCGAAATCACCGATGGCCACACCGTAAGCCAACCCAGCGCGATCCAGATCGGCAGAAGCTGCGAGTAGCTGGTCGTGAGAGTAATGCCCACCAGCCAAACGAATACGAACGCGCCGAACGTAATATCGAAGTGGCTGGATTTCCAGATTCGCGCCAGATGTTGGGCAATCCAGCAGACGAGCAGCGCGCCGATGAATCCGGTTTCGTAGATGTAGGTGAGAAGTACGCTCCAGACGGCTTCCAGGTGGGCATGCCGCCAGAGCGCGGGCGCGGACATGCCCGGCCCCATGCCGAAAAGTGCGGTGGCAAGGCCGCCGTCAAACAGCAGCTCGAAACCAACCCGCAGCGAATCGGCCCGCTCTTCCCACGAGCTGTTGCCCAGCTCCGCTCCGCCCATGCGGCCGCTCAGTTGGATGGCGGCAAACCACACGATCAACGGCAGCACGATGCCGAAGGCTAGCATGATGGCGATGGACGAGCCAACCGTCGCCCGTGCCTGAACAACCCACAGCACCGCGATCGGCACGAGGGCGGCGAGGGTGACGATCGTGTGGCCCGACTGCGAGAGAATGATCAGCCCCAGCCCCCCCGCCGCCGCCGTCGCGAAGAGCCATTGTTGCCAGCGCGATGGCGAACGGCGCAGCCGGATGATGCCGCACGAAAGCGCCGTCCACAGCACCACCCACGGCGCCAGGGAACTGGACATCGCCGAGGGCTCGGGAAAGAGGCCGAACGGCCGGCGAATGTATTTCACAATTGTGTCGGCATCATTCTGCACGCTCAGGAATGATGGATTCACGTAGAGCGACAGAAGAGGAAACTGTCCGGTCGAAAAGCCGTACAATTGCCACATCCCGACCGCCACATGAACGAGCGTCGCTATGGCAATTCCGGTGAGAAGCTCCAGAGAATATGCGGGCGCATAAAGCTGCGCGGTGACGATCGACAAACAGGAAAGAACCGACCCGGCCAACGCCTTGAAGCATAGGAGCACATCACCCTCGCCGGTCATCGCAACTTTGAGAGTCGCCAGGCACAAGGGCGCCAGGATCAGCGGATACACCCAAAAGGCCCGGCGTTTCCACGGCAGCGCGATGCACGCAAGGACCATGAGGATCGTCAGCATATCCCCGAATTGAACCGCCGATGCCCCGCCCACCGGCAGCGCGGGATAAGGCATGAACGCGAAAAATCCGAACGCGCCGACCGCCAACGCGGACATCGAAAAACGCGGCATCGCACTGACGTGAAGCGGGGCCGGCACGCGGTCGAATGCGCCGGCGGATAACGGCGCGCTGGCGCGGTTAGGGGCATCGCCACGAAGAGGCCCTTCGGCGCTAACGAGCGCACCGGCGCGGATTGACGCGCGGACGCTGACTGGCGCATTGGCGCTAACTGGCGCATCGGAGCTAGCGGGCTCGCCAGCGCCCACAGGCCCTTGGGCCTGTCCCTGCAATTCCGCCGACCATCTAGCCGGCGGCGATTGTTTCAATTGCGCAATCATTTTCCCGCACTTGTTGTGAATCGAACGCAACGGAATAGCCGGCGAGGGTTGCCCGCGCGGCCTCGTGCCATGAGAGTCGGCGTTTGGCCTGGCGAATCTGCCCTGCCAGGCCCGCCTGGGCCGCGGTGTCGAACAACGCGGAAACGGCCGCGGCCAGCGCTTCGGGCGTTTCGCCGCGACATATCGAGCCAACCGGAAAGTCGCGCAGCATCTCGCGCAGGCCGCCGGCCTCGCTGGCGACCACCGGCAGGTCGTACGCCAGCGCCATGAACAACACGCCGCTCTGCGCCACGAAGTCTTTCGTGTACGGCAGAACCACCGCGCTATGGCTGGCAAACAGCGGCCCCACTTCATCTTCCCGGATGAAACGATCCAGCAGCTCGATGCGAACACCGCGATCCCGCAATTGCCTGATCAGCGGGAGGCACTGGGTTTCGTAGTATTGGCGTTCGTGAGGCTCGCCGGCGATCGTGATGCTGTATCCGGGAAGAAGATCGGCGGCGCGAAGCAGCAAATCCAGGCCCTTGTTGCGGCGGATGGATCCAAAGAACAACAGCTTTTTCCAGGCCAGCCGTTCCTCCAATGCCGGCAAACGGAGCTCCGATCGCACGGTCCAAACGCCGTGCGGCACGATGTGGATTGGCGGATGCAAGCCGCCTAAAAAATCGGCCAACTCCCCGGCCAGCCGGTCGGTGTGAACAAACAGGCCGTCGCACTGCATGCACGCGCGATGAATCCATCGATGCACCATGGCGCGCGGCACCATCGCCGGGTAATGGTGCGGCAGCACGTTGTGCACGGTGTAAAACACTTTGCGCCCGCTCCGGCGAATGCGCCGGATCAGCGGCGCCGCCAGCCAAAGAGCCCATTCCTGAAAATGCACCGCGATGATGTCGGGCCGGGTTTCGAGCCATTTAAGGAACGGCGTTCGCGCCGCGGGTAATACGCCAGTCGGTTTGCGATCCATGAAATCCGATTCGGGAACGTGTCGCGGTGACGCAATCGCGGCAGGATTTGGTTGGCGGCATAAAGCTCCGACCGCAGTGAATCGGGCAGCCCCGGCTCGCAGACCAATTCGAAGCGAAACGCCCGCTCGCGGCGCGCCAAGGCATTCATCAATTCCCAAGTGTACAGCGCCATTCCGCCATCGGGAGGCGGAGTGTAAACACAAATACATGGGTTGCGATCCGATGACACGGGTTGCTCCTTGACCGTCATTTGGGTTCGACCAGTGATGCAAATGCGACGGGCGCCGGACCCGCCGTAAGCCGCGTGTTCCGCGCCGGCAGGACGCGGGCCAATCGAGACGCGGCGTGAATTCGGAAATCGAGGAAATCGCAGGCGATCAGGACAACTCCGTACGCCCCCGCCCCGCCGGCAATTTGCGCCGCCAGCGCCAGCGGGCCAATGTGATTCCTCCACGGCAGCAGCAGCAGCGCCATCGCCCCCGCCGCGAGCGCTACTTGCACACACGGGCGAAGCGGGAATGGCAACGCGAAATGCCGCCGGCCCAGCCAGATGGTCAGCCCGATGGCCAATCCGTACGCCAGCACCGATGCGCCGGCCGAGCCGTTGATGCCGAAGAGCGGAATCGCGAAAAGGTTCAGGGCCACGTTGGCAACGGCTGCCGCGAGCACGATCCAGACTTGCCAGATCGTGCGGTGGGCAAACTGAAATGCCGAATCAAAGTGATACGCCTTAAGCCCTGCGATAAAAGTCGCCAGCGCCACCATCGGCATCAAGT
Organism: Tepidisphaeraceae bacterium; assembly: GCA_035648595.1. GTDB lineage: Bacteria > Planctomycetota > Phycisphaerae > Tepidisphaerales > Tepidisphaeraceae > RYN-428. Next base: position 4,718 of record DASRLH010000432.1, read on the forward strand.
GCGCCGCCGCCTCCCGATATCCGCTGCCCAGGAAACAATTGGCAATGCCCGGTGAAAGCACGGATAAACCAACCACGCAGGGCACGCCGACCGCCAGCAGCAGCGCGGCATTGGATTTCATCTGCTCGCGGGCCGCCCCCGGCCCATCCCGCTCCCACGCGCGCACGGCAATCGGGAATACCGAAAGGTTGATCGCGAGCATCAACAGCGTGAGGGTTTGGCAGGTGAAGTCGATGGCGACCGAATACAGCCCAGCGGCGTTCTCGCCGAGTTTCCAGGCGATGAGAAAACGGTCGCAGGTGCCGATGACCACCGTCAGCGCCACGGTCAGCGAGAGAGGCACACCATAAACTGAAATCTTGCGAAGCATCTGGCGGTCGATGCGCAAGCGCACATCGGCCCAATCGCGGCTGAAAGCATACGCGACCGCCAAAGTCATCCCGAAGGCCAAACCCCCCAATGGTCCCCACCATCCGGCTCCCAGGACGATGAGCAACGCACCGATGCCGACCGTGCAGGCCGATCGAACCAGTTGCAGTCCCATATATTGCCAGGGCCGGATCGCGGCGCGGCTGTATTCGCAGCTTAGGTCAAAAAACGCCTGCGCCGCCAGCACCGCCCAACATGGCAATATCACCGGACGCCACGCGCGGGCGAATGGCAGGAGGCATGCCAGCAGCCCCAACGCGCCGATTCCCAGCACCAAAAGGAGAGACACGGTGAAAATCGTGGATTTGAGCCGGACAGGATCATCCTGGCAGGCCGGCAGATATCGCACCAGGGAAAGCCGCATCCATTGAAACAGCATGGCATTGATCAGCGCCGCCGCCGCCGCGACCAACGCATAACGCCCGTAATCACCGGGCGTCAGCAGGCGCGTGAATAACGGAATGGCAAGGAATGCCATCGCGCCGGGCACGCCTCGCGCCACCAAATAAATGCCGGCGTGGGAGAGAAGATGTCGGGAGCCTGAGGCCATTTCTCAACACGAAAGCAAAGATAACCACGGAGGAAAATCCGAATTCCAAAATCCGAAATCCGAAACAAGCTCAAAATTCAAAAGCAGAAATCTCAAAACAAGACCCGCCCGGACGCCCCCTTTGAATTTTCCGCCTTTCTTGCTTTTGAATTTGTTTCGGATTTCGTGCTTCGGATTTCGGATTTTCACCTTTCATTTGGACCTAGTGCATTGTCATGCTTCCAAATGCGGGTAAAACTCTAGTGATTTACCCCAAAATCATTGCGTGACAATGCACTAGCCTGTTTTTCCAAGCTAATACGCTCCATCGCGGCTCACCAGCGCTACGATTGTTTTCGCCAGGATGTAGGCGTCCAGCCAGGGCGACCAATGGCGGATGTAAAAAAGATCGAGTTGCACGCGGTCATCGTATGTTGTGTCGGTGCGGCCCGAGACTTGCCAGAGGCCGGTGATGCCGGGCTTGATCTTCGCATACAGACGGATGCGATCGCCATAGCGGCAAATCTCGTCCTGCACGATTGGGCGCGGCCCCACGAGACTCATGTCGCCCTTGAGAACATTCCACACCTGCGGCAATTCATCGAGACTGGTTCGGCGCAGGAAGCCGCCGATGGCGGTCACGCGCGGATCATTTCGCAGCTTGTGATCGCGCTTCCATTCCTGGCAGGCTTGGGGATTCTGTTCGAAATAGTCGCCTAGGATGGCATCCCCATTTTCGTGCATGGTGCGGAACTTCAAGGCGGTAAAGAGCCGGCCATGCTGGCCGATGCGGGTATGGCCGTAGAACGCCGGCCCCGGGCCGCTGCGTTTCACCAAAAACACGACGATCGGCAGGAATGGCAAACTTACAACAAAAACCATTATCGCAATCGTTACGTCAATCGCGCGTTTCACGCTTTGCAGCGTGGCGAGCATCAGGGCGTTTCGCACCTCAATGCCGCTGAGGCGCCCGCAATTGCGCGAAGCGCCCCAGAGGCTCGGGAGGGTTGAGGCATCGGACATGACGAGCAGGTGCGGCACCAGTCCGCCGTAGCGATCGAGCACCTCGCCTAGCCGGGCGGGCGAAAACTGCGGGAGCGAGACGACGGCATGGCGGATGGCTTGGGCGCGCACGAGCGATTCAAGTTGTGCCGGATCGTTGCACACGGGGATGCCCGCGACCCGGCAGCCGCCCTCGGGATCGCTGACCAGCACGGGACGCAGCCCGGACGTCGGTACATCCATCACCGCCATCGCGGCAATTGGGGCTGCATCCCCGCTGCCAATGACAAGCGTCGGATATCCCCACCATCCGCGGTTGGCGCACAAACGCCGGGCCGCGCGCCGAAAGAGCGGAACCAGCACCACCGCCACCGGCCATACCGCCAGGCACCAGATCGGGAGCCCCGGCGCGAGCAATCCACCCAGCGCGGCGGCCAGCAATCCGATGCTTGTCAGGTGCGTCAGTTGACGCAATTCCACCACCGGATGCACCCACACTTCCGCATACAAATCACTAAGCCAATAGGCAAAAAGCACCGGCAGCAAAGCAACCGGGGCGGTCCAACCCAGAGCCGTGCCGGCATCGGGCAGCGCCAGCAGCAGCGCCGCTCGGGCGACCAATCCCGCCAGCATCAGCCCCAGCACATCGGCGGCCAACAGCGGCGCGGTCGTGCGCATCACCCGGCGGGCCAAAGTCCAGGAGAGCGAAGGATCCGGAAGCAATGGTCCGCAATGATCCAGCGGATACGCCGCCGGCTGCTTCTGGCGCGGCGGCGCGTCCAGCTCGCGCGCCGGCGCGTCCAGGTCCCGCGGTGGAGCGTCGAGCTCCCGCGGCGGCGCGGAAAATCGCCGCGCCGTGATCGGCGCGCAATGCGCCAGCGCATGCGACGGAATCGCGGCCGAGTCGTTGTCCGCGAGCAGATCTTCCAGCGCTTCGCTGACGCGCTCAACTTGGGGGGGACAGATGGTACTCATTTCCTCACCACTCCGTGATTGGCGGATTCAAACCGTTTGGTGGCTCGCGGCGTTGGACACCAGCGGCAGGTCCGCGCTCCAATCGGGCTCCTCGACCCTGAAATCGTCCGCTTGTCCGGGGAGCGTCGGCGATGGGCCGTGGCCATTTCCATTGCCGTTCCCGGATGAATGACCGTGGCTGGTTGAATGGCCGTTGCGGTTGCCGCCTCGATGGCCGGATTCATTTCCGTTTGCATCCGCGCTTGCATGAGGAAGAGCCTGGACGATGGAACTTGCGGCGTTGGCAGCGCCGTCGTTGGGGAGCATCAGGTGCTTCACATGAGAGGCATATTGCCAGGAGCCGCCGTAATAGTGATGGCCGTGGCCCGCGGGCATGTCGTTGGCGATGGCGCCAATCACCTGCGCGCCGACCTTCTGCAGCCCATCGAGCGCCAGCTCGCCGAGGCGCCGATTGGAATGATTCATCCGCAAAACCAACAACGTGGCATCCGCGCCGGCGGCGAGGACGCGGCCATCGGCGACATTGGTGAGCGGCGGGGAATCGATGATGATCCGGTCGAAGCGGGCGCAAAGCGACGACATCAGCCGGGCGAATCGCTTGCCGGCCAGTAATTCCGATGGATTGGAAGGCACCGGCCCGCAGGGCAGAATGTACAGCCCGGGGACGCGGGTTGGCCGCACGGCATCGCGCAGCGGCGCTTCGCCGGCGATCACGCTGGTCAGGCCGACGGTTCCATCGGTTTCAAAAATGAGATGTTGCACGGGCTCGCGCAGATCGCAGTCGATCACCAGCGTGCGTTGCCCGGCCTGCGCGAAGGCGATGGCGAGATTGCTGGCGGTGGTGGATTTGCCGTCGCCGGCGGCTGGCGAGGCGATCAGCACGCTGCGCGCCCCCGACGATGATCCAAGGTTGAGCGATGTTCGGATCGAGCGGTACGCCTCGGCCACCGGCGAGCGGGCATCGAGATAAACCATCTGACCCCGCGCCACCGACGACAGCCGGGGGTTGATGCGCGGGACCATCGCCATCACCGACATGCGCAGCGCGATGCGAACTTCGTCGGCGCTCCGCAGGCGCGGGCCCCGTAG
>DASRLH010000433.1:0-5276 GCA_035648595.1 Tepidisphaeraceae bacterium
GACCACCACCTCCTGAAGTATCTGACGCTCGGCATCCGTGAGACGAACCACGTACTTCTTCGATGTCTTGGGCATGGCAAAACCTTCCTTGGTTATGCCGTTGATGCTACCCTAAATTGAAAGAGTGACAATGCACTAGCCTCCCCTCGCATGCCGCGCGGTGGTACGATTGGGCGATGCGCGATTCACGATTGGAAAAACTGGCGGACGTGCTGGTGCATTACAGCGTTGGCGTGAAGAAGGGGCGGATCACCGGGGCGCCGGTTTGTCAGCCGCGCGGATTCACGAATTTCAACTGATCTTCGCTGGCGGTCTTGAGAAAAATCTCATTGAGTTCATCGGGCGCCATGCGGATCATCGGATGCCCGCCGGCCGCCACCTGGCGCTTCAGGAAGTACAGACGATCGACGGCTCAATTGGCGTTTGGGCCGACGAAAATACCAAGGCGCTGTCGAACGTGGACGCCAAGCGCATCGGCTTGCAGCAGGCGGCGCGCAAGCCGATCTTCGAGACCTTTCTCAAACGCGCCGCCGACGGCGCGCTCAAGTGGGTCGGCACCCAATATCCCACGCAGGCCTCGGCGCAGGATGGGGAGATGAGCCTGGCGGAATACGAGGATTTTGTGTTTGGCGCGGGATTGCTCAACGAACCCGACCCGGTTGCCGGCTGGCGGAAGATGAGCGAATCGCAGCAGCATCTGGTGGATTATCTCAATGGCAAGCGCGACTATCGCGTGGTGGCCGCCAATGGCACCGACGTGCGCATGAGCGTTGCCGACCGGCGCTGGATCAACTGCGACGGCAAACGCAATTTCCCGGACGGAGAAGTCTTCACCGGCCCGGTGCTCGACAGCGTGAACGGCGTGGTGCAGTTCAGTTTCCCCGCCGTCCACCATGGCCGGGAGGTGCAGGATGTGCGCCTGCAATTCCGCGACGGCAAAGTCGTCGAAGCCTCAGCCTCAAAAGGCGAAGCCTTCCTGCATTCGATGCTCGACACGGACGCGGGAAGCCGATTCGTCGGCGAATGCGCCATCGGCACCAACTACCGCATCACCCGCTACACCCGCAATACCCTCTTCGACGAAAAGATCGGCGGCACCGTGCATTTCGCGCTTGGAGCCGGCTACCCCCAGACCGGAAACACCAACCAGTCCGGCCTCCACTGGGACATGGTCGTCGATCTCCGACAAGGCGGGCACGTCGAAATCGACGGCGTGAAAATCAATGAGAACGGAAAGTTCACCAAACCCGAGTTTCCGGTGGCGCCCTGACAGATGGCCGGAACTTCGCGCGACGAATTGACCGGTGCCTCAACCCAAAGAGAAGACAACCACGGAGACACCGAAGCACGGAGGCGCGCTCGAGGTGGCACCACTTTGCAGGCGAACAGCATCTTCAACAATCGGATTGATCAATTCGTACGGATTCAGTCGAAGGCGCCTCCGTGTTTCCGTGCCTCCGTGGTGAGTTCTTTCCTTTGGTGCGAGCAAGCGGCAACGATATGCTGAAGTGCGTTCGCGGGGGTCCCAAGACCATGACTCATGAACCAATCATCCGACTCGCCGCTCAAGCCGATCTTTCGGCGATTAACGCCATTTACAATTATTACGTAGTTCATTCCACCACGACGTATCAGACGAAGCCTTCGACGCCCGCGGAGCGCTCCGAGTGGTTCGCGGCACACGGGCCGGAGTATCCCGTGACGGTTGTCGAGCGCGGCGGAGAGGTTGTCGGGTGGGGCTCACTTTCCAAATTCCGCGAGCGGGCGGCGTATCAGCCGACCGTCGAAAACTCGGTCTACCTCCGGCACGATGTGCTGGGGCAGGGGATGGGCCGATGGGTGCTCGATGATCTCATCGAGCGCGCGGCAGCCCTGGGATATCACAGCATCATCGCCGGCATCTCCGCCGAGCAGTCGGCGAGCATCCGAGTGCACGGGCGGGCCGGATTCGTGGAAGTCGCCCGGCTCCGCGAGGTCGGGCGAAAGCACGACCAATGGCTGGATGTGATATATATGCAATTGATGTTGCCTATTTCCCCACATCGATCAGCATGATCGAGGTGCGGGGGATGTAGAGCTGATGGCTGCCGTCGCGCAGGACCAGCCAGGCATCCTCGGCGCGGACGACGGTTCCCTTGCGGGAGATGAGATTGCCCAGGTCGGCGATGCGGTCGTGAAAGGCCACGCCGGCGGCATCCCCGCGCAGGTAGACCACGCACGATGAACCCGACGGTGGAAAAAGCGGCGCTTCCCCGCGCTCCGATGCCGCCCCGCGCTCCGATGATTGCGCCGCGGGAGTCGGGCGGCACATCAACATGGCAGCCAGGGAAGCCGCGAGCACAAAAATGATGAATCCGGTCTGTCGCATGATTAAACCTCGTGTTGGGAAATTCGTTGTACATGCCATTGGACGCGGCGATGGCCGGAAGTTCCCGAAAGAAAACCCGCTTAGCGGTAGCGCGTAGGGTTCGCTTCAGCGAACGCGGAAATCCGCGATCACCGGCACATGCGGCGAGCCGACATCCGGCCCAACCCAGCACCGTCGGCAGCGCCAATGCGTTCCAGCAAGAATATGGTCGATCCGGGCATCGGTGCCGCGAACGCGGTAGGTCCAGCCGAACCCAAAGCCGGCGTCGGAGAATGCGTCGGAAAAGCCGGACAGATTCTGGCGGAAAATGAAGCTGTCGCAGGTCGTATTGAAATCGCCGGCGAGCAGAACATCGGGACCCAGATCCCGCGCCCGCTGTGCGACGCTGATCACTTGGCGGAGACGGTGGCGGCTGTTGTCCTGGACTTGCTTCTCCCGATCCGGCGCGCCGCTCACGGCGGCACGAATTGGCACATGCGGCGACTCAAGATGGAGGTTGATGAACGGGATATTTCCAGTCGGCGTTTGCACCTGGTACTGCACCGCAATACCGTACAAATCCGGCCAATCGGCGCGGCCGATGTCGAACACCTTTTTCAGCGGATACCGGCTCGCCAGACACAGTTCCCCGTCCATCCGCACGCACCAGTCGCCGGCGCTGAAAATCGCCTGGGCCGTTTCCACGGAGCATTCCTGCAAGGCGACGATGTCGGGGCGCGCGTCGGCGATCAGCTTTTGCATGTCGGGGATGCGCACCGTATGCCAATGCGTATTGCAGGTCAGCACGCGCAGCGGCGCGGCGGCGTTGTATCCCGACATCAAATGGTGGGATGGCAAGCACAAGCCCATGACTGGCCAGACAATCACCCCCGCCCCCGCCGCCAAAACCCACAGCGAGCGGCGGCGCAGCAGCAGGACGGCCGGCGCCAATAGCAGCAAGGGCATTGCCCAAACCCAGCGCGGGCCGAAAAGCACCAGTGTGGCCACCCACCAGCGGTCCCCTTCGAGCCGCAGCAACAACCAAAGTGAGATGGCAAGAACCAGATAACTCCAGCATGCAACGCGCACGATCCGGCGCGGCCACACCCACCGCGGCCGCCGCGCGCTGTCGGGGGCACGCCGAAACGGCACCGCCGGCGGCCTCCCCGGAACCACCGCCTTCCGCGCGACTGGGGCGCCGGGAGGCGGAAGATAATGCGCATCGGGTGACTCGGGCATAAAACTGGCCGTTCGCAGGATCGAGTATAGGCATTTCGCGCGGAGAACGCAGAGAAGCGGAGAAGCAGAGAAAACGATTGGTGTGGCCTGAATTTGTGGCACGGGCGGCCCGCCCGTGGCTTGCTGTACACAGCAAGCAAAAATCGGCATTTTGTGGATCGGTGCGGAATACCGCACTCATGGGCAGGCTGCCCATGCCACAAAAAATGGCCGCCCCAAGGCAAGGTGCGGCGGTCGTGTGTGACAGGAACATCGCGCCCGCGCGGGGTATGCTGGAGTTCGGGTAGCGCCATTCATTGAATCTCCCGCGCAACCCGCACGGGCGAGACGCCCGTGTCACGATAAATATCATCCCACCGTCATTGTAAAAACGCCCAGGGAATATCGCCTCTTTGTTCCCCTCTCGGCGTCTCTGCTCCTCTGCGAACTCCGCGCAATCTTCTCCTCGGCGGCGTTTCAATGACATTCCGACGAGGCCAGGCTGACCACCGCGATCGCTCCTCCGAAGCCGGCGGCGAGGGCGAGGCTTCTACGGATGGGCCGCCGAAGCGCCTGGCACGAAATACGGACGCGGGCGGCGGGCAAGGGATCGTGGGTTTGGACGTTGGGCGGAACCATGCCATGACGATGGGCCAGGCAATTGATGGCGATGGAAACCAACCCCGCCGCACCCAGGCTGTGGCCCAGCGCGCCTTTGTGCGAGTAGAGGCTGGGGAGTGGGCCGGCGGATGGAGCCAGCGCATTCTCGATCGCCTGCAATTCCATCGGGTCGTTGGCGAGGGTACCGGTGCCGTGCGCGTGGAGCAGATCGATGGGCCGGCGGTCGATGACGCGGGCCAGGAGGGATCGAAGCGTGGCGCCGGAGGGATCGCCGTGGGTGAGATGCGTGGCGTCGGCGCCAAGCGCGAAATGTTCGACGGAGATGCTTGATGCATCGGTGATACGGCGTGCTTCGGGCGCTTCCAGGCAGATCGCGGCGGCGGCTTCGCCGATGACGAAACCGGCGCGGGTTTTGTCGAACGGCCTGCAGCCATGCCCTGCCGGCGCGAGAACGCCCAATCGCCGGAAACTGCCCACGAACAGCGGATGCAGCGAAGACTCGGATGCCACCACCAGCGCACGGGTGACTTCGCCGGCGCGGATCATCAGCGCCGCCCGGATCAAGGCGTGCAGCCCGCTGGCGCACGCCGCACTGAGCGTAAGGCGCGGCCCCTCGCAAGAGATCGCGGCGGCAACCGCCGAGGCGGTTTCGGCCAGGCCAAATGAACAATGAGCCGCAGACGAAACCGACGGCGCGGCTGCTTCATTGAGATCGCCCGCGGTTTGAAGCATCAGCGCATGCGATTCGCCCGATTGGTCGATCCATGCATCGGCGGCGCCCTTGCTGGTGCCGACGATCAACGCGGCTGATTTAACATCCCGCACGTTCCATCCCGCGCTCGCGATCGCCTCGCGCGCCACCCGGCATGCCAGCATATTCACGCGCGGCTCATGCGCGCCATTCAGGCCGGGCACGCGCGCAGGATCGCTGACGAAACCGCCGTCGCCCAGCGCTCGCCAGGTGGCGTCTGTCGTGTTGCCCAAGGGCGTGGCCAGGCCGACACCGGTGATGAAAGGGGAATTGGGCACGATCTGTGGCGGACTGTTGCTCCCTCTCCCGGTACTCCGGGGGAGGGCTGGGGTGGGGGTT
>DASRLH010000434.1:0-12595 GCA_035648595.1 Tepidisphaeraceae bacterium
ACCAAAACCGCAAGTCCGACGGCCCACCCGGCTGGCTCACCCTCTGGCGCGGATGGAATGACCTTCACCTGATGGTCATGGGCGCGCGGGCGGCTGGACTGGAAAAAATGTGACGAAAGATGAGGCGTCTCGCCCGTGCAGGGTATCTGAAGATTGGGAACATCGTGATTCTTCGACCACTGCGCCATCCGCACGGGCGAGACGCCCGTGATACGATAACAGGTTCCATGCGCCGCCAGTGCAACGCAATCGGCGAGCCGCCCTTGACTGTTTTTTCCAAACAATGAGCAATCTTTCGCCAGTTGTAATGACGCCCTTTCAAGCGCATCAATTATAGTGACGTAGTGCCCTCGAATCGCTTTCGGGATGCCCGTGAAAGCGGGAAACTCATTCACGTTCGCGCGGCAGAGCCAAATGGGCGTACAAACGCCGCAGGAGAAAAACCAGATGCCCACTTTATCGCCTCTACCGATCTCGGATCGGATCAGTCATCCGCTGCGGCAGGTCGCCCAGCGTCAATGGACGGTGTTGGCCGCGCGCGGCGTGTTGCAGACGCTGGTGGTGGGGCTGGCGTTCTTGCTGGCTTCCTCGCTGCTGTTGGGGTTCCTGCCGGGCATTTGGATGCCGCTTCGCGTGGCGCTGGCGATTATCGTGTGGGGATCGGTTGTCTGGACAGCCGTGCGGTGTCTGCGGCCGGCGCTGCAGCGATTGAGCCTGAGCCGGGCGGCGCAGGTTGCCGAGGGGACGATGCCCGACAGCCAGGAGCGCATGAGCAGCGCGGTCGAGCTGTCGCAATCGCGGGATGAGTTTCGCGGCTCGGCGGCGCTGGTAGCCCATCTGGTCGGCCAGGCCGAGCAGGATGCGCAGAGGGTAAACGCGGTCGCCGTGGTTCCATTCTCCTCGATTTTTCAGCGGGCTCTGCTCATAGTGCCGGTGCTGGTGTTGTGGATGGTGTTCACGTTCAACGCGCGCACCGCGTACCCGCTGCTGCGCGGGCTGTATTCAACCCTGATGCCCTGGCGCAGCGCGCTGCCGCCGTTGCTGTCGGACATTTCCGTCAAGCCCGGCGACGTGGTGCTTGCCCAGGGCGATAACCTGGACGTGGTGGCGAAAGTGTCGGCGGCCGTCGGCGGCAAGGAGTCGGGCGTGGGGCAGGTCTCGCTCGTGCGCAAGTTCGGCACCGGGCCAAGCGTCAGCCAGTCACTGGAGCAGACCGCCGCCCGGCAGTTTCACGCCAATCTCGAAAACCTGCAGCAGACCTTCCAATATCGCGTGACAACGGAAAATGCGCATACCCCGTGGTACACTGCCACCGTCCGCCCCGTGCCGGCAATCGCCCGGCTGGACGTTCATTACGATTATCCCAAATACAGCGGCCTGCGCGCCGCCGATTTTCTTGCCGCCGACGGAAACATCGACGCCCTCACCGGCACCCAAATCACCCTCACGTTGCACACCACCGACGCCCTTTCCACCGACCGCAGCAAACTTTTGTTCGACGCGGACAAGCCCGGCCATCACGAGCTGGCGCTGGCACAGATCGGCACGAACACTTATCAGGCGAAATTCGACATCAATCAGAGCGGTGAGTACCGCATCAAGCTGCTCAATGAATACAACCTGTCGAACAAGGACGACCAATCGCGCGCCATCACCGCAGAGGCGGACGAGCCGCCCAGCGTGACGATCACTTCGCCGGGCATTCAGGTGACGGTGCGTCCCAATGATGATGTGCCGGTGATGTACGTCGCCGGCGATGATTTTGGCATTGCCCGGCTCGAAGCGCTGGTGCAGGTGGATGATCGGCCCGAGCGCACGCTGCCCATCGTGATTCATGCCCGCAATCATCGCGATATCCATGACCAATGGCTGCTTTCGGTTCCCGCGATTCTCGCGCAGGATGGCGTGAAGGAAGCCCGGCGGATCAGCTACCAGATCAAGGCCGCCGACAACCGCGACCCCGATCCGCAAACCGGCCTGTCGGCCCGCCAGACCCTGCTCATCAACAAGAACGAAGGCAAGAGCTACGCCGACAAGCTCAATGAGAAGCGCAAGGACGATCTTCAGACCGCCATTCAGAAGGCGATCAACCGCCTGAACGAAATCAACGGCGTGGTCGAGCCGATGGCCTGGCGCAACGGGCAGCAGCCGCTCGATGCCGAGGGCTTGCGGTTGGTCTTCGAGCAGCGCGAAAAACTGAACACCACCAGCAAGGATTTATCAGCCACCGCCGAGGATTATCTCCAGACTCCGTTCGCGGAGGTGGCCCAGGCGGCGCAGGACGTTGCCGACAAGGTGATCCCCCAGGCCGCCGACGACACGGCACGCATCACGCTGGATGCCGGTACCTATTCCGCGCGCAAGAGGGACGCCGAGACCGCGCATCGCGAAATCATCGTCGCCCGCGACGCCCTGCAAAAGCTACTGGACAAGGCGTTGTTGGCCGCGCTGAACAAAGCCGAATCCGCCGACGCCCTCAAGGACGCGGCGGCCAAGCAGAAGGAAGTCGCCCAGGAAATGCGGCAGAATCCCCAGGAGACCGACCAGAATCGCCGCGACCAGCAAGAGGCGATCAATAAGCTCAACGAGGCGATCCAAAAGGACCCCGCCCAGCAGAATCCCCAGGCCCAGCAGCTTGCCAAAAAGCTGGCGGAGCTGGCCGACAAGATCGAGCAAAACGAAAAGCAGCAGACCGACCTGCAAAACAACACTTCCAAGCAGCAGGAGCTCGCCCAGGCGCAGGATCAGGCCAACGCGCTGGCCGAGCAGCAGAAGAAACTGAACGAGGAGGTTCAGAAGTTTTCCAAGAACGACAAAGACCCGCTCCAGCAGGCCGGCGCACAAACGCCCACTGCCGATCAGCAAAAGGATCTGGTTAACAACATCGAGAAGAACCAGATTCAGCAGGCGGCGCAACAGGCGCAGCAACAAGCCGATCAACTCAAGCAGGATGCTCAGAAACTGGCCGCGGATGCGAAGAGCGCCAATGTCCCGCTGAATGCCGATCAGCAAAAGCAGCAACAAAAGGATCAGCAAAACCAGCAGGATGCCCAGACCGCGCAGAACGACGCCAACAAAGCGGCTGAAGCATTGAAGGGGCAGGCAGATCCGGCGCAACCCCAGCAAAGCGCGGACGCCGCCGCGCAGCAAACCCAGAAAGCCGCCGAGCAGATTGCAAAGCAGGCCGATGCGATCGCGCAGCAGAACCAGCAGGGCGCCAAGAATGCGGACGTCCAAAAGGATGCGGAGAAAGCCAAGGCCGACGCCAAGACGGCGCAACACGATGCGTCGGCGGCACAGCATGACGCCAACGCCGCCGATGCCAAAAAGGACATGCAGAAGGCCGCTGGGGAATTGGCGCAGGCCGGCGCTGATCTGAATCAGGCGGCCCAGGCTCAAGCCAAGGCCGACATGGCCGCCGACCAACAGCAGAACCAGGCCGCCGCCGGCCAGGCCGCCGAGCAGGCGCAGGGCCTGGCCGATGCCCAGCAGGAAATTGCCAAGGCGCTGGGAGAGCAGGCCCAGCAGGCGGCCGATGCCCAACAGCAGGGCGCGACGCCCGATCAGCAGTCCGCCGACCAGCAGCAACAACTTGCCAATCAAACGCAGGAGGCCCGCAAGGCCGCCAGGCAATTGGCGCAACAGGCGCAGAAAGAAAAGGACGCGAACCTCGCCGGGCGCGCCGACAAGGCCGCCGAGGCGCTAAATCAGGCCGCGGTTGCGCAGAAGCAGGCGGCCAAGGCCCAGGCGAAGCACGACAACGACCAGGCTGCCCAGGCCCAGGCGGACGCACAGCAAGCCCTGGCAAAGGCTGATCAGGCGCTGCGCGGCAATCCCGATCAGGCACAAGCCGACGCGGACCAGGGACAGGGGGATCAGGGTCAGCCCGATCAAGCCCAGGCCAATGCCGACCAGGGCCAGGGCCAACCCGAGCAGAGCGGCGCGCAGGCGGCACAAGAGGCCGCCGCCGCCCAGCAGCAGGCGATGGCCCCCAATCCCGCCGCCGCCCAGCAGGCCGCACAGGCCCTGGCCAAGGCTTCCGCCGCCGCCCAACATGGATTGCCCGGACAGGGCGATCCCGAACAGGGCAACGAACCGGGCAATGAACCGGGAAACGACCCCGGCATGGAGCCCGGCGAAGGGACCGAAACCGCCTTGCTCCCCGGCCAATCCTCTGATCCCAAGATGGGCATCAGCGGCACCGCGACCGGCGGCAACAACACGCTCCCCGCCTCCGTCGTCGCCCTTGGCATCAGCCCCGCCGACTGGGCCAAGCTCCCGCCGCTCATGCAAAAGCAATTGCAAAACGCCTCCCAGCAAAGCGGCCCGCCGGCGTATCGGGAAATGATCAAGGACTACTATATCCGGCTCTCCCATATGGAGGTCCAAAGGCCGGGGAGGTGATGCCGGAAATCCGAAATCCGAATGTCGAAATCCGAAACAAATTCAAACGAAGAAAAATTCGTGACATTTCCGGCCGAATGTAACGGAGTTGGAACGGGATCAACGTATCACGGGCGTCTCGCCCGTGCGGATGGCGCGGTAGTAGAGGAATTACGGTATTTCGAAGCTTAAAGCACCAGTTCCCATTTTGGACTTTCCGATTCCTGATTTGGATTTGTTTCGGATTTCGTGCTTCGGCTTTCGGATTTTGGGGGATGGATTCACGGGTCGCGTATTTGTTTCCGGGAGTTTTCGATGATGTTCCGTAAACCTGCTTCACAACGCTGGTTGCTCGCCGGCGCACTCGCTATCGGCGGCGTGCTCGTCCCGTTGCCCGCCAGCCCCTTTTCCGCGTCTCCCGTTCGCGCCGCCGAGGATGAGCCGGTGCGGGCCGATGCTCGTGCCGCGATCGACAAGGGGCTGGCGTGGCTCGCCCACAACCAAAAACCCGACGGAACTTTCCCGCAGGGCGATCAGGCGGGAACGACCGCCGTGCCTTCGCTCGTGGTGATGGCGTTCATCGCGCGCGGGCATGTGCCGGGCCAGGGGCCCTACGGCGAAGTGCTCAACAAAAGCATCGACTACGTTCTGTCCAGCCAGCAGCCCGATGGCCTCTTGTCGCGCCACCAGGGCGGCAACCATGTCATGTACGAGCATGGCATCAGCACGGTCATGCTGGCCGAGGTGTATGGCATGGTCGATGACGCCCGCCGGCCGATGATCGGCAAGGCCCTCGCCAAAAGCGCCGCCATCATCATCAAGGCCCAGAGCGCGCCCAAAAGCAATTCCGATCAACTCGGCGGCTGGCGCTATCAGGTGAACAGCCCCGACTCGGACATGTCCGTCACCGGCTGGCAGATGATGGCCCTCCGCGGCGCGGCCAACTGCGGCGCGGCCATCCCCAAAAAAGTCCTCGAGGCCGGACGGCAATACGTGCTGCGCAGCGTCGCCAACGACAACAGCGGCGGGTTCGGGTATCAGGTCCACAACGGCGCCAAGCCCACCGTTACCGGCACCGGCGTTCTCATGCTCGAACTGTTTCGCGGCATGGACCCCGACCTGGCCCCCGGCGAGCATCCCAAACAAGCCCTGGCCGGCGGCGAGTATCTCATCAAGCATCCGCCGGACAATTTGCAAAGCGAGTTTTACTACTACGCCGTCTACTACATCTCGCAGGCCGTCAATCAACTCGGCGGCAAATACTGGGACAGCGTCTATACCAAGCTGCGGGAAACGCTGTTGGCCCAGGCCCAACCCGACGGCACCTTCGCCGCCCCCAACGGCGGCCAGGAGCGCGACGCCGGCCCCGCCTACCGAACCGCCATGGCTATTTTGGCGCTGGCCGTGCCTTACAGGTATTTGCCGATTTATCAAAATGACAATTGATGATGAGTGATGAGTGAACCGTGATGGGAGCGCTCCTGTCACGGTTCATTCATCACTCATCATTTCAATCCTGTCGCTTCGTATCCGGCGAAAAAGGCATCAACGCTCACAGCTTGCCATTCGCTGTCATCCTCCCTGCCCATGCCGTGCCCAAATCCTTGCGCTGATGCGCTGGATGAGGGCCCCGGCGTGCGATAGCAGTTGGCCGATGGTGGATTCGATCCGCTGGCGGTCGGCGGGGTCGGTCACATCGGCCAGGTTCACGCGGACGTTGTATACCGCGCACCGCGCGGCGGCCATCGCCAAATCCGCGCAGACCGCCAAATCCGACAACAGGTGATAGTTCACGAAATTGATGATCTGATCGCAGATTCGCAGGATCGCCACGGCGGTCGCGCCGATGGCCTCGGGGGTGCGGATGGAGGCTAGAAGGGCCGCCGGGAAAAGCGAGTCGCGCTCCGGGCCGGCGGGGAGCTTGCGGGCGGCGGTCAGCGCGGTGTATGCGTTCTGATCCTCGACCATCAACTCCAGCATCAGCATCCGCGCCCGATGCAATGCGTCCAGCGCGGCCCGTAATTCTCCCTCGAAGGCGGCCAGGCTTTTCTTGCCGACGCTGTAATTGACAACCATCTCCCCCATCGCGCCGGCCAGCGCCCCGCACAGCGCCGTCACGCTTCCCCCGCCGGGCGTCGGCTGCTTCGCGGCCGCGGCATTGAGAAAATCGATTATCGAAGTATTGCGGTCGTACATGCGGGTCTATCGCGAACCCAGGTCATTCGTGGATTCAGATCCTCTAATGTGACACGGGCGTCCCGCCCCTGCCGATGGATGTAGAGTTGGGACAATCGATGTATTGGGAGTTCCATGCAGCATGCACGGGCCCGACGCCCGTGTCACGATTATCCCGACACGCGATCGGTCGCATCGACCCAGGCACGCACCTGAACCGCTCAAAAACTCTTCAATATTTTCCCGTCCAGTTTCAGCTCCTTGGCCTTCGCGCCGTTGGGGAGCATGAACGCGAGATAGATATTGGTCGGCGTTCCCTGCGCGGGGATGGGGCTGATTCGGTCCTGCGTCAGGGGCGAATCGGGATCGCTGGAATAGTGGGCGAAAAGCTTGTCTCCATCGGCATCATGCACGACGGCAAACACGCCGGACAACGGGACGCTGCCCCCAACAGAGTCGGTCAGGGTGAGCGAGGCGGCTTTCTGCGCCCAGCCCCAGGGATCGCCGGCGGGCGCGGTGCAGACGATCTGCACCAGCTTGCGTGTGTCGGGGACCATCAGATCCCTGGTCGATACATCGCCCTTGGCCAGGTCCGCGAGCGGAATCTCGGCGTTGGCATCAATATCCAGGATCTTCTTGTCCTTGAGCGTGAGCAGCGGTACGCCGGGCAGGGAGATCAGCGGTTTGGCCAGCTCGGCGTTGGGCACGCCAATGGCCGAAGGCAGCATGGCGGACTGCTGCACGGAACCGACCGTCAGAACCCCCCCGCCGCTCGCAATCGCAGGCGCGGGCGTGGGGTTGGCGGGCGTGGGATTGGCTGGAGCGGGGCGCGGCGTGTTGGCGGCGCGCGGGCCCGGATTGCCGCCCCCTCTTGGGGCGGCCATATTGGGGGCGGGGGCGGTGGGGATGAACTCGGCGGTCTGATGAAGGATGCCGATGGTTTCCTTGTTGGTGTCGGGGCGCAGCCAGGCGCCGGCAACCTTCTTGCCGCCCAGGTCTTCGCGGATCATCCGCTTGTATTCCAGGAAACTGCCCGAGGCGATGGTTCGCGAGCTGCCTTGCAGAAAGCCGGCCTTCTCGACCACGAACACCAGGTCCACGCCCGGCCGGGTATCGGCCGGATGACCGCGCACATCCACCATCAGGTAATCGTCGGGCTTGTCGGCAAAGAGAATCGGAAGCTCCGGGTGCTTGGAATCGAACTCCAGGGTGCCGATGGGGAAATAATCATGCGGGATCAGGCCTGTTTTCCCGGTCACGGGATCGGTTCCCTGCTTGTAGCCCAGAATACGTACCGACCCGGTGCTGAAGCGGACCAGGCCATCATCACGGTCGGTGGCGTCGATGCCAAAGTACAGGCGCACGACGAGCATGATTTGGCCGGACCGCGCGTTGTCGATGTCGGTCTTGCGGAGGATGGGCTGATTGCGGCCATCCATGCCGACCGTTTCTTCGATCTGCCGCACTCTATTGAGAGGGACTTTCGGCGTAGCGCCCCGCCGAATGGTATCGGCCACCGGGTCTTCCACTTTCACCTGGTTCACAATTGAGATCGGCCCGACTTCGACGGCCTTCTCCGTCTGTTGGGGAAGGTTTATGGTCACATGATTGGCGCCGGCCTGAACGCCGGTACGCTCGCCGAACAGCTCCTCAAGAAAATCCGGATGTACGGAGCTTAGTGGCTGGCTGCCCTGCATGGAGCCGATTTCGCTGAGCCGCCGGACAGTGCCGACGACGATGTCATCGACGGGCGGGAAGATGACCTTGCGGTCGTTCTCGTCGAACTTGCCGGCTTCGTCGCTCTTGAGGGTGTCGAACTGCCAGCCGTCCTGGTTTTGACCGCCGGGGTGCAATGCAATTTGCGCCGCACGGTCGCCCACGTCATATTTGGCGAAGCCGGCGACGGTGGGACCAAAGGGCAGTTCCTGGGCGGCGATCGCCAGGATTCCCAGGGCATATACGCCGGCGATTAATCCCATGATCCCGCCCCCGATGCGGTCGAGCGCGGCCGGCACCCGCACGTTCCCGGGCACGGCTTTGTCAAAGACTGTGCGGAGGATCAGATAGATCGCCGCGAACAGCACGACCAATACCATGCCATCGGCCATGTTCGCCATTTTCCCGCCCAGCAGTTTATCGACAACGGTTTCGTGCCACGAGAACGCCAGCACCGCGGCGATGATGGAGATGATGGCCGAGATCACCCCGCTGAAGAACCCCTGCAAATAGTGAAAGAACGCGATGGCGATCAGCAGGATGCAAATGACGATGGTGAAGATCATGGAAGCCTCTTGCGAAAATCCGAAATCCGAATGTCGAAATCCGAAACAAATTCAAGCACGCCATTAAATGATCACATGCCTCGGTGGTTTCTTTCTCCGCGCAGCCGTGAATCTTCACGGCGATTAAGCGGAAGCCTGCGGCCTGGCGGCGCGGGCCGGCTTGGCCGCCGGGGCGGCGGGCCGGGCGCCCGGCGCGGCCGCCGGCGCTGGGCCGGCGACACCCGGGACGGCATCGGTGCCGCCCTTAATCACACGCTGCACTTCCTGCACACTCGTCTCGCCCTTCTCGACGAGCGTTAGCAACTCTTCCTGGAGCAGCCTGCCGCGCTGTTTGCGGAAGGCCTGCGCGAGCGGGCGGTTGGAATCGAGGGCGGCTCTAATTTCGTCGTCCACCACCATCAGCTCGAACACGCCCATCCGCCCCTTGTAGCGCAATTCCAGGCAAAACTGGCAAGGCACCGGCTGGCCCTTTTTGTCACGCAGCGTTTGCTCACGCGCCTTATAAAGCGTGGTTACTTTGTCGGGGCTCATGTTGAATTTCTTGAGGGTGGAGGGGTCGGGGGTGAATCCTTCCTTGCATGCCAGGCACAGCCGCCGCAACACGCGCTCATTGATCACCAACTTGAGGGATTCGGTGGCCCGCTTGCTGTCGCCGACCAGGCGTCGCCATTTCTCGATGGCCTCGCTGGTGCTGTTGGCCCGCATGCAGACGTAAACGCGTTTCCCATCCTTGGCGAAATCGATCAGCGAGGCGGCGGTCTTGGCATCCTCGACGCTGCTCATCCCGACCACATCGGGTTGCTGGCTGATGGTCCAGTCCACCAGCTTTAGTTCCTCGGCGCCCGTGGCGCCGGTCGCCAGCTTATTTTGCGTGATCCCTTCCAGGTCCTGCTCCTGATCGCGCTCGATGGTCTGAATGTGCTGAAGGAACGCATCGTGCGTCCGAAGGATTGCGTAAAACAGGCTCGTCAGTCCATGGCCCTTTGGCGCGCTGACCAGCACGATGCCGGTGTTGGCCTTGATCGTGTCGAGCAGAAGCGTCTTCTGGGCATCGGTGAATCCGAGCGTATCGAAGGCGTAGCTGTGGCGCATCTTGGGATCGACGACCACGCGAAGATATTCGCCGGCGGTGGTGCCGGCCGTCTGCATGCGCAGCTCGTGGCGGTCTTTGTCGAGCGCCACTTTCAGTGTGCCGGTCTGGGGCTTGCGGCGGTCCTCGATGTTCATCCCGGCGGCCCACTTCAGGTAGCCGATGGCCGCCGCGCCGATGGTCTTGTCGAGAATCGGGCCTTTGTAGGGGTAGTTATCGACGACGTATTTCACCAGCATCCCGTCGCCTTCGGGGGCGAGATCGATCTGCTGGGCGTTCTTGATCAAGGGGTCGGTGAGGGATTGCTGAACGGCATCATACGCGGGGCGATCCAGTGACTCGGCCACGGGCACCGGCAGCAGCTTATTGTCTTTGCCGGTGATGGAAACCTTGCCGGCCTCGGCTTTCACGGCCTCCTTGCCCTTCATGCCCGCAATCCAGGCTTTGAACTGCCTTTCCAGGTCGCCCAGCCCGACTTCCTTGTTGCGAAGATGCAGGTACACCCCGGCTTCGGCGCATGCGATGACCAGAAGAACCGCGAACGAAAGGATGAAAGTCGGCAGGTAAAAGAACAGTCCGAACGCCAGCACCAGCCCGCCCATGTTGGCCATGTTCATTTGAATGCGCGGCAGATGCGCGACGATCGCGTCCTTGTCGGCCCAGGTGAGCAGCCGGGCCCAAAGCAGCAAGATCACAACGACCGGGATCGCCTTGACGGTACTGACATATCCCCCAACCTGCACCGCTAAAAGATGGTCAAAACCCATCGACGCTCCTTGAAGGCCAGCCGCCCGCCGGCGGGAGATTCACTCATGAGAGGCAGGCATTCTACCCGCAATCCCGCCAGATTTGAAGGGGTGATCGGCGGTAATCTTGGGAGGGTCGCGATCAGGTGGCTTGTAATGACCGAATTTGGCGAGCAGGCTGGCCGCGTTTGTCGTGACACGGGCGTCTCGCCCGTGCGGTTGGCTGAAACCTTAAAAAATGCTCTTAACCTATTCGAAAACAGCACGCACGGGCGGGATGCCCGTGTCACAAAAAGCCCATCCACATTTCTCGCGATGCCCGAAAGGCAGGTGCGCAATATAGATTTGCGAGTCCGCCGAAGGAAATTCAGATTTCTTACCGCTTCACGCAACTTCGCCCGGCTACAATTCCGCACGATGAAGTACTTCTACGGCGAATTTGACGGCGAAGAGTTTCCCACGCAAGACAAACTCTTCGGCTTCGACCAACTCATGGCGTTCATCCTGCAATACGGCGAGCAGGCGCTCAAAGCCATCGAGCAAATGCTCAAAGAACCCACGGACGAGGCCCAGTCTCAATTGCTCGACGATCTGCTCAATTCGGGCATGCTCGACAAGGACGGCAAAGGCAAACTCCGACTCACGCCCAAAGCCATCGGAAGAATGCAGCAGAAGGCGCTGATGGAGGTTTTCTCCAATCTGCGCACCGGCCAGCGCGAAGGGCACGAAAAGATCACGCCGGGCCTGGGCGGCGAACGCATCGAAGGCACTAAGCCGTACGAATTTGGCGATCCGGTCAGTGAACTGGACATCCACCAAACGCTGCACAACGCCTTGGCGCGGCACATGAGCAAGCCGCCAGCGCCGAGCGCGGAACAAACGCACATCGAGGTTCCCCCCGTATCGGGACGAGGCAGCGATTCCACCGGGCTCGGTGAAAATTCCCCGGGGCCGGCGCACCACCCCGCCCCCGGACCGCTGGCGGCGAAGATCCAATTCAACGAGCGCGATTTCGAGCTGCATCTTCACGAAGGCGTGACCAGTTGCTCCACGGTGGTCCTGCTGGACATGAGCGGCTCGATGATGCGCAACGGCCGATTCCTGGCCGCCAAAAAAGTGGCAATGGCGATGCAGGGATTGGTGCGCGGGCGGTTCCCGCAGGATTCGATTGATTTCGTGGGATTCTATTCCGGCGCGGCGCGCATCCCCGAGTCGATGCTGCCGTTGTCGATGCCCAAGCCGGTGACGATTTACGATTACCAGGTTCGTCTGAAGGTGCCGATCGACCAGATCGACCGCGCTCCGCAACATTTTACCAACCTGCACATGGGCCTTCAATTGGCCCGGCGAATCCTCCGCAAGCGAGCCAGCGAGAACAAGCAGATTTTCATCGTCACCGACGGCCAGCCCACCGCGCACGTCGAGGGCGATTTCGTGCATCTGCTTTATCCGCCCGATCGACGCAGTACGGTTGCGACGCTGAAGGAAGCCGTGCTTGCCGTGCGCGAAGGATGCCGGGTCAGCACCTTCGCGCTGATCGAGGATTACTGGGGCATGGACTGGGTGGGATTCGTGGATCAACTCACCAAGCTGACCAAGGGCGTCGCGTTTTACACCAGCAGCGGGGAACTCGCCTCTTGCATCATGGAAAGCTACCTGAGCGGACGGAAAAAAAAGGCATACATCGCTTAAACGGGCGGCTCGCCGGTGGTTTCGATTCCTGCTCAGGAGCAAGCCGCCCGCAATACTTTTTTCTCGTGACACTTCAGTCGAATGTGACGCGGATCGGAACCCATCCCACACGCCTACTGACAATCCGCTCGCAATCTCTATAATGCCTCCACTATGCCCGACACAGCCCCGGCGGTGTACAAGCGCGTTTTGTTGAAAATCAGCGGGGAGGGATTTTGCCATGAGGG
>DASRLH010000435.1:0-10657 GCA_035648595.1 Tepidisphaeraceae bacterium
TTGTTTCCTTCGACTCAACCGGACGGCCTCTCGCGTCTGCAAACCTCCAAGCCGTCGGTGTATGTTCGGTCGGTCGCGCGGCTTGCCATGCAGGCCGCCGAGGCGCTGGATTATGCGCACCGGATGGGCGTGGTGCATCGCGACATCAAGCCGGCCAATATCATGCTGGATTTGCGGGGAAACCTGTGGATCGCGGATTTCGGGCTGGCCCAGTTTCACGCCGACGCCGGCCTCACCCAGACCGGCGACATGCTGGGCACCTTCCGCTACATGAGCCCCGAGCAGGCGTCCGGGCGAGCCGTGGTGCTCGATCAGCGAACGGACATCTATTCGCTGGGGATCACGTTTTACGAGTTGCTCACGCTGGAGCGCGCCCTGCCCGGCAAGACGCGCGAGCAACTGCTGCATCAGATCAACTACATTGACCCGGTGCGGCCCAGGACGATCGACAAGACCATCCCGCCGGAGTTGGAGACGATTCTCCTCAAGTGCATCGCCAAGGAGCCCGATTCGCGCTATCCAAATGCGCAGGCGATGGCGGATGATCTTTCGCGATTCCTGCGGGATGAGCCGATTCTCGCCCGGCCCCCCACGCTTCGCGACAAGGCGGTGAAATGGACGCGCCGGCATAAGCCTTGGGCAATTTCCGCGCTGGTCGTGCTGCTGGTGACGGCGGCCGGGCTTCTCACCAGCACGCTGCTCATCGCCCACGAGCAGACCAAGACCCGCAACGCCTACCTCCTGGAGCAACGCAAGGCGGTGGAAGCCGACAGAAACTTCAAAGAGGCGCGCGATGCCGTCGGCTTTTTCACGCGCATTGCCGCCGACGACATGGCCAACAAGCCGGAGTTCGTCGAGGTTCGCAAGGAGTTACTGGAGGCGTCGCTTCTGTATTACCAGAGCTTTCTGGAAGAGCGCAAGGATGATCCTTCCACCGGCCCGGAGTTGCAGTCGGCTCAAGCCAACGTATCGAATCTGCTGGCGGAACTGGCGACGGGCGACAAGCTGTTTCGGCTGATCATCCGTGCCGGGCTGTTGTCGCAGCCGGAAGTGCGCGATGCGCTGGAACTGTCGGCCGGGCAGCGCGGGAAGATCGACCGGTTCATCAATGTGCCGGCGTGGTTTCAAACCTTCGGCAACCTCGATCAACTCACGCCCGAACAACGCCGCGCCAAATATGTGCAAAAATCAGCGGAAATTGAGGGGAATCTCAATACGCTTTTGACCGAAGCGCAGCGCGACCGGCTTGGGCAGATCTATCTACAGGCCCGCGGCGCTCATGCGTTGGGTGATGCCGATGTGATAGCCGCCCTGGGGCTGACGCGCGAGCAGCAGAACAAGATCAAGCTGATTCGCCAGCAGGCATTCGCGTCAATGCATCGGCCGTTCGACGGCCATGGCGGCCCGCGCGGCGGCTCGCCTGGCGATGGCCCGCCGGATCAGCCCCCGCCGGACCATCAGCCTCCTGGGCGCGAGCCGCTGGACCACGGCCCCCCTGACCATGCCTCGCCAGATCAAGGGCGCGTCAACCGCGGCCCTCCCCGAGGCCAGCCGCCCGGCCGCGCCCTCAATCGCCAGATGCTCACGAAGATGCTGGCGGTGCTGACCCCCATGCAATTGCAAAAGTGGAAAGCCATGTGCGGCAGTCCCGTGCCCGGCATCTTCACCCACGAGCCGGGGATGGGGCCTCACTAAGCGGCTAAGTCCCCCTGCGCGGTGACGCGCCACTGATCGCCTTTGAGTTGTTGCCTCTATGGCTCGGTTCTTTCCGCAAGCTGTTGCCGCGCCCAATTCTGGTCTTCGGGGCTCAGGGGTGGTTCTGGATCGTCCCAGTAGATATAGCGTCTGTAGCTGCCCGCGTCGTAGACCAGGTGAAGAAGCGACTGCAACGCGATGACGGCATCCTTTTCGCCGGCGCGCAGGGGAACAGGAATATCCGGAAGCGGGTCGCGCAGTTTGATGGGCCAGATGCCAATCCGGGGAGCCTCCTGCGGACGAAATACCATCACGCAATAATCGCATTCCAGCGATCCCTCCACCGGCATCCGGTCGCCGGCGCGGAGCAGATCGATCTCGACGAGGGACACGCCAGCCTCCATATATTGCTGACGCTTGGCGATGTATTGCAAGCGATCTGATTTCTTGTTCGAGGGGCTCAGCAACTCGATCACCGTGACCAGTTCCCGGCTTTTGCGGTCACGGATCGTGAGATAGGGCAGGCGTTCCTCGTCCACCGCCAGATGGGGAACGCGAGCATATATCGGCGCGACCAAAGCGCCGCCGGCATTCTGCGCTACCCCGGCGTCCTTCGCCGCCGTGACAAATACGTCGGGACGTACCACGGGACGTCGCTCGTCTGCCGGCAATTCATGAAGGTAGACATTCTCATCACTTCCCATCAAATAATTCGGGGCGACCTGGGGCTCGAGAACTTCAAGGCATCGAAAGCAAAAATGCCCATGAAAGGTGTGCCAGATTCCAGGGCTTTCCAGATAGGGGTTCATTCCGGGAAATGGGGAGGGCATTGATAACTTCTCCGTTGAGACAGACCCAGAAACATTATAGCGAAGGTCGGGGCATTTCTTTCGATTGAAATTATTGAGAGACGAATATTTCAATCTCGCGAGTGCCCACGGTTCTTGCCTCCGAAACTTTTTTGTGAAACTCCTTTTTCCCGCGGCGGTAATCGGCGGACGATGCGACTACGCGCAAAAGACCCGGTTTTTCCAGCTATTTTCGGGTGAAATCAAAATATTGGAATTCCAAAATTTGTCTGGAAGGAACGCGGGGCGGCGGGAAACCAAGTGAAGTAGTTCGAGCAATCCAAAAAGATACCAACAAGCCCGGCTCCGTGTGGAGCGGGCGTTGATTCGCACCAGTCCTTCCAAGTGCCATTGGCACAGGAGCAAGAGATGTTCGGTCGTAAAGTTCCATCGGATCCCAGGGGATCTCACGCGGCTCATCCGCGGCCGGTATCGCAGAGCATGATCGAGGCGCTGGAGGATCGGCGCATGTTGTCGGCTTCGGTGCCGCATCATGTGGCGCACCCCAATGCGATCCATCATGCGGCGGTGAAACGGGTGAACCTGAAGCACGCGGTCACGAAAGTGACCAAGGCGGTCGCCGCCGCGATCACGACCGCGGCCGCCAGCACCAGTACGTCCGGTAGCGCCACCTCCAGCGGCAGCACTTCCTCGACAAATGACACGGACGGCGTTGCTGATACCGGCGGCAGCATCGTCAACACCCTTCAGTTCGGCCAGGCGCCTACCATCGTTCAATCCGGTCTCACGACGCTGGCGGCGGCGGACAAGCTCGCCGCGCCAACCACCACGCAGACGCTTTACCTGGGCAACCGCAATGGAGTGGAATCGTACACCCTCGATTACACCACGAGCGGCACGACAACCCAAATCACCGTTGATCCCGCCGGCAACCCGGTTACCGCGCCCGCCCAAAGCACCACAACCTGGGCCACGCTCAGCGGAACCGGCGCCGGCGCCGACGCGGCGACCACCGCGGAAATCGGCGCGATCGTCACTGCCCTGGGCCTGGTCGCGCCCACTTCGACGACGACGGTTCACGTCAACACTGCCTCCAACGGAACCGCGGTATATACCCTGGAACTAAGCCCCTCGAGCACTTCGGCAATGCCGCGCGAGACGCGCCTCAGCGTCGATTCGAGCGGCAACCCCGTCGGCGATGAGATCATTCCGTTCAGCACATTGCCAACGAAGATACAAACCGGCCTCAATGGCAATGCCCCAACCGGTGCAACCGCGCTGGCGACGACTTCAACGCAATCGGTGAACGTGGCGACCGAGAACGGAACCACATTCTATTCAACGCAGTTCACCGTCAGCGGAACGACCAGCACGGTGACTGTGAATGCGGCCGGGATTTTGGCCAGCCTGCCAGGCACCACGACCCTTTCGTTCTCCGCCATTCCCCTGGCAACGCAGACCGAGTTACAAACGCTGGCGACCGATGAAGGCGTCACCAGCGCGATCAGCGCCGCGCAATCCGTGACCGCCTACAACGAAGGCAACGGCACCACGATTTACAGCGTCACGCTCAGCACAACCAACGGCAGCGCGCAGACCATCAACGTGACGGTCTCGGCCGATCAGGCGGGCAACCCGACCGTCCCGCCGCGCGGTGGCGAGGGCGAGGGCGGCGGCTGTGGGGGCGCCAGCCGCGGAGGAGACGGAGGCGGCAACAATGGAGGCGGACCGGATGGAGACAATGTCGGCGACGGGGGGGCCGATTCAGGCTTTGGTACGTTTCGTCGGCGGCGGTGATTTCAAGCCGTCAAGAATCGCTTTCTGTGAACCGGCAAACCGTCACCGTATCACGGGCGTCTCGCCCGTGCCGATGGCTGGGAACTCGAAAGCCGCGATTCCTGCAAGGCCTTGCCGCAACACGCACGGGCGAGACGCCCGTGATACGGCGAGCATTTTTGGAATCGCGAAACGGACAACCCGGCAAACTGAAGCCGGCAACGGTTGTTCGGATGGCGGGCGGTCATTGCTGACCGCCCGCTTTTCTTTGTCGATTCCAATAAAAACGGCTCCGCCAGTCACGAAAACGAGTTGTCTGTATCGCGCCTGTTTCGCATTTTCAATTGTAGATTGCCCGCCCGCGCGACGGCTCAAAAGATGCGGCTTGCCGGGGGGTAGCCGAGGGGCCGGTTGGGCGCGGGTTTTTTTTCGGACGTGAACCTATTGCGCCTGTGTGAAGGTTGGCGGCGGGTGGGCGCGGGGTAGGTCCGAGAACCGTGGAAATGGGGCAATTTACGAAGAACAGGAGCATCAGCACGCGCAGAAACCGCCCGATTCGAGCGGCATGAAGTACAACGCCAGCCACTCGGGAAACAATACAGCGATTGTCAAGTCCCCGGTCTCCGACCGCTCGAATCGCAAGGCCGCGCGAGGCGGCGGCACGCCCGCCGGGGCTGGCGGACCGGGCAACGCGGACGTGGCGCCCAGGGGTCGAACGTCGGCCAAAGCCGCCGCTCGAAGAAGCAAGCGGGCCGCACAGCAAGAGCGGGCGGGGGCGCGGGCGTGGAACCTGCCGGCACGCTCCGCGGCGCGGCAGCGTCTCGTGGCCGCCGCCGTTGAAACGCTGGAAAAACGCGAGTTGCTTTCCGCTTCCATCGGACTACAGAACGGCGTGATGCTCCTGAACGCCGATCCCAGTACGCCCTCGCGCATCATCGTGCATTTGAGCCATGAGGGAAGGCAGATCGACGCCGCCGTGACCGGCGCGGCGCCGCAACACTGGCCGGCGGCGGAGGTTTCGAGCATCCAGATCGATGGCTCCAACCTCGGCGATTATGTGCGCATCGGCAGCCATGTGAAGCTCCCCTCGCACATCGCCGAGGGCGACGGCAATAACACGATCCTGGGCGGCGGGGGAAACGACAGCATCACCGCCGGCAACGGAAATAACCGCATCAATGGCCGGGGTGGCGATGATTCAATCACCGCCGGCGACGGCAGCGACACCCTCCTGGGCGGCGCGGGCAATGACACGCTGATTGCCGGCAACGGCCCCGATACCCTGCGCGGCGGCAGCGGCAATGATTCCCTCACCAGCGGCAGCGGTAAAGACCTGCTCGCTGGCGGCGCCGGCGACGATACCCTTCATGGCGGAAACACCCAGGACACCCTGATCAACGGCGACAGCGCCGATCCCACCGTGGGCTCCGCCGCGCTCAACGCGGCACGAATCATGTTGAGCATTTCAGGCGCCGACGCGACCACCCTGGGCGCCGGCCAGCCCATCGTGCAGGGTCGGCACAGCCATGCCACGACGGGCGCGGGCGGCTCAAGCAACGTGGCCGGGAAGTTGCCGGGCGCAAGCGGCACAAGCGGCGCAATCTCCGCCGGGCAGCCCGGCGCTAATCCCTCCGCCGGCAGCACCGGCGGCACTACCGGCGGCGGCACGACTCAATCGGGATCCACCGGCGC
The DNA here is from genome assembly GCA_035648595.1 of Tepidisphaeraceae bacterium. Lineage (GTDB taxonomy): Bacteria > Planctomycetota > Phycisphaerae > Tepidisphaerales > Tepidisphaeraceae > RYN-428. The sequence goes on from DASRLH010000435.1 coordinate 5,973, forward strand.
GGGCGGCGTGAAGGTCGGCTCCGCCAACCCGGGCGCCGGATCAAGCGCCGCGGGCGGCACCACGACAGGCGGCTCGACCGCGGGTGGATCTACTGCCGGCGGCACAACAGGCGGTGGTTCGACCACGGCCGGATCAACAACCGGCGGCTCAACCACGGGCGGTTCCACGGCAAGCGGGTCCGCAAACAACGGCAACGGCTCAGGAACGACGAGCAGTGTGGCGCCGGCCGACTGGGCCATCACAACCACCGGCGGAAGCCTGCGGCAGGTGGGAATCAATTTCTCGGCTGCAAAGACCACGGCATCCATTGTGTTCATGGAGCAGACGGGAATGGCCGGGCATACGGTTCATGTGAACGGCTTGCCAAGCCTGCTGGCCGTCGGCGATCCGCTGACCACCACCTACAAGTGGGACTTTGGCGACCCCGGCACCCGGTTCAACGACAACCTGGTCGGCTGGAATGCCGCTCATACCTACGACGCGCCGGGCAGCTACACTGTCACGCTCACCGTGACCGATTCAGCGGGCACGACCTCGGTCGCCACCGGAAAGGTAACGATCGCCGCCGACACCCGGCGGAAGATTTACGTGGACTCAGTTGCCGGCAATGATGCCAACACCGGATTGACGCCGCAGACCGCCGTTGCCACCGCCGGCCGCGCCGGGGAGTTGGTCGGCAACGATACCGAGATGCTCTTTCACAACGGCCAGACCTTCAACGTCTCGGCGACCGTTGCCATCAACGCCAGCAACGTGCTGATCGGAACCTACGGCAGCGGCGCGATGGCGCGCATCGTAAAGATCACCGGGCCGGGCCAGTCGATCTTCAACATCGGCGGTACCTCGGATGGGATAGTGGCCGAGAATCTCGTCCTGGATTCGATGTGGGACATCGCAACCTATGGCGATGCCAAGGTGAACGCCCGCGGCTTTTTCGTGGCGGGCACGAATTTCACCGTCCGCGATTGCCAGTTCCTCAACCTTGACGACGGCGTCAACACCGCCGGCCAGCCGACCGGCGTGCTGGTGCAGGACAATTACTTTGGACCCATGATGCGCGCCTGCCCGATCTGGGCCGAGGGGTATGACCATGTGTACATCGGAAACACCATGACCAACAGCACCCAGGAACACCTGATCCGCGCCAGCGGCACGGGCGTCACCCGGCTGATGGTCGAATACAATAATTTGTCGCGCCTCGATAATTCCAAGGGCTCCCTGGAGCTGCGCACCGCCTCCTGGTTTTACGTGCGGGGAAATATCATCAACGGCGGCACCCTGCGCGTGGGGCTCCCCCAGGGCGCCGATCCGCAATACACCGGCTGGGGCGTCGTCGAGGGCAATGAAACCTACAAGTTCTGGTTCAACATCCGCCCCGGCGTCGAGCACCTGGCGATCCGCGACAACGTCATCAACTATGACAGCGGCGCGGCCATCGTCCTGGAGACGCAATATTCCGATCCAAACCGCAACCCGATCGATGACATCACCATCGATCACAACACCGCCATCAGCACCGACGGCATCGGCAAGTTCCTGGAACTCGACGGCCCGGCCACAAACATCTCGCTGACCAACAATCTCTACATCGCGCCGAACCTCGTTTGGGAAGGCGAAGAATGCGGCGCCGTCTTCGTGGCGGGAACAAACCTGGACAGCTTCAGCCAGATCTCCAACAACATCTGGCCCAAGATGCCCGCCACTTCGCAGCAGCCCGGCGATAACTATCTGTACCCAGAGTATGGCCAGGTTCCCAAGGGCTTCGAGACCGCCGCCCAGTGGGCCGCCTTGCCGCAGGTGCATAACGACCAGTACGCCAACCCCGCGAGCGCCGACACCTACAGCATGACGCTCAACGGATTCACCGCGGGCGCGACCGCCCCGCTGTTCGATCCAAATGCCTGGAAAATCGCCGTGGCGGCTTGAGCTTTCCGGAAAAGAGAATCTGGGACTTTAACAATGCCGAGGCGATGATGGCGTTGGAGGCGTTATACCAAAGCAATGGGCTATGGGACCGGCACTGGGCTGATGCGTTTGCACACCGCAATTAGCGTCCGCCCCGAAAATCGGGCACGCCCCTCTTGCGGTCGATTGAATCCATACCTTGAGCCGCCGGGGCGCAGCGTTTACCATCGTGCGCTTTTACGGAACGCGCCCGATGGAAGATTACATCGTCAAGTATCGCAAGGTCGGCAAAGCCATCCCACCCCGGCCCATTCGTCTCGATGTGCCCGGATGGGCCGGAGACCCGCAGTTCAAGATGCGCGACGGCTCGGAGCCGCAGCCCTGGCATTGCCCGCCATTTGTTGACGGGGCCGCCCATGGGCTGGAGTTGGTCTATCATTACGAAACCGAATGCCACGTCGTAAACGAAAACGGCGAGGTGCGATTCCAATGGAACTTTCCGGCGGAGCCCGGCGGAATCATGGGGCCCGACGAGTTTGGGGTGTTCGCGCCGAAGCCGACCAAGTTCTACTTTTTTGCGACGTTACTGGATATCCAGCCGCCGCCCGGGCATGTGATCCGCACACAGCCGCACCCGCGCTTTTACACGGACAGCACGGGCGCCGTGCCCGCCGCCGTTGTCGGGCATGTGCAGGCGGAATGGTGGTCGAAGCGATTGTTCGTGGTTTTCAAGGCCCCGCGTCCCGGCGAGCGCCACATCTTCAGAAAGGGCGAGCCTTACGTGCAGTTGACCTGCGTGCCGGCCGACGCCGGATATCAGGTCGTCCCCATGACAACCGATGAAGCCGCCCCGCGCGAGGAACTGGAGCGCGAAATCGAGTTGTCCAAATCATTTCTGGCCAAAAACGTCTGGTTCAACGGCAGCGGATCGGAGTTCAACGATCATTACCGGGTGTTGGCGCGGGCCAACGCCCGAGACGGACAGCAGGGCGTTCGGGACGCGGCGGCGGGCGCCGTGGCCCGCCGCCAGTCGGCTGTCCCACCGGGCAAAACCGTCCCGGAATACCTCGCGCTGGCAGCCCAATATCAGGCGCAAGGTGATGTTCTTGAAGCCCGCACCGCGCTGTTCGAGGTTCGCAAGCTGGATCGCGGCAACGCCGAGGCGGCGACCCGGCTTGGCATTCTCGCCGACTCGATGGGGTTGGCGAAAGTCGCCCTCAACATGCTTTCCGAGGCCGTCAAGCTACAGCCGCGCGCCCCCGGCCTTCATTACAACCTGGCCGAAGGGCTGCGCCGCCAGGGCCGGTTTCAGGAAGCCGAGGCTTCCGCCCGGGCGGCCCTGGAGGTGGCCCCAAACGACGCGAATATTCAGGGCCAGCTTGGCGTGATCCTCGCCCAACAGGGCCGCGGCGAAGAAGCGCTTCGCGCCTGCGAGGCGGCGGTAGCAAGCAATCCGGAGCTTCCCGCCGCGCATCTGCGCCTGGCCCAGGTGCAAGCCAACACCGGCAATGTCCCCGCCGCGCGGGCGTCGCTGGAAAAAGCGCTGGAGTTGGATCCCAACTTCGCCGCGGCAAGTCAGGCGTTGAAGGAGATGTCGCCCGAAAGTCCAAAGCCGACGCGATAAATCAGTCCACGAGTTCCTGGTCGATTAATATGTCGGTGGCTTCCAATGAAAGTGTACGCGAGACCATGGCCGCCTCGCGAATCCTTTGCAACAAGGGCTGCGACAGGGACTCATAGAGCATCTCAAGCCTGCCTGCCGCGCGCAGTTTTTCCAGTGCAGGATCCGTTACGATTCGCGCACGGGCATAGTTAATCACCGTTTTGTGGACAACGAAGGGGTGCTCACCCGCTTCAATGATACAAGCCTGATCGAGGTGAGGCTCCCACGTTGTGAAGTTCACCATAAGCACCTTCAGTGGATTGCTTGTGGGATCGGAGATGATCGTCCAGACGTGGATGTCGGCGATCCCGACAAATCGAAACACATCGCCGGCTTTCACGCGACCGCCCCCGCCAGGAGCGAGTCAAGCTCGTGTTCGGCTCGTGCCTCGTGGCGGAACTTCTCAATGTCCCCCTGCCCGAATCCAAGTGCCTCCAGAACATGTTCAGTGGGAATAAAGTTCCGACCCCCGCGTGGCGGCTCATTTCGCTTCCATTCCGCGAAACCGTGGGTAATGTTCGACAACTCATCGTCGTCAATCCACCAATACCGCTGTATGACCTCGTCCAATTTCGCAAGTTCGATCTTCGAGAGTTTGGCGATGCCGGGGTCTTCAATCAATTTATGTGTGTAAGGCGCGATTTGCTGAATGTAGCGGCTCCAGAACTCGCAGCCGCTGGTCTGGCCTTTAAGGAGGTCGTAGGTTTTTGTCAGCACCGGCCCATTGTCCATCGCGACGGGATTATCGCCCGTCAGCGGCCGATGCGTCTCCCGAATCAATTCACGGTCCGCGATGTAGAGCAGCTTCAGCAGCCGAATTCGGGTTATAAACCCGTTATGGCGCTTGAGCAGAAATGCAGCGGCTTGTGTAACTTTGGTTGTGTCGAATTTTTGCAACATCGCGCGCTCTTGTAGCCGCCATTATATCTGTCTCGCGGCTGCTTGTCACGGAATCCTACTCCGGCAAAGCCCTGCAACCAGGGCAATCGCATTTGAGAAGTTCGGCATATGTTAGGTATCGCCCGCGCGGTGGGGAGTGTATGTTGGTTTCGTCGTCGCGAAGCTTCGCAGCAAAAATTGAGCTTTCACCCACGAAAGGAGCTTGCGCATGGACGC
>DASRLH010000436.1:0-32794 GCA_035648595.1 Tepidisphaeraceae bacterium
GATGAGCGACAAAGGACGGCAGGTGACCGCCGCCCTACACGCGGCACGCGAGGCAAAAATCGAAAAACTATCACAAGCGGCATAAATCACCTGGAAATCTTGCCAAAAAAACCAGAGACTGCATGATATCCTTGAAGGGGAGGAAAATCCGAAATCCGAAGCTCGAAATCCGAAACAATCTCAAAACTCAAAGGAAGAAATCTCAAAACAAGAACGGCCCGGACGCGCCCTTTGAATTTTCCGTTTTTCCTGCTTTTGGATTTGTTTCGGATTTCGTGCTTCGGATTTCGGATTTTCAGATGTCGCTTGGGTGCCGGCGCTCCCTACGCAATGCCTTTTACTCGGCCATCCTATACAGCCGAACGTCATACGGCCCGAAATCGTCCTCGAATGTTCCATCGGCGCTCATTACCCGCCGATTGTCGCCGATCACTTCGATTGAGGTTCCAGGCTTGAGACCCGGAGCGACGAACGTGGCTCGCGCCTTCGCGTTGCGCATCGCCACGGCAAACACGTAGGTCGCGCCTTTATACCGTTTGGCCATCGCATCGACCGGCGCGTTTGGCGCATTGAATGACACTTTCACGGCGTCTATGCTCGGACTATTCAGCACCGGCGCCAGATCATGAATCTGGCGATTGATCGCGCTGACGGCAGCCAGCATCGGCGGATCATCCAGCAGGGCGTGTTCATTAAACTTAGGCTTAAACTGATGGACGAACCAGACGACGCCGGTTGAGCCGTGGATCAGTGACATCCACACCTCGGCCCGCACCTGGTGCGGCGTTGCCTGGCGATTTGCGTCGCCTATGTGGGTGCATTCGACTACGTTCCATTGAATCTTTTTGCCGCCGGTCCAGTGATGGATGCGATCGACGCCTTTGGCGATCAGCCACAAAAAATCTTGCGGGCGCGGTTTGGACAGGCCGGCGATGGGATAAATGTCATAGCTGATGATGTCGCCGCCTCGAACGTACAGCGGATAATCCTCTGGTTTGCCTTCGGATCCTCGGCCATTCCATTGGTCGTTGGCCACGCCCTGCCCCAGGCCCAGATAGATCGGCCGGCTCGGATCGGCCTTGCGCATCTTTTCGTAATCCTCAATGATCTTTTGCGGCCGGGTCGGTGGCCCATAGCTACTTTTGCCGGTGACCGGGTCTCGAACCTCCTGCGCATTGTCCGGCTCATCGGGCTGCATCCAGCCCACGATCGTGGAATCATGAATATGCGCCAGCCCCACCGCATTCTGCTCGCAGATCACCGGCATCCCCGCGGCCTTCAAGTCGGCAAGCTGCCGCTGGGTCGGGCCGTCCCAAAGCGCCAGATACAAATTAACGCCGGCGGCTTTATATTTTGCCGCCTGACTGGGGCTTTGCAGCCAGACCGCAATTGGGAAATAGCCCGGATCAGACGGGGGGCCGTTCTTCCATTGGCTGAAGCGCGTCGGCTCGGCGGCGTGTACGGTGAGGACCGCAAACAGTATGAGGACCACGATGAGGCGGTGTGCCATGTTTCCTTCGACTCGTTTCGAGAAGCCAAGTTGGATCGAAGGCCTGCCGCGATTGCGCGAACGCCATTACGCCTTCCATATTCGACCCGCTATCCAAAGTTCAATAGCGCCCATAATGACGAAGGCGGCGGTTGCCCAAAGAAGTGAAAATGGAATGCCAACCGCGGCGACAAACGTCTTGGCCAAATGGACTTGCGCTTGGGTATCCGAAGCAGCCGGATACATCACAACTGGCATCGCATAAAGAGCCAGCATGCAAATAGCTAACAAAAGACCTACCGTGACAAACGGCACGCGCGACCAAGCTCTAAGTATTCGCATGACGCTCCTTGATGATTGGCGGATAGCCGAAGAAGAGATTTGAACTCTTAACCCCCGCTTTACGAAAGCGGTGCTCTACCGTTGAGCTACTTCGGCGAATTATGGCGCCAGCGCAATCGCCACGCGCAGGCGTGGAAGCATAGCCGCGGCCCGCGGTTTTTCAAGCGGCACCTCCGCCTTCCGCACGGCGCGGGGTGCTATCTCCAGGAATTGAGGCAGACCGGCGCTGGGCCGGCCCTTTTCATATCGGCATGGGATTGACCCTATCGCGAATACGCGATAACCTGCGATTTTCCGGAACCTCGCTGGCCAGCAATTGGCCACGGCGATAGAGGTCCGGTTTCTTAGGAGCTTCACATGACGCCACGTACGCGCCGATGGCAGCGCGTGATTCTGGGTGTTTTGCTGTTGGGGACCGCGCTTTGGGTTCTGGGGCCGATTCTCGCGCGGAGTTTCATCAGGCATCGGCTCCAGTCGATGATCGCGGACCAGCTCGACGCGAAGCTGGAGATCGGGAAGCTGACGTACAACATGCCGTATGGCGTCACCGTTTCCGACGCTGTCCTTGTCACCGCCGGGTCTGATGGAACGCGGCTGGAATTGCTGCGCATTCCGCGGCTGCAATTGCGGCTTGCCAGGTTTCCGCTGGGGAGCGGGCCGCTGGTGATACAAAGTTTGACGCTCGACAACCCCGTCGTTCACCTGATTCGCACCAGCGCCGGCCTGTCAGGCCGCAGGGTTTTAGCGAAAAGTGACGATGCTTCGGTACCGGGGCCGGCGGGGGCAAGCTCGGCCTCGGCGGGCAACTCGGCCGCTCCGGGAGCGGCGGCGCGGCGCGGACGGCTGTCGGAGATGTTTCGCCTGACGCATCTGGCAATGCGCGGCGGCCGGATCATCTACGAGAACCAATGCCGGCGCGGCGCCGTCCCCATGACCTGGAAGAACCTGGATATCGACTTGAGCACTTCCCGGCGGAACGACGCCAGCTATGCCTATCGGATGAAAGTGAACAACACACCCCTGGCGACCCTGGAGTCCAGCGGGACTGCTGACTTGGACGACCTGGTGCTGCGAATCCAGAGCTGCGCACTTCGCGTTAATGTGAATTACGACGAGCGAGAGAGCGCACTGTCCGCGGAGATTCAGCAGCCGCTGCGCGAATGGGGCGCCCGGGGGGCATTGAGTATTGACCTGTCGGGCGTGTTGCCGCTGCGCGATCCGGGTTCGAGCGTCTACCAATTGGTGCTTGAGCTTCGTCAGGCCAGCGCGCGAGTTCCGGTTTACGGGACAGCGCTGGATCGGGTCGCGCTCAAGATCGAGCTGACGGATGGTTCGCAGGGCGTTTGGGCTGGGAAGGGCGCCCCCGCGCCTGGCCGTCGCCCGACAGCCCGGCTCGATCGATTGGATATCGCGGCGGGCGATTCGAGTCTTCAAATCCGCGACGCGCTTATGGTGGCGGATATGGGCCGGCAGACCTGGAGTCTGGGCGGTCTGCAAGGCCATCTACAACCCGGCCAGGCCCGTGTCGCGCTCCCGGCCGCGATGCGCGCGACGCTGGCAAATCTGCGTCTGCGAGGCGGGCTGGATTTTTCGCTACAGGCCACTGGGCCCCTGCAACCTCATGATCTGAATCGTTATGCCGCCACTCTTGGTTTGTCGCCGCGAGATTTGTCGTTGCAGCCAGAGGGGTTTGACGCGCCGATCGATTCCATTACGCCCGCTTCGATCACCGTGGCCGACGGCGTCATCACGCTGAGGCGCCTGCGCGGATCGGTCGATGGAAACCTTATGTATCTCAAGGAAGTGCATGTCGCGCTGGCAGACCTTCCGGGGAAGATTCATGTCAGCGATGCCTCTGGATGCATAACCTTCGGTCCTGGGCAGCACTACCCGGCGGCCCTCGCGGGCCTGCTTTCGCAATGCAACCCGGTTGGGCCGTTCTTTTTTGAAGGGAGAATGGATATCGATACTCGCAAGCCGGCCGAAGCGCTCGACTACAACCTGCAGGTCCATACCACGCGCGGCCGGATGGCGGTGGGGGAGCGACGGATTCCAATCACGGGGATCAACGCGATCGCGTATTTGACGCCCGCCATGGCGCGGATCACGCATTTTACGGGATGGGCATTGGATGGAAGCGTCAGTGCGATCGGCGCGATCGAACCGCGGGGCCAAAAGCGATATCACCTGAACGCGGCGTTGCGCAATGTGGACCTGAAACAACTGGGCCGCTATCTGGCCGACCCCGGCAAGCCGGCGGCGCCGCTTTCGGGCCGGGGCGTGCTGGTCATGGAGTTGGACGGCACGCTGCCAACCGGCAACGCGCCCGCCTATGCCGGCCTTATGGGGCGCGGGGAATTTGAAATTCTGGACGGCGATTTCTGGCGTGTGCCGCTGATGAAGAGCATCGCCGACAGCGTCGAGGTAAAGGAGGCCATCACTGTCGGGGAAGCCGCCGGGCGGTTTCACATCGCCAATCGCGTCATCCACTTCGACCGCGCCATCGCAAGCGCGCCCGCGCTGGGCGTGGAAGGCGCCGGTGACGTAACCTTTGACGGGCGGCTCCGCTTCCAGCTTATCGCCGACGTGCTGGGCCGATGGAGCGAGCGGGCCGGGGGCGGCGTGGTGGGAGGTGTGCTGGACCGCGTGCAAGAGGGCGTGAACGTCGCGACACGCCAGGCTCTCTACCAGGTGGACCTTACTGGAACGGTTTCAGATCCCCGGCCCAACACGATCGTGGCGCCCTATATCAGCAAACAAATCGCCAAATTGCTGGGCCAAAGCGTGGATCAGTCGCATAAAGGCAAGCTTCTGCAGACACTCCACGATGAAGACCCCGCGGCCGATCCTCCGATTCAATCCCCCAGGCCGCCGGCGGATTCACAATAACCTAATGTGGGTAAAGGGAGCAGATCACATGATCAGCGTACGTTTGCTGGGTTTTTTCGCGCTGCCGTGGGTGGCGTTGGCTGTGGGCGGATGTGCTGGAGCTCCCAAGGCTTCGCAAACGGAGGAGTTTTTCGCGATTCCGGGGCATTATCCCGCGGCGCCAATGGGCGCTTCGCGTCCCCGCGTGGGTGTGCCGGCGCCGACGGTTAGCGTGGCAACCGGTATCGCCAGCGATGTCAATCCGGGGCAGATCGCCGCCGATCAATTGTTCTGGATGCTCGATGAGGCCGATCGGTTCAACCTCATCGAGCGGATTCGTCTGGCGGCATTGATGCAAGAGCAGGACCCTGGCAACGCGACGCGGCCGGGCAGGCTCCCTCATCCAATTGCGCTGCGCGGCATCGATTATCTACTTGTCTGCACGCTCTCGAATCTTTCCATTCGCGGCGCGGATCTGCCGGCCACGGTCAGCGTCGCCAATGTCGAAAGCCTGCTTCGCATCAAAGCGCCCAAACCGCGAATCACCACCACCTGCCAAATCGAGATGCGCCTGGTGAATCCGGCGACCGGGGCGGTGGCGGCGAGCGTGCGCGACGATTTCCGGCGGGTCTGTTCGCCGGAGGGGATTGGCTTATCCTTCAGCAACCCGCGCGAGCCATTTGGCGAGTTGAGGCTCAATAAGCAACAGGCGACCCAGGTCGTCCGCGTGGCGCTCGACGATGCAATGCGCAAATTCCTGCCGCGGATCGATCTGATCTTATCCGCGCCTGCATCAGGGTTGGCCGCCAGCGCGCCGGCCGTGCAAGGCGGGAGCCTCGCCCATGCGAAAGCCAACTCGAATGCCGCCCGAATCCAATGCCCCGAATGTGGCTACGAATGTTCCGACGACGACGAATTCTGCCCCAACTGCGGCGCCCGCCTGCCTCGCACCGAGCCGGCGCCTGGGCGCCGCCGTCCATAGGCACAACGCCCAACAATTAGCTGACGCCGCCCAGCGGTTGACAGCTTGTCGTGATGCGCATATCGTCCGCCCACTTTCCGGTCTTCGCTTATTCCGCGTGGACGGCAGCTTACAAGCTATCGCGTATGCAAACAAAACCCGTTGTCAGCCGGGCCAAGGCCTATCTCAAAGTCCGGCACAAAAGTGTCCGCGACGGTCTCAAGCAGCTCAAGCTCGATGGACTGCTCCTCACCCATGCGCCCGATCTGGCATATCTCACCAACTTCACCGGCGAAAACTCCGTCGGCCTCATCACCGAAAAAGACTTCTTTCTCATCACCGACTTCCGGTATCGCGAGCAGGTCGAGATCGAAGCGGGGTGGGTGAAAACCACCATTTCCGAAGGCAAAATGGCGCAGTCGCTGGCGGCCCTCCTCGTCGAGGCCAAGGTCTCGCGGGTGGGGTTTGAAGCAAACTTCACCACATACGGGCAGGTGGACGCCATCGAACGCGCCTTCAAGGATCAGAAAAATAAAAGCCACAACGGCGACTCCCGCGAGCCCGAGCTCGTCCCCCTGGAAGACGTGATGTACAACATCCGCAAGGTGAAGGACGACAACGAGGTGGACCTGATCCGCAAGTCGATCAACGTGGCGGAGGAGGCTTTCGAGGCCATCCGCGCGGACATTCAGGTCGGGCAGACCGAGAGCCATCTGGCGGGGCTTTTGATTTCGGAATTGCGATCGCGCGGGGCCTCATCCGCGAGTTTTCCATTGACGGTGGCCGCCGGCGCCAACAGTTCGCTGCCGCACTATCGGCCCGGCGAGCGCGAGGTGATGCTGGGCCGGGATCAGCCGGTGCTGATCGACTGGGGCGCGGTCTATCGCGGCTATTGCAGCGACCTGACCCGCACCATGATGCTGGGCCGCGTCAGCCCGCGCATCAAGGAAATATACAAAGTCGTCTCTGAGGCGCATCAGACGGCGATCAGGTTTTTGCGGCCCGGCGCCACCACGTTGCAGGCCGACCGCGTGGCCCGCGATGTCATCGAGCGGGCGGGATATGGCAAGGAATTTGGCCACGGCCTGGGCCACGGCATCGGGCGCGAAATTCATGAACTGCCGCGCATGAGCAAATGGGGCGCCGACGAAGAGCTGCGCCCGGGCATGGTCGTGACCATCGAGCCGGGCATTTATCTGCCCGGCGAGGGGGGCGTGCGCATCGAGGACAACGTGCTGATCACCCATTCCGGCTGCGAGGTCCTCTCGAACCTCGAGCGGACTTTTGAGGGCTGCCACATTGAGTGAAAAACGCAAGAAACACGCCAGCGCCCCGCCGGCCCCGGCCGCCGCGAAGCATTCCGGGCCGATGGACTTGGCGCTGCTCGAACGGCTTGTCAAGCTGATGGCCGACAACGGCTTGTCCGCCCTGGAACTTAGCGACGGCGGCCAGCGCATCGCGCTGAAGCGCGGCGTCGATCCCTCGGCAATCCCGCAAGCGCAAATGATGGCCTATCCCTCCATGCCGGCACATGCCGGCCCGACGCTGGCGCCCAGCGCGGCCAACGGGGGCAACGGCGGGCCAGCACCCGCCGGTGACGAGGAGGCGGGCCTCCTCAAGATCAAGAGCCCCATGGTCGGCACCTTCTACTCCGCCCCAGCGAAGGGCGCTAAGTCGTATGTAAACGTCGGTTCGCAGGTGGATGAAACCACGGATGTCTGCATCATTGAGGCGATGAAAAACTTCAACGTGCATAAAGCCGAGTGCAGCGGCGTCATCGCCAGGATTCTCGTGCAGGATGGGCAGCCGGTGGATTTCGGTCAGGTCTTGTTCCTGGTGAAAGCAAGCTAAGGGACTCATGTTCTCGAAGATCCTGATCGCCAATCGAGGTGAGATCGCCCTGCGTGTGATCCGCGCCTGCCGGGAGATGGGCATTCAGACTGCCGTAGTCTATTCAGAGGCCGACAAGGATGCCGCGTATCTCAAGATGGCCGACCAGGCCATTTGTATCGGCGAAGCGCCCTCGGTGAAGAGCTACCTGAAGATCGACCGCATCATCGCCGCCGCCGAGATTTCCGACGTGCAGGCGATTCATCCCGGCTATGGATTTCTGGCGGAAAACGCCCATTTCGCCGAGATTTGCCGGGCCTGCAATATTGAGTTCATCGGCCCGCCCGTCAGCGCGATGGCGGCGGTGGGCGATAAGGTCGCCTGCAAAAAACTGGCCCGCAAGGCGAAGGTGCCGACCGTGCCCGGCTCGGAGGGCGCGATCGACGATGAGAAACAGGCCCTCAAAATCGCCGGGGAAATCGGCTATCCGGTCATCATCAAGGCCGCCGCTGGAGGCGGGGGAAAGGGCATGCGCGTCGCACACAACGACATCTCCCTGCGCGCCGGCATCCGCCAGGCCCAGGCCGAGGCGGAAAACGCATTTAAGGATTCAACGGTCTACATCGAGAAATACGTCGAGTTTGGCCGGCATGTGGAAGTGCAGATCATGGCCGATTCGCATGGAAATGCCGTGCATCTGTGGGAGCGCGATTGCTCGATGCAGCGCCGCCATCAAAAGCTGGTCGAGGAATCGCCTTGCCCGGTGCTCAAGCCCGAAACGCGCGAAGTGTTGTGCCAGTCGGCGGTGCGCCTGATCAAGGCGGCAGGCTATCAGAACGCCGGAACCGTCGAGTTCCTCGTCGATAAGCAGCAGAAATTTTTTCTGCTTGAAGTGAACGCCCGCATCCAGGTCGAGCATCCGGTCACCGAGCAGGTGACGGGGATTGATCTGATCAAGGAGCAAATCCGCGTTGCCGCCGGCGAAAAACTTTCCTTCACGCAAAAGGAAGTGACGCAGCGCGGCCACGCGATCGAGTGCCGGATCAACGCCGAGGATCCCGACCGCAACTTCGCCCCCTGCCCCGGCCTGATCCAGGAGCTTCGCCTCCCCGGCGGCCCGGGCGTCCGCATCGACACCCACGTTTACGCCGGCTACCGCATCCCGCCCAACTATGATTCGATGATCGCCAAGCTGATCGTGCACCGCCCCACCCGCGCCCAGGCCATCGCCACCATGCGAAGAGCCCTAAGCGAGTTCCACGTCGCCCCCATCAAAACCACCATCCCGCTGCAATTGCAGATCATGGACAATCAGAACTTCCAGAGCGGGGATGTGGATACGGGGTTTTTGGAACGTGTGATGTTGAGTAAATGAGGGTGCCGGTACGCTAAATCCGAATTCCCGAATTCCGAATGCCCGAATGAGGAGAAGACAGCGCACCCCCCTCATTCGAATTTCGGGAATTCGGATTTCGGAATTTCTCTCCCTCTCCATTCGGATTTCGGGCATTCGGATTTCGGAATTCCTCTCCCTCTCCCTCTTCATTCGGATTTCGGGGATTCGGATTTCGGATTTCCCTGCCACCTTCCTTTGGATTGCGGCGGGCGCCCAGCGGTTACTCGGCCTTGCGCAACACCAGCCCCCGGCCATGCTTCACCTGTGCGCCATCAACCACAAGCGGCGTCAGCGTGAGCTGGCCGTTGGCCAGGGCGATTTGGTATTGATTGTGTTTTCGATCCTCGGGCGTTTTGTTGCTCCACATTTCCAGGGTGTCGCCGACGGCCTTGAAATGCCCGGCGTCCCTTTGATCGTACGCGATGAAGTTTTGTTTATAGGTGCCGTCGGGGGCAAAATCGATGACATACCCCGATCCGGTGGTGATGTCCCCGCCGCGCCAGCGACCGGCGATGGCCGCCTCGGGCGCCGGGCGGGTGGCGGCGCCGGCCTTGTCGGCTTGTACCAGCGCCGCCTTGAGCGTCTGGATTTCCTCCTGCAGCGACATCACGCGCACCCGCAGCCGCCGGTTCTCCGCGCGCAGGCGCTCAAGCTCACCGGCGGGCTGACTGGCCGGCGGCCGGGCGGCCAATTGCTTTGCCGCAAGCCGGCGCTGCGCTTCCTCCGTCGAAACCTGCGCGCGAAGGACGTGCCCTGCCAAAGCCATCACCAACAGGACGATTGCAAGCCCGAAGACTCCAGACCGCGTTTTTGTGAGCATTTGAAATGCCTTTCTGGCCGACGGCGAGGGCGGGGCCAAAAACAAGCTGTCGCACTAAATAGCCGTGGGCGAACACGCGCCGTTCACGTCGGGCAGCAATGATCGCGTCCGACATTGCAATTCAGCGAACCGATGCCATTCGTGGATTGAGATCCTTTATTGTGACACGGGCGTTCCGCCCGTGCTTACGACTGTCGAGTAGGGAATATCGACGTATCGTGAGTTCCATGCAACACGCACGGGCGGGACGCCCGTGTCACGACTGAGGTTACATATTCCGGCCCTGACACCCTCCTGATTTTTCCACAGATAGACTCGCACTCCTGAGTATAGCCCTGCTGGCTTTACAACGAAATCCGCCGCGTTACACTCCCCGCACCGCCCGGAACGGCAGCAGGCCGCTCCGGGGCATGGGTCATTTGCGGATCGGTCTAGCGCGTGAAACCAAAGAAACAGCGAAAGCCACCGTTGCGCAGGGTCTGCAACCGGCTTATCATTCCCGGACTTATTTTGTCGCTGGCCGCGCTGTGTGGGCCGGTGCGCGGGCAAGTGCAACGGACGCCCGCGCGGCCGCCCGCCAGCCGGCCCGATCCGACACCGCAGTTGAAGGGGCGGATCATTGAAGGCGTCCGCATCCTGGGAAACACCAGCGTGTCCCAGCGGCTCATCGACAACCTGATCCGCACGAAAAAGGGCGATCGCTTTGACCCCGCCACGGTTCAGGAAGATTACCAGCGCATCTTTGAGCTCAGGAAATTCGCCAATGTTGAAGCCCGCGTTGAGCCGACGCGGGCCGGCGGGGTCATCATTGTCTTTCAAATCACCGAGCAGCAATTGATCCATTCGGTGGCGTTCAACGGAAACCGCGCCATCAGCACCGAGACCCTGCGCACCGCCATTGACTTGCGGGCGGGCCAGGCCATCGACGCTTTTCGCATCGCCATTGCCCGCCAAACGATCATCAGCCAATATCGTGATAAAAACTACCCGTTTGCCGAAGTGCGGGTGCCAAGTGAGCCGCTGACAAAGCGCGCCGATGTGATTTTCAATATCGTCCAGGGCCCGCGCGTCCGAATCCGCAAGGTTGATTTCATCGGCGCCAAATCCTTCGATGGCGACCGCCTGGCCAAAAACGTGAAAACGCGATCGTGGCTCCCGATTTTTCGCGCCGGAAAATATGATGCCACCCAGGCCGAGGAGGACGTGGCCTCGCTGCACAAGTTTTACGAAGATCACGGCTTCTTCGACGTGCGCGTGGGGCGAAAGCTAATTTACTCGCCGGATGTTTCGGAGATGGAGGTGGACTTTATCATTGATGAAGGCCGCCGATACACGATCCGGCAAGTGAATTTCGAGTTCAACTCACACCTGCACGATGCGCAGTTGCGCCAGGGGCTCAAGCTCACCCCCGGCAATTTCTGGGACCAGGAAAAGCTGTCGCTGGATGTAAAGCGAATCGTGAAAGACTACAGCGGCCTGGGCTACATCTACGAATCGGATCCGAGCAACCGAAACGATGATTATCTTCGGATCGAGCCCCGGCATGTGGTGTTCATCGAGCCCGGGAAGGTCGATCTGGTATATGACATCCACGAGGGCAAGCCGTTTCATTTGCGCTCGGTTTACGTAAAGGGCAACTCGATCAGCCAGGAAAAGCTGGTGTTGCGCGAGTTCCGCCACATGGCGCCCGGCACGCTTTACAACAGCGGGGATGTTGAAGATGCACTGGCGCGGCTGCGTTCATTGCCCTATTTTTCCAGCGTCACGGTCACGCCGGTTGGGGAGGATCCCGAATACCGCGACGTGCAGGTTGAAGTGACCGAGGGCCGCACGGCAACCTTCAACGTTGGCGCGGGCCTGAACAGCAACGGGGGCATCGGCGGCGACATCACGCTGCGGCAGAACAATTTCGACATCGCGCAGATTCCCAACGACCCGCGCGACATCCTTTCCGACCGCGCCTTCCGCGGAGCCGGCCAGGCCTTTATCGCCACTTTCCAGCCGGGCACCATCGCCACCAATGCCAGCCTTCGGTTCGTCGATCCGTATTTTCTCGATCAGCCGTATGCCTTCAGCGAGGAGATTTATCTGCGCGACCGGCTCCGCGAGCATTATGATGACCGGCGGCTGGGGGATTCGGTGCAACTTACCAAGCGCTTCGATGATTTCATCTGGTCGAGCAGCGTGGGATTGCGTGCCGAGCAGGTGAAGATTTATCGCGTTGATAACGAAAAGTACCGGCCCGAAGAGATTCTGGCAGCCCGCGGGCACCACGAGCTGACGGGCCTGAGCCTATCGCTCCGCCGCGATACGACCAACCCCGGCTTTCTGCCGTACACCGGCACCGTCACGAATTTCGGCTATGAATACGTCGGCGCCGCCGGCGGCGACTACAGCTTTAGCCGCCTGAGCGTGAAATGGGACGGATATCAGGCCGTCAGCTCCGATCTTCTGGACCGCAAGACAGTCCTCGGTCTGCACGGCTTCGCGGGCTACATCCCCGGCAACGCGCCGTTCTTCGAGCGTTTTTACGAAGGCGGCATCGGTTCATTGCGCGGATTTGCCTTTCGCGGCGTAAGCCCGCGCGCCGGGCGCGGAATCGATCCGGTCGGCGGCGACCCGATCGGCGGCAACTTCGCCACCACCGCAACCGCCGAACTCAACTTCCCCGTCTATGGCGAGACCCTGCGCGGCGTGGTATTTACCGATGTGGGCGATATTGAGCCGCAGTTTCACCTGGGCACCATCCGCACGAGCATCGGCACCGGCGTGCGGCTCACACTGCCGATCCTGGGGCAAACGCCGATCGCCATTGACTTTGCCACCCCCATCACCAAGGGCCGATACGATCAGACGCAATTTATCAGCTTTTCGCTCGGATTTGCCCAATAGAGGAGTCCATGCCGATGCCGATCTCTCTTTTCAACGTCCGCTTTTCCGACGACTTTATTCCTGAAAGGAATTTCCCATGCGATTTCATCGCTTGATCCCGCTGCTTGTTTTGGGCGCCTTGGGCGCGGTTGTTTCATCCACTGCCGTGTTGGGCGCGCCCGGCGGCGCGGCGCCGGCAGGCGCCTCCGCGCCCCCCGCCGGCCAGACAACTCGAATCGCGGTGGTCAAGCCGACCTGGGTCTTTCTGCATATGAAGGAAACCGCGGCGATCAAGGAACAAGTCGCGCAAAAAGGCCGCGACAACGTGGCCAAAAGCAACGACAAGAAAAAACACATCCAGGCCCTCCAGGACCAGCGCTCGGACATCAATCCCTCTCATCCCTCCTATCGCGACATCAGTTCACAAATTGACACCGCCGAGGCTGAATACGAGGTATGGGCCAAGACAACCCAGCGCGCCGACGATCGCGAGCAAAAGTTGATTCTCAAGAACCTGTATGACAAGCTGGAGGCAGCCGTCGGCGAAATCGCCCAGCGGGATCACATCGACCTGGTCATCACCGATGGCCGCCAGGAGATTAGCAATGTGGAGGGAGTGACCGCCAACGAACTGCGCGAGCTGATTCACAACCGAAACGTGCTCTATGCCAACCCGCGCCTGGACATCAGCGAAAAGGTATTGGCGCTTCTCGACGCGAAGTATGCCATGGAAAAGAAGCAATAAGCGGGGATGACGATGCCGACGCTATCGCAAATCGCGGCCCTGCTGGGCTGCCCCGCGCCGGCGGGTGAGCCGTTGAATATCGCCGGCGTTTCCACGCTGCTCGAGGCGGGGGCCGAGGATCTTTCATTTGTCGGGTCCGACTCGTATCTGCCGGAGCTGGCGAAAACCCGCGCCGCCGCCGTCGTGGCGCAAAAGCGCGTGAAACTGCCGGCATCCTGGACCCGGCCTGCCCTTATCGTGGAGGATGCCGACTTGGCGGTGGCGCAGGTACTCAAGCTGTTCGCCCCCCCCGTGCCCCGTCCGCCGGCGGGCGTGGATGGCCTCGCCCGCGTGACATCCTCGGCCGTTTTGGGCGAAGGCGTCGCAATCGGGCCATTCGTCTTCATCGGCCAGCGCGCCCGGATCGGCGCCCGCACCGTGCTGCATCCGGGCGTGTATGTCGGAGACGACACCATCCTGGGCGAAGACTGTGAACTATACCCCAACGTGGTCATCCGCGAGCGCATCACCATTGGCAACCGGGTGATTATTCACGCCAACAGCGTTTTGGGTTCCGACGGCTTTGGCTATCGCTGGGACGGCAGCGGGCATCAGAAGGTGCCGCAGATCGGCACCGTCATCATCGAAGACGACGTCGAGATCGGCTCGTGTACCTGCATCGACCGCGCCAAGCTCAGCGCCACGCGAATTGGCCGGGGCAGCAAGCTCGATAATCTCGTGCAGATCGGCCACAACGCCATCACGGGCCCGCATTGCATCATCGTAGGCCAGGCCGGCATGGCTGGGTCCGCAACACTTGGAACGGGAGTAGTGCTCGGCGGACAGGTCGCCATCCGCGATCATGTGACCATCGGCGACGGCGCGATGGTCGCCGCCAAGAGCGGCGTCGCCGACGAAGTAGCCCCCAAGGCCATCGTCAGCGGCATCCCCGCCATCCCTCACCGCCAAACCCTCCGCGAACAAGCCGCCCTCCGCAAGCTCCCGGACCTGGTCGTGCAGGTGCGGAAGCTACAGGAACAACTGGATGCGCTGGGGCCGGAGCATTAGGCAAATAAAGCCCAAAAATCCGAAATCCGAAGCACGAAATCCGAAACAAGTTCAAACGGAAGTGTGAACTTTACGCAATCCGATGACGGGCGCTCTTGCCTTAGACCAGGCACGGCGTTATCATCGCCAACTGCTCTGGTCGTGGCGAAATTGGAAGGTTGCGCGGGTTTTAGAACCTGCGAACACCGCAAATGTTATACATATTCAAGTCCCGTTTACAGCAATTCCAAATCGGCGGCGGCCAATGGAACCGACGAATCCAAGACCGTCACCGTTTAAGCCGCACGAAGGAAACGCTTTCGATCACGACTTTGACCGCCTCAAGGACCTGACGCATTGCCCTCCGCCGAGTTCCGCGCCGGTTGAAGAAACCTTCTACGCCTTCCACGCCGCCGATCCTCCAGACGAAGCCGATTTCCTTACAGCCGCACAGCGATCGGTATACGCCGGCGGGGATGAATGCGTGCTGCGGGCGAACTCCATCTTCAGCGATTTGGGCACAATAGGCAGGTTATGTGCCAGCATGCGTAAGCGCGGGCGAGGACTCGTTTGTCGATACATTTCGGCGGGGAAAATCCGGCGCGATAGCGGTGTCGTTTCCGAAGGAAAGGACCATCATCATTCGTTTTGGATCTGTGGTACAAAATCAATGCATGCGATCTTTACTGAGCGGGTTCAATGATGGCGCTATGGCATGTTAAATCTCCGATCGCCGCTGCCCACGGGTTTGAAGCCGTAAAGCCTATCGAGGTGCTTGATGCCCTGGATGTACCTCTCACCTTCACGTTTCGTGACCGCGACGGCGTCTTGCTGCTCGCGAACCTGTGCGCGGTCGGGGTTCATACATCGCGATATGTGGTGTTCAAGACGAGCGATTTCACAGTTTCAGACCTAAAGAACGGCTTGATCCCACTTCGGTCCGCGATGGTCCGCTCGCCGCTGTGGCTCATGGATGTTCAGCCCGACGGGCGCGTCATTCATGTTTGGAATGTGTCGCTCAATGATCTGCCAGCAGAGGCGATCCCTGAATCAGGCGCCCTGCTGACGGCAGAGCTGGAGGCCGAGCAACTCGCGGATGAGGAACTCGCGAGGTTCGCCAAATCGGACAGCGACGCCCAAATCGCATTCGACGGCGGACCCGTGAAGACGCATGAGATTGACGCGGGATTCTTTGGCGAATTCGTCCAGTTGGCGAGCCGCCTGTTCGCCGATATCTGTGTGTCGATTGAAGCGCCGCCGCCCATCCTCCGACTCGGAATGACTTCCGAATCGTCATACGCAGTTGAACTGAAGGTAGAGGAGCGGTCGCCCGAAGAACTCGGAGACGGCTCGTTTTCCAAGCTCTTCTACGAACAACAAGGGAAACCGCCTGACCTCAGTCGCCTCCGGCATGCATTCGACGTCCTCATGTCGCTGGTCATGGACCCGCAGCCAAACGCCGAGGCGCTGACCCTCGTGAAACGTTCGTATCCATTGCGGCAGCGTTACGGGCGGGTGTTGGAACTCATCGCTACCGAGGGCGCGACGGTGGCGGCGCGGACCCGCACAAAACCGCGCCTCCGCACGGTGTCCGGTATGCAGGCTGGCGAACGGCTTCGGGCTGTACGTGATCTGGGCTACCCGTATATGTTCCTTGAATTGCGAGGGGCATTGATCGGAGGTCTAACGCATAAGTCCGGGAGGACGGAGCCTTTCTTCACGATACGGGTGGAAATCGGCAAAAAGGTTCAGGACTTCTCCGGGACGGTGCCGGACCAGATCGTAGACCAGATTCGGCGGGTGGCACTTGATGCAGAAGTGTGGGCGCGGCTTCAGATACGCGAAGAAGCGAAGGAACAAGGCTATGCGCTAGTCGAAATTAAAGAAGTCTCCGACCAGTCACCACACAACATCAAATAGGCATCCCGCGCGGTGGTCCCTGTTTATCTTCCTTTGGATTTGTTTCGGATTTCGTGCTTCGGATTTCGGATTTTCCCCCGCATTTTTGCTGAATGCTTCCCCACAACCGGCGCATCGCCCGATCCCTCGCCAACTCCTCGCCGCCAAACATACCAGGTGCCAATGGAACGATAAGGCGCCCACGGCTCGGCAAGTGCGGTCAGCTCCTTGGCGGTGGGCCGGACCGCAAGGCCGTAAATCTCGCGCACGCCTTCGCGAAGCCCCAGATCATCCACCGGCAGCACGTCCGGGCGGTTCAGCACGAACATCAAAAACATCTCGGCGGTCCATCGCCCGATCCCCTTCACGGCAACAAGCGCCTCGATCACCTCCTCATCGCTCATCCGGCACAGCCGGCGCGTGGGGATGCGATTGGAGATGAAATGATCGGCCAAATCGTTCAGATACAGCGCCTTCTGACGCGATAAGCCGCAGCGGCCCAGCGCGCCCTCGGCGGCCAGCGCCTTGAGGGCCAGGGCGGGCGTGGGCCGGCGGGCGGGGAACTCGTTTTGGAAGCGCGCGAACAGTACCGCCGCCACTTTCACCGATATCTGCTGGCTGAAGATCGACTTGCACAACGCCACGAAATAATCGCGGCGGGGGGCCAGCGTGCAGGGGCCCACGCGGCGGATCACCGCAGCCAGACGCGGGTCGGCCCTGGACAAATGCCGGGCGGCCTCTTGCCAGCGGGCCGGGGAACCGGGAAGATCAAACCACATTAGCCTATGATTCTCCTGTTGGTGTTGCGGCACATTTACGGAATTGTCGCGGCGCGTGGTTGGCACCCGACGCCGCCAGTCTCTACAATCTTAACGTCCAAGTCCATTGTTAAGGAGCTTTCCCCATGGTCATCCCGTTGAAACTGAACTCAATCGATCAGGAGCACATCCAGGAATTGTACAACGCCGCCGGGGTTGCCCGCGATGAGTTGCCGTACACGTCGGCATTCAACGAGATGGTGCAGGGCTTCCAGGACCGCACCTTCAAGAACGCCGACCATGAGCAGTTATTCGGCGCGATCCTCAAGTACGTGCGTTCCAGCAGCAACGCCGCCGCCGAGGAAGTGCCGGAGGTGAATCTCACCGAAGATCAGATCAAGCAGGTGAAGGTGATCGTGTCCCGTCACGCGGTCGGCGGGAAGATTCTTCCCTACAGCGACAACTTCAACTCCGCCCGCGCCGAGTACATCAAGGCCTCCGGCGGCGACATCACCGAGCACGAGTTTTGGCTGGCCCTCCAGCGCGCCCACGGCGCCAAGCGCAAGCCGCCCGCCAGGCGCGCCAAAGTCGCCACGCCGGCGGCGGCGGAGGACGAGGATGATGGGGAGTGAGGCGCCAGTGATAATCTAAGCCAGCCCGCCTATGCCGTCGCACCGGACTATGCCTACACCGATGCAAAACACACAACAATTGCTCTTTGCGGATTGCGAGCACGAGGAGAACCCCCGCTACCTCAGCCAGCAACTGATCACATATATCGGCAACAAACGATCGCTTTTGAGCCATATCGATAAAGCGGTCGTGAACGTGAAGAAAAGGCTTGGGAAGAAGCGCCTGCGCGTGTTGGACGCATTCGCCGGCTCGGGGGTTGTGTCAAGATTTTTCAAACGTCATGCTTCCTCCCTGATAAGCAACGACCTGGAAGCATTTTCCGCCGTCGCGGCTCGCTGTTTTTTGCGAAATGCCAGCGAGATTGATATGAGCCGCCTCAAAGAGATCGTCAACGATCTGAATAGGGCGGTGGAGCATATCGGCGCGACGCCTGGGTTCCTGGAAGAGCTCTATGCGCCGCGTGACGAAAATAATATCGCGCCAGGGGAACGCGTCTTTTATACGCGGGACAACGCGCGCCGGCTGGATCATTATCGACAGCTTTTGGATGACGTCGAACCTGAATGGCGAGAGCTTATACTGGGTCCGTTGCTATCCGAAGCCTCTGTACACGCCAACACGTCGGGCGTCTTTAAGGGATTTCACAAAGATCGCAGCACCGGCGTCGGGAAGTTCGGAGGCAGCAATGGGGATGCGCTGCTTCGGATCAGGGGCCAAATCACGGCCGAGATTCCAATTTTGAGCCGATTTGATTCCGAGGTCGAGGTGCACCAGCGGGATGCAAATGCTTTGGTGAAGCAGGTGCGCGGCCTGGACCTGGTCTATTTCGATCCGCCATACAACCAGCATCCGTATGGATCCAACTATTTCATGCTTAACCTGCTCGTCGATTACAAGCGACCCGAAAGCGTGAGCAACGTTTCGGGAATACCAACCGATTGGCAACGTTCGGATTATAACGTCAGATCGCGGTGCCTCCGCCGGCTGGCCGACCTTGTTCAGAATGTTGACGCGCCGTATGTGCTGGTATCGTTCAACGATGAAGGTTTCATTTCCCCCAGTGAGATGCGCGCGATGCTCCAAGCCGTTGGCAACCTGGAAATCATCGAAATCCCGTACAACACTTTTCGAGGCAGCCGAAACCTGAGCGGCCGCAGCATTCATGTGACGGAGCAGCTATTCTTAGTGGAGCGCCGCTAATCAGGAGGATCTATGTCGCGCAAGAACGAGCTTCGCCTTCAGCGGGCCGGGACGATCATCAACAAAACGTCCAAAAACCAGGAGAAGCGCGTTATTTTGGCCCTCACATGCTTGGTTGAGCGACTGCAAAACGAGTTCGGCGCGATCCTCCAACATGAGCGGGAATGGAAACTGGCGAAGGTGGTCCAACGACTGCATGGACATTTTCCCGACGTTCCTTTTTTTTATCATTTCGAAGGATCCTCGATGCGGCCAGATGGCGGCATCCTGTCCATGCTCGACAAAAATGGCACTTATTTCCCAATTCTGATTGTTGAAGTGAAGAACCAAGGGACCAACGATCTCCGGTCCACGGAGGGCAAACCTCGCCAGGCGATGGGGAACGCCATTGAACGTTTAGGCAAGAATGTGATTGGCTTTCGAACAGCGATGTTGTCCGAGGGTATTGTTCCGTTCTTATGCTTCGGTGACGGGTGCGACTTTGAGGAAACGAGCAGCATCCTGGACCGGGTGGTGACCATTAACATGTTCGGGCCGCTCAATCGTGTCACGGTGACAAACGAAGGAGAAAAATCCGGTTTCAACCGCGGAAGCTTCTTCTTTCGTCCCAAACCCTGGACGGTCGAGGAAATGACCGACATCATGTATAATGTAAGCAGTAGAAGCATTCATTATTACTACGCGAAATACGGCAAGGAATCCTTTGCGCAGGGCACGCCAGCTTAATCCCGATTCGATTGGTCATGCCTTCCCCGGAACGGCAGTTGTCTCCAGATTCACGGTCAATAACATCCAGCTTTCTTCCCGCGCCACCACATCGTGTTGAACGCCGGCGGCGAGAATGAGCAGATGGCCAGCGTGAAGGTTATGCGATTGGCTTTCCGCGGTCACCTGGAGATGGCCCTTGAGCACCTGGATCGTCACCACGCCCTTGGTGCGATGCGGGGGCAGGCGGGTGAGATGGCCGAATACGAACAGGGTAACCGACGTGGGGCCGTGCTTGTAAAGCATTTCCTGACGGTGCCCGGCCTCGCCGGCTTCAACCTCCGCATTGAGTCTTGCCGCCACCTCATCCAAATTAAACTCATGCTGTAGCGCGGCGAACCGCCCATCGGGATGCGGGCGTAAACGATCGGCAGTGGGATCGGGCATATAGGTAATCTCCGTTAGACGTCCGGCGTCGAAGCAAAGGAGATTGTACTGGGCCTAGGGAATATTGGCCACGAGAAGATGTTTAGGAAGATTCTCCGGGTGTGGCTAAATAGCCGTGCGCGACTACGCGCTATCCATCTGTGGAAAAACCAAGAGGGTGTCAGGGCCGGAATATGTAATCTCAATCGTGACACGGGCGTCCCCACCTTACGCCATCGCCGGCTGGCGCATCATTCTGAGTTCGTCGATGACTTCACGCCGAGAAACGCGGCGATCTTTCGTTGCTCGGGGCCGGTCAGGTTGGCGCGCAGGCGCATGTGCATGGTGATGGCCTGCCATTGGGCGCTGCTGAAACTGTCGGGGGGACGCATGTTGTGGCAGCGAGAACAATTCGCCGACCACAGTTGAGCGCCGCCTTGTTGTGAGATTGCGCTTGCCGCCGGCCCGTCGTTCGCGGCGGCGCGAGTAGCGGGTGTGTGGTTCGCGCCGCAGCCGGCAAGCAGCAACAGCGCGGCCGCCATCGCCAGCATGGACGCCAGTGCCCGCGGGTTTTGGATCGTGTCGTGCATCGGTCGCCTTTCGTTGCGTGTCAGAGGCCAAATCCAAGTTGCAGGAAGACGGCGTTCTGGCTGGTCCCGATCTTCTTGTCATCAATCTGATAAGAGAGCTTGAGTACCGCCGAGGGGGTGAGCCAGTAGTCAACGCCAAACTCGATGGCCTGCTCGTGTTCGCCGCCGGGAGAGCGCAGTGGGGTTCGCAGCAGGTCGTAGCGCATGACGAATTCCATGTTTTGCAGAATAGGATTGCCGGCGAGCGTGGGGCGATAGGCCAGTTCGGCATATCCGCCGGTGCGGTAGTTGTTATATGACAATGGGCCAAATCCCAGTGAACCTTTTCGATCGAACGTGGCGTTCCCGACGTCCGACCAGACCCATTCCGTGCGGGTGGTGATCACGCCGCCCAGCGGGCGAACCTCCTGAACCCAGTTCACATCAAGTGCCTGAAGCAGCGCGTAGGCATGCGGGAAGCCATCGGGGGCAGTCTGCGCATATTCGAAAGAATAGCCCGCTTCAAGTTCCGGCGTTGGAAGGAACCCCAGGCGGCCGCCGACCGCTTTGCCGTTGTTGAGATCAGTATAGTCCGCGAAGTTAAGGCTGCCGGCGCTGGCGGGATTGCGCGTGATCAGTTGCGGGCCGTTGGTCGCGTAGGCGTCGTATGTGAGCTTCATCGCGCCGATCGGCGCCGCTCCGCGAGCGAAAATTCCGACTTCGCTCACCGGTGCGATTCCATTTGTGCCAAAGACCAGCGGATCATCGGGAAGCTTGTTGATCCAAGGTGGATCAAAGTGATTGTGGTACTGCCCAAATGGAACCACGAACAAGCCGCCGCCGAGAATTAAATAATCATTCAAGGCATAGGAGGCATCGGCAATCCCCAGATTCACGCTGGTGGAGGAGTTTGAGTCGGCATCGGTGTTCAGACCGAAACTCAACGCCGTTTCAAAGAGCAGGCGATCGGTGGGCTGCCAGAGAATTAGGGGACTCACATTCGCATAGAAAGTGGAATCGGTCTTTCGTTGATTGGTGAAGCCCACGGCGGCATCGCCGGCCATCAGCAGATGCTCCGTGCCGGGCGATGCGCCATGCACCTGCCGCGCGAGTTTTCGCAACCGGTTGTCCAGATCGTCGAAATCCTCGGCGGTGACCGCGGGATTCTCCGACGTCGTGCCGGATCCTGGAGTGTACGTTACCGGTGCGGCGACTGGCTGCGTGGCGGGCGCGGCGCGATCCGCCTTGAGCTGCTCGATTTCCCGGCGCATCGCCTCCTGCTGTTGGAGCAGTCTCTGGTATTCCTGGCGCGAGACGGTTGGCTGGCTTGCGGGGGGCGTTTCCCGCGCGCCCGCGAGCGGCGCGACGGCCAGCAATGCCGCCAGCGCGAGCGGTATGATCGGGTTCATGGTTCAAATCACTTTCGCGGCAGGGTGCGGATGTAATTGATGACATTCCAGCGGTCTTCGTCGCCGAGCATCTCATCGAACGACGGCATGGGAGGTTTGCCCTCGTTGATCTTCCAAAAGAGCGCGCCATCGGACTGGGCCTGGACTTGCGGGTCGCAAAAATCGCAGGGCTTGCGATGCATCGCGCGGCCTTTGGGCCCGTCGCCGTGGCCGTGCGGGCCGTGGCATGCCAGGCAGTTGTTGGCGTAGACGGTTCTTCCCGCCGACACCGAGTCGCCGTCGGCGGCAATCGGATTTTTCTTGTGTGCCGCGCGCGGCGGAGCTTTCCAAGGTTGGGGGGTGTCGCTGGGAAACGCGCGCCCGCAAATAGCGCACAGCAGTATTGCGGCGGCGGCTCTTGGCCATCGGTTGCGAGTCATTGATCCATTCCATGCCATGTTGCACCAGATTCCTTTAAGTCGAGGTCCTCGGCTCGATGACGAACCTCCTGGTCTGGAAACAGCCAAACCACTTAACGGGGGGGAAGATACAAAGCCCGTGGGATGGATGCGGATTTTTGCAAGAAGTGCAGGTCGGCCGCTTAATGCCCGACTGCCAATGTCCGACAATGAGTGGCCAACGTGATCGGATAGAGGGCACGGAAGTGAAGTTGCAACGGTCGCGCCCGGTTGCGAGGCGATGGGTGTGCCCAATTTTCCGGGGGGCATTGGCAGGCGGTGGATGTCAACGGTTACGACTGCCCGGAAATTCGGGCACGCCCCCGGCGATCGTTCCAAGCCTCGGCTTGTCAGGTTTGACTGTCTTTCCAAAATCCGATGATCCGGGCGGCGCGCAATGGAGAAACTTTTGTTTAATCTTGCGGCATGTGCTTGGCAATTTCGTGATGAAATGATGAAAAGCCTTTAGAAACAGGCATTTTGCGGGCTGCATCGCCGCCGCGAGCGCTTCGAGAAAATTTTTGTTTTCCGAGGTATTTAGGGTTTGCAATGACGTATGCGGTCTATATAGTCCGACCGTCCACTCCAAGTGGATTGCGGCTACGTAGCGGTTTGTGGGTTTGAATGCCTGGTCGGCGTGGGGCACACGCCGAGGGGACTGCAAGCTTTTCGCTGTAAAAAGTCGGGTTGGTTCACGCCGGGAATATTTGTACTCCCGTCGCCCGCCGGATTTGTTTCGGCGATTGACGCAAACCGTTGCAAGCTGGGTCAGAAGTTGAGGCGGTACGCCTGCATCAGCAGGATTCTGTCACCTCAATGGCCCCGCATAATGAGCAGGTCGATCGGGCCAGTTGGGCGGCCACACACCGCCCCGGGCGCGCGTTGCACACTGTGCCACACACACAGTGTACATAAACGTGCGTCCGACGACGGCATTCATGCCGTCGCCGGCGCCCCCCTTCGGCGTTCCGCTCTGAGACAGCCGCTAAAAGCGTTTGTTCATTTTGGTTGTACCTGCCGCTGCGCGCGGCCTAACGAGAGGAGAGCGCATGCCCCAGCGTTTCCCCAACGGGAAGGGTCTCGGTGTCTTCGGGCGCCGGGCGTCCGATCAGCACACCTTAACGAGCCGCAAGGCCTTGAAGCAGGCTTCCGCGTCAAAGCGCGAGAAGTCGCTCCTTGCCCGTCCCCCGTCGGTTGAATCGCTGGAAGGCCGCCAGTTGCTGTCTGCCAGCCTATTCGTCGCCCCCTGGGGCTCGGACAACAGCGCCGGCAACATCAACGCGCCGTTCCGCACCATCCAGCATGCGGCCAACGTCGCACATGCCGGTGATCATGTGGAAATCCGGGCCGGCATCTATCACGAAGACGTGGTTGAGAATAATTCCGGCACCCCCGGCAACCCCATCGTCTTCGAAGCCTACAACGGCGAAAACGTCACCGTCACCGGCGCCGACGCGCTGACCGGCTGGACGAATGTGGGCGGAAACGTCTACCGTTCCCCCATGCCCTCGAGCTTGGGCGAGGGAAACGATCAGTTGTTCGTCGATGGCCGCGCCCTCAACGAAGCGCGCTGGCCCAACACCAGCCTCGATCCGTCCCACCCCAACCTGGCCACCATCCAAAGCGTGAGGGCCAACGGATCGAGCGCAACGATCTATGATTCGTCGCTCAACCAATCGTCCAACTTCTGGCGCGGCGCGACCCTTCACATCGCGCCCGGACAGGCGTGGGTTGCGCAGACCGGCGCGGTGACGGCGTCGGGGCCGGGGTGGGTCAGCTTCTCGTATCAGTCAATGGGCGGGTATGCCGTCCCGGCGGCGGGCAATCAATATTACATTCAGGGAAAATACCAGGCGCTGGACGGCGCCGGCGAGTTCTATCGTGACCCCTCCAGCGGATATGTCTACGCCTCCATGCCCGCCAACGACAATCCCGCATCGCATGATGTGGAGGCCAAGCAGCGTTACTTCGCCTTCGACCTGAATAACGCCCACGACATCACGATCCAAAACCTCAATATTTTTGGCGCCACCATCCAATCGGGACATGGCTCCAGCGACGTGACTGTTAATCATATCAATGCGAGATACATCACCTACTTCAGCGCCCTTCCCGACGGCTGGTATGCCCCGACAACCGATGGGCTATGCCTCCGCGGGGATTACAGCGTGCTGGAAAACAGCGACATCGGCTACAGCACCGGCGACGCCGTCGTCGTCACCGGCGCTCACATGACGGTTTCCAATAACAACATCCACGATTTCGATACCATCGGCGGCGAAATGGCGGGCATCCGCGTGCTCAACTACTACGCCAACATCACGCACAACACCGTCTACAACGGCGGCCGCTCCGGCATCGTCGCTTCCATCGCGCACGCCAGCATCACCTACAACACCGTGCACGACGTCGGCCTGCAAACCACCGAGCCGGGCGGAATCTACACCGTCAACACCAACGGCGGCGGCGCGGTCATCGCCTATAACCAGGTCTACAACATCCACACCGGCGGATACGGCGCCACCGGCATCTTCCTCGATAACAACTCCAGTAGCTGGAACGTCCACGATAACATCGTCTGGAACGTGGACTACGGCCTGAAGATGAACTACACCTGCAACAATAACAACGTGTACAACAACACGCTGGCCGCCTACACCTACAGCATCTTCACCAACCTCCAGGGCAACTGGAACGGGACCAGCGTCCACAACAACGTGCTGCCGGAGAAATCCTATTTCACCAGCGGCGCCAGCGTCTACAGCAACCTCACCCACGCCGCCAGCGGATACGGAGCCAGCCAGTTCTCGTCGGGCGCTTCGATCAGCGGGCTGGCGATTACTCCAGTTACGCCGCCGGTAACACCCGTGACCCCGGTCACTCCCGTCGCGCCGGCGCCTCCCGTTACGCCGGTTGCCACGGGAGTTTCGACTCCCCCGAGCAGCTCGGGAACGCTCAACGCCCTGGCGGTCAATCGAGCCGTCAATACCTCCGGCCACAACGGCAGCGCCGGCGATAACTTCGGCGGCGTGGGCTATATCTACAACAACGACTGGCTCGAATACCACATGAACTTCGGCGCCGGCATCACCACCTTCAGCGCCCTGCTCGCCGGCTTTCAGACCGGCGGCACGATCGAGCTGCATGTCGGCAGCCCGACCGGCGCCCTGGCCGGCACGCTCCACATCGCCCCCACCGGCGCGTGGAACAACTACCGCTGGCAAACCATCTATGCCTCGGGCCTCACCGGCGTCCAAAACGTCTTCCTGGTCTTCAAGGGCAAGCCGGGCGT
This sequence comes from Tepidisphaeraceae bacterium, assembly GCA_035648595.1. Classification (GTDB taxonomy): domain Bacteria; phylum Planctomycetota; class Phycisphaerae; order Tepidisphaerales; family Tepidisphaeraceae; genus RYN-428. The sequence goes on from DASRLH010000436.1 coordinate 25,677, forward strand.
GGCTAATATCTACTCACTGAAGTTCGGTGACTGGCACGCATAAATGGAACTGAAGAATCACCACGGAGGCACGGAAACACAGAGGCGCATTCGACGCGCGACAGCCACTTCCAGAATGTCTCAAACGAGATCATTCAATAGGAGAAGGACTGGAAGGCGTCGAGAGCGCCTCCGTGCTTCTGTGCCTCCGTGGTGGAATGGATTGCCGGCATCGCGCACGATCGTGGCGTTACTGCGCTGTCCATCCTCCGTCCACCAGCAGCGTGCTGCCGGTGACGTAGCTGGCGGCATCGCTGGCCAGGAAGATGGCGGCTCCCTGAATCTCCTCGGGGCGTGCCCAGCGCTTCAGGGCCGTCGCCCCCACCACAAACTTTTGCCCATCCTCGATATTTGCGATCGGCGTGTTCATCTCCGTGAGAAACGGCCCCGGGCACAGCGCGTTGACATTGACGCCATGCGGCGCCAGTTCAAGCGCCAGCGTCCGCGTCATTTGCACGACCGCCCCCTTGCTCGATGCATAGGGAGTCCGGCCGGCAAGCCCCACCAATCCAAGCGTGCTGGCGACATTGATGATCCGCCCCCACCCCGCGCGCTTCATATGCCCCGCCACCGCCCGGCAGCATAGCCAGGTGCCGGTGACGTTCACGTTCATCACCTGGTTGAATTGCTCGAGGGTGAGTTCTTCGATGGGGCCGCGAATGTTGATCCCGGCGCTGTTGATGAGAATGTCGATCCGCCCCATCGCCCGCATCGCCTGGGCAACCATCGCTTCAACCTGCTCGGGTTGGCTGACATCCGCCTGGAACGCACGAGCGTCGCAGGCATATTCGCGCCCCAGGTGTGCTGCCACCTCGGCAACCCGCGCCTGCCGTCCCACGAGCATGACCCGCGCCCCCGCCGATGCCAGCGCTTCGGCCATCGCCAGTCCAAGGCCCGTCGAGCCGCCGGTGATGACGGCGGTGCGACCGGTGAGGTTGAAAAGCTTGATGCCGGGGAGCATGGGGCGGCTGGTTATGGGTTTCGTGCGATGAAAAAAGATACGCGGATCCGAAGGGTACGTTGTATGCTTCTCGTGGAACGCGGCGCAATGCGTCGGACGAATGGGGTCAACGTATCACGGGCGTCCCGCCCGTGCGGACGGCATGGCAGTAGGATAACTACAGTATCTCTATTCTGAAGCACCAGGCACGGGCGAGACGCCCGTGATACGACTAACGTATTAGGCGCACGAATCTCGCATCCAACGTTGCAGACGCCTAACGTGTCGCAACGCCCGAAGAATTATTCGGCGGCGGCAAAAGGAGCGTCAAATGAATCATGATTATGAAAAGATGTCGGCGTTCGAGCAGATCAAAGGCGGACTTCAAGACGGCATCGCCCATGCGCGCGGCGAACTGACTCTCAATACCACGGTGCTGCCCAAGCCCGCTCCGCCGATGTCCAAAGCGAAGATCGCCCGCCTCCGCAAGAACCTGCGGATGTCACAGCGCCTCTTTGCCGCCGCGCTCAACGTCTCCGCCAAGCTGGTGCAAAGCTGGGAACAAGGCTCTCGACCGGGTCATGTGTCACATATCTCTTCCTGTTTCCAGAATCAATTGCTACACTATTTGAATCATGTTGGCTGACGTCGCCATTCTCGACCGGGTATTGAACTCGCAACGCGGAAATTTGTCGCCTGAACTCGCCCGGCACATTCTGTCGCTGGACTTTCCACCGGTGGATCATGCGCGGTATGCCGCCCTTTCCGATAAAGCGCAAGCCGGAACGCTTGCGCCAAGCGAACGTGCTGAACTCGAAGATTATCTGAACGTGAATGATCTTCTGCTAATCATGAAGGCGAAAGCCCAGGCTTCACTCCGACAACAAAACCCGGCGGCGTGAGGCGGGATGAGCGGTGCTCTCGACAAACTGGTGCGCGCCCGTGCAAGGGGGCGATGCGAGTATTGCTTGGTGCCGGAAGTGGAATTAACCTTCCGCCACCCGATCGATCACGTCATAGCCGTCCAGCATGGCGGACGCAGTACTGACGAGAATCTGGCCCTCAGTTGCGGACGCTGCAATCTCCATAAAGGACCAAAACATCGCGGGAATTGATCCAGTGACTGGCGCGATCACAAGGCTGTTCCATCCGCGAAGGGATGGTTGGAATCAGCATTTTCGGTGGGAAGGCGCCCATTTAATCGGATCGACAGCCATCGGACGCGCAACGATTGAAGTGTTGGCTATCAATTTGCCGCCGCGCGTCGAGATGCGTCGCATCCTGATCGCTACAGGGCTATTCGCGACTCAGTGACTACGGGCCGGTTTGAAATTTCAGACTTACTCAACGATCGGCACCGGTTGGATGCTCGACATTTCGCCAGCTTGACGTGGTGAAATCCCGAAGGTCGTCTTCGCTCCACTCTTCACTCACGCCCACCGAAGGGGACGCAATCTCGTTAAGAATCAAAGCGGCCAGTTGAAGGCGCTCGCGAGCGGGCAGCGGCTTGACTGCCTGATCATATATTTCCTGGAAAGTCATAACGACGCTCCGCGCCCGTCACCCCGTCAACCCCGGCAGCCTCCCCGTGCTATCCCCCAGCGTATCGACGCCCGCCTTCACCCGATCCAGCATTGACACCCACAGGTTATTCAACGGCGTATCCTTGCCTTTAGGGAAGACCAGGTGGCGGCCGGTCTTGATGGTGCCGCAGGCTTTGCCGGCCAAGAGGACGGGCAGGTCGTCGTGGTTGTGGCGGTTGCCGTCGGAGTTACCGCTGCCGTAGACGATGGTGCAGTGATCCAGCAGCGTGCCGTCGCCTTCGGGGATGCTCTTGAGTTTGCCCAGGAGGTAGGCCATCTGTGTCATGTGGAAGGTATTGATGTCGCGGAGTTTTTCCTTCTTCTTCATGTCGCCGCCGTGATGCGACAGATCATGATGGCCTTCGCGGATGCCAATGAAGGGGTATGGCTTGTTGCTTCCCTCGTTGGCCAGGACAAACGTGCTGACGCGGGTGACGTCCGCCTGGAACGCCAGCACCAGCAGGTCGCTCATGATGCGCAGATGATCGCCGTAGACGGCAGGCGTGTTGCCGGGCTTCTGAAAGCCGTCGGGAAGCTTGGGCTCGGGGAGTTTCTCGGCCCGCTCCATGCGCATTTCGATGTCGCGCACGGCGGTAAAATACTCATCGAGCTTGCGGCGGTCGGTCGTGCCCAGCTTGCGGCTCAAGTCGCCCGAATCCTCACGGACAAAATCAAGCAGACTCCTCTGCCGGGCCGTCCGCTTCACGCGCTGGGAATTGGTGCCTGAGCCGAACATGCGCTCGAAGACGAGGCGCGGGTTGGTTTCCTTGGGCATCGGCGTGGTCGAGGAACGCCAGGACATGGTCGAGGAATAGACGCAGCTATACCCCGAGTCGCAGTTGCCGGCCATCGCGCCCGATTCGCAGCCGATCTCCAGCGACGCGAGGCGCGTCTGGTCGGCCAGACGCGAAGCGGCCACCTGATCGACGGAGATGCCGGCACGGATATCCGCGCCGTCGGTCTTGCGGGGTTGGGCGCCGGTGAGGAAGGCGGACATGGCGCGGGCGTGGTCGCCGCCCCCGTCGCCGTGCGGGCGGGCCTTGTCTGCCGTCAATCCGCTAAGCACCAGGATGTCATCGCGCACGCCCTCCAGCGGCTTGAGGATCGCGGGCAGCTCAAAGCCAGTGCCTTCACTGGCCGGCTTCCAGTCGGCCATGTTCACGCCATTGGGAACATACATAAACGCCATGCGATTGGGCGCGGGCCGCGCGGTCTCTCCGCCAAGCGTCCAGTTGGTCAGCGGGCCCATCGCTTCGAGCCAGGGCAGGGACATCGCGCAGCCGATGCCGCGCAAAACAGTACGACGGGAAATGGCGTTCTGGGAATTCACTGGCTTTGCTCCTTACCTCTTCGCTGGCGGAACGGATCGCTCTTGGCGATGCCGACCACCAGTGTCGAGAACTTGTAATCATTACGCGAAAGGGCCGACACTATTGCCTCAACCGTCGGCTGATCATAATACTCCACGCCCCGCCCCAGTGCATAGGTCAACAGTTTCTTGGTTAAACATCGGCTAAAAAGGCTCTTTTGCCCGGAAAGCATCTTTTTGAGCTCGGCGGGGCCGCGGAAGGCCTTGCCGTCGGGCATGGTGCCGGAAGGATCGATCTCAAAGCCGGCGTCTTTCGCGCGGAATTTGCCGACCGCGTTGAAGTTCTCGAACGCGAAACCGATGCCGTCCATGTGCTCATGGCAATTGGCGCAATTCGGGTCGGCACGGTGCTGCTCCATGCGGTGCCGCAGCGATCCTGATGCAACCGCCGTGGCCGATTCGGGCAATTGCGGCACGTTGGGCGGAGGCGGGGGCGGGGGCACGCCCAGAATCTGCTCGAGCACAAACTTTCCGCGTTTCACCGGCGAAGTCCGCGTGGGATTGGACGTAACCGATAACACGCTGGCCTGCGTGAGCACGCCGCCGCGATTGCGATCCGCCAGATGCACTCGCACAAACCCCTCGCCGCGGATCGGCTGGCCCTTGGGCGCGATTTCCTTATCCCAAGCGGGATTGCCGTTGGTATCGGCGATCTCGTAATGGCGGGCGAGCCGCTCGTTGAGGAACGTGAAATCACCATCGATCAGATCGATGATGCTGCGGTCCTCGCGGAATACCGCGTCCACGAACATCGAGGTTTCGGTGAACATCGCCTGCCGCAGTTGCTCGTTGAAATCCGGGAACATGCCGGTATCGGGCGCGAATGTTTTCAGCCGGCGGATCTGCAGCCACTGCATCGCGAAATTATCGACCAGGGCATGCGACTTGGGGTCGGCGAGCATCCGCCGAACCTGTTGCTCGAGCACGGCGTCTTCGTGCAATTTTCCCTTGGCGGCCAGATCAAACAGTTCCGCATCGGGCATCGTGCTCCACAGGAAATACGAGAGCCGGCTGGCCAGCGGATAATCGCCGATGGCATGCTGTCCGCTGCTGTCGGGCCGATCATCCAGTTCCACGCGGAACAGAAACTTCGGCGAGATCAAGACGCCTTCCATCGCGAATTGAATCGCCGATTCCCACTTGCCGCCCTGCGCCTGCACCTGGTCGGCCAATTGGGCGATCCGCTCGACTTCCTCGGAGCTCACCGGCCGTCGATAAGCGCGGGCCGCGAAGCGGCGAAGCACCGCGCGGGTTCTTTCGTGCTCGGGAAGATTTGGATCGCAGGCTAATAGCATGATCTGGCTGGCGGGCCGGGTGTCGGCCGGGCCATGAATCTCGAACGTCCCCACGCGCAACGCCCGCCCCGAATCCTCGCCGCCCGGGTTGAGGAAGGAAATGGCGAACTGATGCTCGCCGGTTTTCAAATTCAATTTCGTTTCGCACAAATCCGGCGACTTTTCCCCGGCCAAAACGTCAAACGATTGCACGAGCTTTCCATCCACCCAAAGCCCCAACTTCGCCGCCGGCTCATCCCCTTCGCCCCAGTCTCCATCGGGCCGCTCATACCAGGCCTTCACGCGAAGCAGATGTTCTCCCTCGCCGGGCAGAGCGTAGGATGTCCGCAGCTTGCGGGTATCGACGATCGGGCGGAACTTGAGGCCCGGGAAATCGCGTGGCCGAAGGTTGGGCTTGAGAAACAATGGCCCGACGCGGTGAACCATCGGCTTGGGAAGCTGATCGGGAATCGCCCGCCGCATTACCGCGTCCGCCGCCGCCAGATAGCGCTCCATCAAGACCGGCGAAATCGAAAGCACGTCCCCGATATTGTCAAATCCCTGCCCGATGTCATCTGATGGGAAGTCCTCGGCGGGCTTAAAATCCACGCCGACCAGATCGCGGATGGTGTTGTTGTATTCCGTGCGATTGAGCCGCCGAATGGTTACCTGGCCCGGATCGGGCTTGGCGTTTTTGTCGGCTTCGTAGAAGACGCCTTCGATGGTGCGTGCGAACGCCTCGGTTTCCACCGGATCGGGCCGGGGCTTTTTCTTTTTGGGCGGCATCTCCCCGCCGCGCACCTTCTCCAGCACCTTTTCCCAGACCTTGCGGTCTTTCACGATGGATTTCACATCCTTGTAGACGTGCAGCGCCAAATCGCCCTTTTGCTTGGTGGGGCCGTGGCATTCGATGCAATGGGCCTGGAGAAAAGTGTGAATGCGAGCGTAGTCGGCGGGCGCAGTGCCCGCTCCACCGGCGCTGACCGCAACCGGCTCGGCCGCGGGAGGGGCGGGAATCGCGCGCTGGGCCAGCAAGGTGCCCAGCGCCAAGGCCATCGCGATGCGGATCCAATATCTTCGGGGCCAAAATTTCATTTCAGATTGTTCCGCTTTCCCGAAACGGCGCGATTCATTGGGTTAAATGGCCAGACGGGGTTACCGGAGGTAACCCGCGCCGGCACGTCCGACTATACCTTATATTGACGAGACCTTGAGTGCGTTGACACCGTTCAATGGTACAGCCGCGATTGTGAATTGTTCGTGAAATATCTGATACGATCTTCTCATGCCAAGCGCCCGCGAACTTGAACGCCGATCCTTGCAACAGTTGGCCCGGCTGCAGCGCGTCAAGCAGCTCCCCGCGCGTGTCACCGCGTTGCTTGGCGAGGAAATGATCGCCTACTTCAAGCGGTCGGTTGAAAAGCGCCAGACGAAACTGGGGAAAATCTCCGAGTGCTGGGCCGCGCTCGTGCCCGAAACCCTGTGCGCCCACTGCGCCCTGGATTCACTGCATCGCGGCAGCCTGACGGTCCTCGTGGACAGCGCCTCGCACTTATACGAACTAAAGCAACTGCTGCTGGCCGGGCTTCAGCAGCAGTTGCTGATCGCCTGCAAATCCGCCGGTCTTCGCAAAATCACGCTCCGGCCGGGGCGGGGGTAAACGGGGCAGTGAAGCGCCGCGACGGCCGGCGGGCCAAGTACGAGCGTGCCTGGACTGTTGGAACATCAGGATCGCCTCCAGTCGAACATCGCACGATAAGCGAAAAAGAAGCGAAAAAGACTGCCATGTATGAATCGGTGAGTCACGATTAGCGCGTGGACTCTACGCGGCCGTCACGCGACGGCAAAAAAGAGATCGCGATCAGAGGTGAAGCTCGACAGGCTTGTGGAGCCACCTCTCTCGTTGGATGGGT
>DASRLH010000437.1:0-3839 GCA_035648595.1 Tepidisphaeraceae bacterium
GATGAGCGACAAAGGACGGCAGGTGACCGCCGCCCTACACGCGGCACGCGAGGCAAAAATCGAAAAACTATCACAAGCGGCATAAATCACCTGGAAATCTTGCCAAAAAAACCAGAGACTGCATGATATCCTTGAAGGGGAAAAAACCGAAGCACGAAATCCGAAATCCGAAACAAATTCAAATGAAGGAAATTCGAAGCTCAAAACCGCGTTTCCGTTTTGGATTTTCCGCCTTATCTTCCTTTTGGATTTGTTTCGGATTTCGTTCTCTTCATTCGTGTGCATTCGTGTCCATTCGTGGTTTCCCTCTTTCTTTGGGTTGCGGGCTCGTCCGATCTGAGTGCCTGTGTGACTTCGTGGTAAATCCTGCATTTTCCGGGATGGGAGAAATAATGAATACGAATCTTTCGGGTCGGGTGGCGCTGGTGACGGGCGCGTCTCGTGGGTTGGGCGCGGCGATTGCGCGGAGCCTGGGCGAATGCGGCGCGAAAGTGGCCGTTAATTATTTTGGCAATTCACAGGGCGGCAATCGCGTTGCCGACGAAATCTGGCAGGCCGGCGGCCACGCGGCCGCCTTTCGCGCCGATGTGCGCGACGAACGGCAGATTCGGGCGATGGTCGGCGAAATCGAAACGCAACTGGGCCCGATTGACATCCTCGTCTGCAACGCCACCGGGCCTCAGCCGTTTGCGAAGATCGAAGAACTGACCTGGCAGGCGTATCTCGATCAACTCGAATTTTTCGTGAAAAGTCCGATGCTCCTTTTGCAGGCGGTGGTTGGGGGCATGAAAGCCCGGCGTCATGGCCGGATCATCAACATCGGCTCGGAGGTTTTCGAGAAGGGCGTGCCCGAGTTCTCGAATTACGTCGCCGCCAAGGGCGCGCAGCTCGGGCTGACGCGTTCATGGGCGAACGAATTGGCCCCCTGGCAGATCACGGTCAATCAGGTTTCGCCTGGTTGGATTCCCACCGAGCGCCATGCCAACGATCCCCAGGAAGCGCGCGACGCCTATGCCGCGGGCGTGCCACTGAAGAGGATGGGCGTGCCGGAGGATATCGGGGCGGCGGTGGCGTTCCTCGCATCCGATGCCGCCAATTTCATCACCGGGCAGAAGATCGCCGTTAATGGGGGGAATACGCTGGCCTAGTCTAGAGCGTTATTGTATCGCGGGCGTCCCGCCCGTGCCGATGGCGCGGCGGTCGAGGAATCACGATAATGCCAAGCTCAAAACATTATGCACGGGCGAGACGCCCGTGATACGTTGAAGTGCTTCAGCGCGGCCGCCCCATCCTTCGCCTATACTACGCACGCCCGCGACGCCCGAGACTTTCATGCCCAGCGAGTATCTCACCATCACCTCCCGCCCGCGTCTCCATGACGCCACGCTGCTGGTGGCGCTGAGCGGCTGGATGGATGGGGGGCTGGTCTCGACGGGCACGGTCCGCACGTTGATGGAAGATCGCGCGGTTGTGGAGATCGCCCGCGTGGCCGCCGATCCGTTTTATATCTACAACTTCCCCGGTTCGATGGAGATCGCGGCGGTTTTCCGGCCACATGTGAAATACGAGGACGGCTTCATCACCGAGCTGCAAACGCCCGACAACGTGTTTCACTGCGATGTCGAGAACAACCTGCTGTTTTTTCTGGGCCAGGAGCCAAACCTGAAGTGGCAGGCGTTTGCCGACGCCATCTTCGAGATGGCCGAGGTGGTCGGCGTGAAACGCATCTTGTTCATCGGCAGCTTCGGGGGCACCGTCCCGCACAGCCGCGAGCCTCGGCTCTATGGTTCTGTTTCACACAAGCGCCTGCGCGACCAGTTGCGCGAGCACAATGTTCGCCTCAGCGATTACGAAGGGCCGGCCGGGTTCTCGACGCTGCTGCTGGCGCAGGCGCCCCGGCATGGCCTGGACATGCTCAGCCTCGTCGCGGAAATCCCCGGCTATTTGCAGGGCCTCAATCCGCTGAGCATTGAAGCCGTCTCGCGACGCCTTTCCGCGCTGCTCAATTTGCCCGTCGATGTCAACCGCCTGCGGGCCGCCAGCAATGAGTGGGAGGCGCAGGTGACCGAAGCCGTCGCCCACGACAAGAAGCTGGCCGCCACCGTCCGAAAACTTGAGGAACAATACGACAACGAATTGATCGGCGTCACCCCGCCGGAAGATGAAGACGAGCCTGACGACGAGGAGTTGGGCGAAGACGAGGAAGACGAGGAGTAGGGAGGGCATTGGGTGAACGCGATCATTCTTTCCATCGGCGATGAACTGGTTCTGGGCCAGACCATCGACACCAACTCGGCGTGGCTCAGCCAACAACTGGCGGCGGCGGGCATCGCGGTCATTGCGCATGTGACGGTTGCCGACGATCAACCGGCGATCGAGCGGGCGATCGGACGCGCCGCCCTCGAATGCGACCTGCTGCTGATCACCGGCGGCCTTGGCCCCACGCCAGACGACCTCACCCGCCAGGCGCTGGCGCAGGTTATGGGCGCGGCTGTGGAAGAAGACGCGGTTTGGATGAAGGAGCTGCACCGCTTCTTCGAGGCCCGCGGGCGGGCGATGCCGCCGATCAATCGCATCCAGGCGATGATCCCCAGGGGCGCCCGGATGCTTTTCAACACCGCCGGCACCGCCGCCGGGATCGGCGCGACGCTGCATCCGCGAAACCTGATTTATGCCGACGGCGCCGATGCCGTTCGCGCCGGGGAACTTCCAGCGGCCCGCAAATGCGAAGTGTTCGTCATGCCCGGCGTCCCGAGGGAAATGAAGGCGATGTTCATCCGCGACGTGCTTCCCCATGCGATGCAAGCCGCCGGCGGCGCCGCGATCCTCTCCCGCACGCTTCACACCTTCGGCCTGGGCGAAAGCGCGGTGGCCGAAAAACTCGGCGATCTGATGGCCCGTGACCGCAATCCATCCGTCGGCACCACCGTCTCGGGCGGCGTGGTCTCGCTGCGAATCAATTCGCGATATCCGTCGGAGGCGCAGGCCAGCAAGGAGCTGCAGCTCACCGAGTCGGCGTGTCGTGCCGCGTTGGGTGATCTGATCTATGGCGCTGACGAAGAGACATTGCCGATTGCAGTCGCCCGATTATTGAACGCCGATTCCATTGCCGCCCGGTTTTCTCCGGCGGTGGCCACCGCCGAGTCATGCACCGGCGGGCTGGTTGCCAAATTGCTCACGGACGTTGCCGGCTCCAGCCGTTACTATCGCCAGGGGTGGATCACCTATCAGAATGAAGCCAAAACCAACGAACTATCCGTGCCGCCGGAATTGATCGCGGCACACGGCGCGGTAAGCGAGCCGGTAGTGCGGGCGATGGCCCAGGGCGCGCAAAGCCGATCTGGAGCCCCATACGCCCTGGCCGTCAGCGGCATCGCCGGCCCCACCGGCGGAAGCGCGGAAAAGCCCGTCGGCACTGTCTGGCTCGCCCTGGCCCATCCCGCCGGCATCGACGCCCGCCTCTTCCTTTTCCCCGGCGACCGCGAAATGATCCGCGACCGCGCGGCAAAAATGGCGCTCACCCTGTTGCGGTTCAAATTGCTTGCTAAGCCGTTGCCGTTCTAAGCGGATCTGCGCGTCTACGGCTCGTGCGTAGGCAGAATTCGCTGTACGGACCCAGGAGAGAATGGCACCACGGAGGCACGGAAACACCGAGGCGCTATTGCAATCAGCCGGCGTATTTCGCTGATCTGATAAAATCAGGTTCTTCCGGCTTTTGCGTAGGTAGTGCTTGAAAAAAAATGGACATGGCCGTCTCCTCTGGAGTTACCAATCTTCAGAAAGGAGACAAACTCATGTCCACAAGCCTGTTGTATCACGGATGGGGTATTCGCGGCTAC
>DASRLH010000438.1:0-4833 GCA_035648595.1 Tepidisphaeraceae bacterium
GCCATGTCCCCCCATGTTATGATCTGCCGCGCTGAACAGATGCATCGACCCGCCCTTGCCCTTGGAACATCCGGTCGCCTTGCCGAAGAGTTCGGCCATCGCCGCGTGCGCCGACATGCCAAGCGCCAGGCTGTGGCCGTGGCAGCGATAGCCGTTAACAAGGTAGTCTCGTGATTTGTCGAATATGGCGGCAGTGCCGACGGCGATGGCTTCCTGGCCGCTGTACAAGTGGCAAAAGCCGCCGATCTTCATTTCACGCGTGCCATCGGGAAGCGTTCGCGGCGTGGTGTATTCAAAGTAGGTGCGTTCCTCGAATCGGCGGATCAGCATCATCATCCGCAGCCGCTGCAACGCGGTCTGGCGGTCGGGGCTCGCGGATTGGCGGTCGGGCCCGGCGGCCTGACCGTTGCCGTGCGGCGACTGGCCGTTCGCGCCCTTTTTTACCACCACGTTCCGAGTTGCTACTTCATCGGTTACGGTCATTTGGTTGCTCCCTGAATCGGCTGGCATCCGCGAGTGTAGGGGTTTTTGCGGGCCGCTTCAATACCGGAATCTTCTCACTCGCGGCAACGAGGATAGAATCCTCTATTGTATCACGGGCGTCTCGCCCGTGCGCGGTGCGCGGGTACTTTCCGCGAACCGCGATTGCTCGACTTTGAGCGCCGTCGGCACGGGCGAGACGCCCGTGATACGTCACGATTTCCCTACTCCGTTCGCACGGATGCAAGCGCAATGACGTCCCATAACGCCGCTTGCGGCTTGGCGGATCAGAAAAAGCTCGCTGATCCACCAAACCGCAAGAAGCCGCTCTTGATAACGAATCGCGAACTTACTTCAACAACCCATCTTTCCTTGCCATCGCGACCAGAAGATCGACCACGCGGTTGGAATAGCCCCACTCGTTGTCGTACCAGCTTACCACCTTGAAGAAGTTGGCGTTTAATTCAATGCCCGCGCCGGCGTCGAAGATACTGCTGCGGGCGTCGTGGATGAAATCGCTGGAAACGACTTCCTCGTCCGTATAGCCGAGGATGCCTTTGAGTTCGCCTTCGCTGGCGGCCTTCATGGCGGCGCAGATTTCCTTGTAGCTGGTGGCTTTGGCGGTCTTGAAGGTCAGATCGACCACGGAAACGTCCGCCACCGGCACGCGGAACGCCATGCCCGTCAGCTTGCCCTTAAGTTGCGGCATCACCAGCGCCACGGCCTTGGCCGCGCCCGTCGCCGACGGGATGATGTTTTGGTACGCGCCGCGCCCGCCGCGCCAGTCTTTCTTGCTGGGGCCGTCCACCGTCGGCTGGGTCGCCGTCGCGGCATGCACGGTCGTCATCAGGCCCTCGGCCAACCCAAACTTGTCATCGATCACCTTCGCGATCGGCGCCAGGCAATTGGTCGTGCAGGAGGCATTGGAAACGATCTTGTCCTTGGCCGGATCGAACTTGTTCGCGTTCACGCCAATCAGAAGCGTCGGCACGCGCTCGGGATCCTTGGTCGGAGCCGAGAGCACCACGCGCTTGGCGCCGGCTTTCAGATGGTTCTCCGCGCCGGCATAGTCGGTAAACAGGCCGGTGGATTCGACCACGTAATCCGCGCCGCTCTTGCCCCACGGCAATTCCGCGGGGTTGCGGATCGAGACGCACTGCACGAATTTGCCGTTGACGACGATGCCGTCTTCGCGCGCCTGCACGGAGCCCTTGAACAGGCCGTGCGTGGAATCGTGCTTGAGGAGATACGCGAGGTTGTCCGGGGGAACCAGGTCGTTGATGCCGACGAATTCGATATTGGGGTTCTCGATGCCGGCTCGGAAAACCAGGCGTCCGATGCGGCCAAAGCCGTTAATCCCTACCTTGAGGGCCATTGCCACTGCTCCATTTGATTAAAAAGGGGTGAGGAGCCCGCCGGAAAACCATCCCTGCCGGCCCAATCACGAAAGTCTCGGACGATAGGAAGAGCGGGAGGACGTGTCAAGATGCGCGAGTCCGCAATTGATCCGCCAAGCGGCTGGCCGCGGTCGAAATCCGAAGCACGAAATCCGAAATCCGAAACAAATTCAAACGAAGAAATCTCAAACTCAGACAAAACCGCGTTTCCAGTTTTGGATTTTCCGCCTTTGTCTTCCTTTGGATTTGTCTCGGATTTCGTGCTTCGGATTTCGGATTTTAAGCGGCGGCTTTGCGATCTGGCGCATTTCCAGCGTACGCCCAAGAATTCCGCGCACACCCCCTTGCTATTCGCCAGGCAGGTGTGGTAATATGCCTTAGCCTGCAAGGGGCAGTGCGTATCTCCTCCCCGAAACGGCTACGGGCAAGTCAGTAAAAACCCGATTTTGAGTTTAGTTGTAGACCGCTGGGCTTGAGGTGTACTCAGGCTTTGGAGGGTGCGGCAAAGCCGTACAAATCGCCAGTCCGTGGACGGATTGGCGAATCTCGATTCCGCGATGGGAAAATCTTTCCATCAGACCCCTCACAGGAAAAACCACGTCTGGCTCGGGTTCGCGCCGCGGAGGGCGTGAAATCCGCATCGAGTGAGCCAATCTACATGGATGTAGTCCCGCGCGGGCGCCCCGCTTCTTCACGATCTGTTGAAGAATACGCCGGTCCGGTGACGATGAAGGAAGCAATACACATGAATAGCAGCAATCTGCCCGCAGCCGTTGGCCTGGGCGTTCTCCCCCGCCAAAGCGGCCCCCATCAGCGCCCGCGCCGCCAACCGTCGGTGGTGGCCATGCCCAACATCGACCGCCGGCGCGACAACCGCGCCCCCACACAGGGCAAAGCGGTCCTCACGGTTTTGGATGGAAGCGGCGCCAACGGCACCCACGACATCCTCACGCGCGACGTCTCGTTCAGCGGCGTCTCGTTCCTTCTCCGCGAGGCCCTCTCCGTCGGCCAGTCCTGCCGAATTAAGGTTCAGGGCCCCGGCGCGGCAACTCATCTGTGCGAAGTGATCCGCTCGCGCCAACTGAGCAATGGCCGCTTCGAGATGGCCGTCGAATTCCGAAAAACGCTTTGATCGGGCCCGCACGAAAACATTTGACGCGGCCCCCCAACGCCGATAGGATTCCCACGACCGTTTGGAGAGGTGGCCGAGTGGCTGAAGGCGACGGTTTGCTAAACCGTTTTAGGGAGTCAAATCCTTAACGGGGGTTCGAATCCCCCCCTCTCCGTTACGTTACACCAAGCCATGCTCGAAAAGGTATTGAGATCGATCGAATCCCGCCGCGCGGCGTCGGTGGAGGATTTGAAGGCATTCCTGCGCATTCCCAGCGTCAGCACCAAGCCCGAGCATGCTCCAGACCTGCGGCGATGCGCCGATTGGCTGGCTGAGAAACTGCGGGGCGCGAAGCTGGAGGCCAGGGTGATGGAGACCGGCGGGCATCCGGCGGTGCTGGCCCGTAACGATCATCAAGCGGGCCGGCCGACGGTGCTGTTTTACGGGCATTACGATGTGCAACCGCCTGAGCCGCTCGATCAGTGGGTGACGCCGCCCTTTGAGCCGGCTATACGCAAGACCGATGCCGGCACCGATGCCATTTATGCGCGCGGCGCGGTGGACGACAAGGGGCAGGTCTGGGCCCACGTCGAGGCGATTTCGCAATGGCAGCAGGCCGGCGGAGTGCCGGTCAATCTCATCATGCTCATCGAAGGGGAAGAGGAGATCGGCTCGGACAATCTGGAACGATTCGTCAAGGAGCACAAGGCCGAGCTGAAAGCCGACCTTGCCCTCATCAGCGACACCGGCCAATTCGCGCGCGGCAAGCCCGCCATCACCTACGGCCTGCGCGGTCTGGTCTATTGCGAAGTCTTCCTCACCGGCCCCAGTCACGATCTGCACAGCGGCATGTACGGCGGCGCCGTGCCCAATCCCGCCAACGTGCTGTGCGAACTTCTTGCCACGCTGCATGACAAGCACGGGCGGGTGAATCTGCCGGGCTTTTACGATGATGTGGTGCCGCTGAGCTCCGCCGAACGGGCGGAATGGGGAAAGCTGCCGTTCGATGAAAAGGCGTATCTGGCCGCGCTGAATCTGCCATCGCTCACCGGCGAAAAAGATTACACCACGCTCGAACGCGCCTGGGGCCGGCCCACCTGCGACATCAACGGCATCACCGCCGGCTATCAGGGCCACGGCGCCAAAACCATCATCCCCGCCAAAGCGTCGGCGAAAGTTTCCATGCGCCTGGTGCCAAATCAGGATCCACAAAAAATCGTCGCCGCCTTCGAGTGCGCGCTCCGGGAACGCTGCCCGAAAAACGTCAAAATTGAATTCGCCCGCCACGGCATGGGCGGCGCGGTGCTGGTGCCGCGCGAGGGCAAAGCCATGCAGTTGGCCGCCGAGGCCGTGCAGGCGGGATTCGGCGTCGCGCCCACGTTGATCCGCGAGGGCGGAAGCATTCCGGTGGTCGGGTTGATCAAGCGCGAGTTGGGCATCGACACGTTGCTCGTGGGATTCGGCCTGCCGGATGATCGGGTGCATTCGCCCAATGAGAAGTTTGATCTGGACGCCTTGTATGCCGGCACGCGAACGGCGGCGGTACTCTACCAGAAGCTGGCCGGCCTCTAAATCGTCATGTGCACGATTAACCACGAAGTCACGAAGACACAAAGAAAATCAAGCCATTCCCAACTCATGCGTTTGCGCAGGCTGCGACTTTTGATTGGAAGCGCTTCGGAGGCAATTGCTGACCGTGAATAAATTTCTTCAAGGATATCATGCAGTCTCTGGTTTTTTTGGCAAGATTTCCAGGTGATTTATGCCGCTTGTGATAGTTTTTCGATTTTTGCCTCGCGTGCCGCGTGTAGGGCGGCGGTCACCTGCCGTCCTTTGTCGCTCATC
>DASRLH010000439.1:0-14127 GCA_035648595.1 Tepidisphaeraceae bacterium
CCCCTCAAGCAATCGCCCGCACCACCCCCCCGTCGCAGCGCAATGCGGCGCCGTTGGTCGCGCTGGCCAGCGGGCTGCACACATACACCACCATGCTGGCCACTTCCTCGGGCGTGGCGAAACGCTGGATCAGCGACGTGGGGCGCACCGTGCGGAAAAAATCGCGCTCGACCTCCCCGGCCGGCTTATTCTGATGCCGGGCCATCGCGCTCACGAAATCGCCGACCCCCTCGCTCATCGTCGGGCCCGGCAGCACGCTGTTCACCGTTACGCCGGTGCCCATCGTCAACTCCGCCATCCCGCGCGCCACGGCAAGCTGCGCGGTCTTGGTCATCCCGTAATGAATCATCTCGACGGGAATCTGTAGGCCCGATTCGCTGGAGATGAACACGATCCGGCCCCATTTGCGCTGTAGCATTTTGGGCAGATACGTCCGGCCCAGCCGTACGCCGCTCATCACGTTCACCTCGAACATCCTGAGCCACTGTCCATCGTCGATCTGCTCGAAGGCTTTGGGCTCGAAGATGCCCAGGTTGTTGACGAGAATCTCAACCTGCGGCAGCCGACGCGCCAGTTCCGCCGCCCCGGCTGCCGTGCCGAGATCCAGGGCAATGCCGATCACCTTCGCGCCCGGCACGTCCGCCTTGATGCGCTCGATTGCCGCGCTCACGCGCTCCTCGGAGCGGCCATTGACATGCACTACCGCCCCCTCGCGCGCCAGCGCCGTTGCGATTGCCAATCCAATCCCGGCGGTTGAGCCGGTCACCAGCGCGGTTTTGTCGGTTAGTTGCAGGTCCATTCGAATGCTCCTTCACTTTGGGAACGCGGGGCATTATAGACTTGCGGTGAGCAGGGGGGTTAAGGCACAATAAACGCCCGGATGGGGCGTATTAGATAGGACGGCTGGAATTCAATTCGATGCCCGTACGTGTAGCGCCCCAGCCCAACGAGCCAGCCGTCGATAGCGATGAGGCGCTGATGCAGCGCCTGCGCGGTGGCGATGCCGTGGCCGGGGACGTGCTCGTTAAACGTTATTATCAGCCGCTGACGCGGTATTTACAGCGTCTGGCGGGGGCCCAAATGGCCGAAGAACTATTACAACAGACTTGGCTGAGCGTTTTGGACCATGCGGCGAAGTTCGACCCCCGAACCGGGGGCGGAGGGTTCAAAGCCTGGGTTTTTCGCATCGCGACGAACAAGGCCAATGATTATTGGCGTTCCCGCGGCAGGGAAAAAGCCGCCCATGAAGGCTTGCGGCTGATGTCCGACAATGAAGCGCCGCATGCCGGCCATCGCCTGGAAGGCACCGAGCAGGAGCAAAAATTGCTCAAATGCATCGCCCTGCTGCCCGAGAGCCAGCGCGAGGTATTGATGTTGCGGTATTATAGCAACATGAAATTTATCGAGATCGCCGAGTTGCTCGGCTGCCCCCTTAATACGGCCCTGGGCCGGGTGCATAAGGGCATGCTCAAGTTGAAAGAGCTCATGGCGAAATGAATTAGAGGATAAGGGTCATCAACGTGATTACTCAACTGAACAACGAAGCGGTACTGGTCATGTATCTGGCGGATGAACTGCCGGAGACCGATCGGGCCGAAGTCGAGCAACAGCTCGATGTGGACGCGGGCCTTCGCGCGCAGCTTGCCGCCCTTGCCCAGGCCCATGACCTGTTTGAATCGGCGATGTCCCGGCTCGATGCCGGTTCGTCAGCGGGCCAGGCGTCGGGCGTCCATCGCCTCGGGAAGTTGATGCGCCGCCATATGCTTGATCGGTCGCGCGTGGCGACTGTCGCGGCCGTTTCACGACGCACGCTGGGGTTCCCGGCGTGGGCTTACCCCGTGGCGGCGGCGGCAATGATCGTTGTCGGGTTCGTCGCGGTCTGGGGCCTGGGGCCCGACAAGCCGATCAATATCCAGGTGATCAATACCCCCCGCGCTCCGTTCCTCCGTGGCTCGACTCCCATCGGTTCCAGCTACGGGTCTGATTGGGAAACGGACGATGAGTTGGCGGCTGATCTTGATGATGAGGGCCCCATTCCAGTGGACGCACATGTGAAGTCGCTTGATAAGTCGCTGGACGCGGCGGAATTGCAGGTCGCCGAACTCAAGGCCGCGCCTGATGACGCCATGTCGTCATATTTTGGGTTCTCTGATTCCAATGAATAGGCAAACCCTCCGGATTTCAGGAATTCTACGAGCAACGGCGTGGGGCGCCGGGGCCGGCGCCATCGTATTCTTCGCCGCCAGCCGGGTTCAGGCGCCGCGCCCCGGCCGGATGGCAGCCATTGTCGAGCGGCCCCGCTTCCGCGACAACGCCAGCGGCATCCGCGCGCAACAAAGCACCATGCCCACCGACCGGGAGTGGTCAGAGGCACAGGAGTTCCTCAGGAAGTATTCGCCCAATCGCTTAAATCAGTTTCAGAACCTGACCGGGCCGCACGAGCGAATCAAAAGGCTCCTCCTAGCCAGATACGCCCGGCTCATGACAATGAAAAGGTCGCCCAACGGTGAATCCGTTTACAATGCAAGCGTCCGCCAACTCCAATTGGAAGATCAGGTGTTCGGCATCTGCCTGGCGCTCAAGCAGCAGCAGGGCGATCCTCAAGGCTTGCGAGCGGAATTGAAGAATACCGTCGCCGCGCTTTTCGACACCGGCATACAAGTTCGCCAACTCCGGATCACCCAACTTGAGACTGCCCTCAAGAAGCAGGCGAGCGTCCTGGAGACCGAAAAGAAGAGCCGGGACCTGCGGATTGAACAACAGTACAATTTCATTTCCAGCCACGGCGTGCTGGGCGCCTACTTCGGCCCCCGATCCGCCCCCCCAAAACGCATTCCGGCCCCCCAGTCGCAGCCCACCGATGGCCAATGATAGCCTGGCAAGACTCCCCTTGCGGGGGCACCCAGCGACAAATGATGCGCGGGCCATGCGGCGTGATTACCGGCGGACTGACCAGTGATGAGTGAACCGTGACGACGGGAATCCGGGCTTTGTCACGGTTCACTCATCACTCATCTCGTTATCTTCCGGGCCCTTCCAATCCAAGTGCGGCGGCTATAATCGGAAAGGGCGATCGGAGGCAGTGATGTCAACGGCATTGCAAAAAATTATGCGGGAGATCGAGGCGCTTTCGCCAGCCGAGCGGGCGGAAGTGAAACGTGAGATTGAGGCGCGGCGGCCTGAGACGCCGGAGGAGGCCTTTGATCGAAGACTCGTCGAATCGGGAGTGGGGACCGTTCCAGCAATGCAACGCAATCCGCTTCGGCCAATCAATCCCACGCCAATAATCATTCACGGTAAGTTGCTCTCTGAATCACTGATCGAGGAGCGCCGCTAAGTGGCCGTCTATTTTCTTGATAACAGCGCGGTCCTGAAGCGATACGTCATGGAGCCCGGAACCGCGTTCGTACGAGAGTTGTTTGTCGCGTCCAACGGCAATCGTATTGTCCTAGTGCATTGTCACGCAATGATTTTGGGGTAAATCACTAGAGTTTTACCCGCATTTGGAAGCATGACAATGCACTAGCCTCAATTACAGGGGTGGAGGTGGTGGCCGCGCTGGCAAGGAGAGGTCGGGCGGGCGGCGTTCCCCTCGTTGATGTGGCGCGTGCCATTGCGGACTTCCGCGCGGATTTGCAATGGAATTATCGCATAATCGAAGTGAGCGAAGCTGTCATATCCGCGGCGATGGACGTGGCGCAGCGACATGCTTTGAGGGGCTACGATTCGGTGCAACTCGCGGCCGGATTCGCGGCGCGGACCGTGGCGCAACTATCAGGGATGCCATTCATCTTCGTATCATCCGACCGCGAACTGAACGCCGCGGCCGCAATGGAGGGTCTGGCGGTGGATGATCCCAATCGGCATCCGTGAATGTCCGTTCCCCTAGCTAACCCATACTCAACCGACGCGGCTGAGTCAGTTGCCGGCTCGGCCGCGGGATTTTCGCGCGCACGACGAGGATCTCGTGCGGACGACGAGGATCTCGCGCCGGCCCGGATGCTCACCTCCGCGCCGATGCACCGCCCTTGCCCATGACGCAATAAAGATGCGTGTAAGTTCGCACGAACATCCGATCTCCCACCACCGCCGGCGTGGCCTGGGATTTTTCGTGGAGGGGGGTTTGGCCCAATAGCTTGTAGGTGTCGGCGGCGGCGATGGCGACGACCAGGCCGGTGCGGCTGATGTTGTAGATCGTGTCGCCGCAGCAGATGGGGGAACTATAGAACGTCCCGCCGGGCACGCGCTGCTGCCAGACTTTTTGGCCGGTCGCGGCGCGACGGCAGGTGACGATGCCGTGATCGGACCAGCAGAAAAGCAGATCGCCCCTGGCCAGCGCGGTGGTGATGTAAGGCGTCTCATCACGATTATGCCAGACCTCCGTGGCAGGCTTGCCGTCGGTGGGGGGGCGGACGGCGGCAAGGTCATGGCCCAGCGGCCCGTCGCCACAGGAGCCGACGATCAGGCCGCCGGATGTAATCACTGGTGAACCGATCGGACGCGCGTCGAAAACGCCCTTGGTCTGCCAGATCATTTTCCCGGTTTGCGGATCGATCGCGGTGACACCCTCGGCTTTGCTCAGAAAAATCGCCTGTGGCGGCTGGCCCTTTGGCGTGTAGAGGCAGGGCGTGGAGGGAGAGAACTTGTTGGAAGCCTCACGGGGCGTCTTCCACTTGATTTTGCCGGTGTTGCGGTCGATGCCGAACAGGAAACTGGCGCGGCCTTCCTGATCGTCGCCCAGCAAGACCACGTCGCCGACGACAATCGGCGACTGCCCGCCGCCATGCTGGCTGACGAACGCGCCCAATTCCGCGCGCCATAGTTCCTTGCCGGACAAATCCAGCGCCGCCAGCGTCAGTTCCTCGGGCGTGCTCCAGCAGACATAAACATGATCCGCGTCCACCGCCGGCGTGGAGCTGGCGTAGCTGTTGTCACCGTTGTGGGGGTAGGTGTGGGACGAAAATCCCTTCTGCCAGAGCAGTTTGCCATCCGCCGCGCCGATGCACGCAACGATGCACTCGGCGGTTTGGTCGTTGCAGCAAGTGACGAAAACCTTGTCCCCCCACAGCAACGGCGAGGAATGCCCGCCGCCGGGCAACTGTGTCTTCCATGCGAAATCACTGGCCTCCCAGTGTGCCGGGAAA
Source organism: Tepidisphaeraceae bacterium (assembly GCA_035648595.1). GTDB lineage: Bacteria > Planctomycetota > Phycisphaerae > Tepidisphaerales > Tepidisphaeraceae > RYN-428. Next base: position 5,145 of record DASRLH010000439.1, read on the forward strand.
ATGGCGTTGGAAAGCCCCGCCCCATTGGGCCCGCGAAAACGCGTCCATTCCTGGGCTTGCGCGGTGGACGCGCACAGCGCTCCCACGAGAATCAATAGCACGCCGACAAGGCAGGGGCGTTTCATGTGCGGTTCCTTTGGAGAATGCATTCAGCGAAGCGAAGTAAAGAGCCTACAGTGACTTCCAAGGGAGGTACAGACGCCGAGACACGACGTTTACGCGCGACGTAGAGACGGCGTCCCCGCCGTTTTTCTTCCGTAGGCGTAACGTGCCCAAAACGCGACGGTGACGTGGTTCCCCGTAGACACGGCGTCCCCGCCGTTTTTCTTCGTTGACTGGCCCCACGTCGAGAAGCGTAAGCCATCATCAATGGCGCAGCCGAATCTTCACGCGCATTTTATTCCCGCAACATCGTCCGCGCCACGTATCTCACCTGCTCCTCGGGCAACTCCGGGTAAACCGGCAACGCCAGCACCTCCCGGCAGGCCCGCTCGGTTTCCGGCAAGTCGCCTTCCTTGTAACCCAGCGACGCAAAGCACTCCTGCTGATGCAGACCCAGCGGATAGTAAACTCCAGAGCCGATGCCATGCTCCGCGAGCCTGTGTTTCACGGCCTCGCGGTTGGGAACGCGAACGACATACTGGTTGTAAACACTCCAATTGCCTTCATCAATGTGAGGAGTAATCACATGACTGCCGCGCAGCATCTCGTCGTAGATGTGCGCGTTGCGCCGGCGGCCCTCGTGCCAGCCGTCAAGGTATTTCAACTTCACTTCCAACACGGCGGCCTGTATCGCGGCGATGCGGAACATCCCGCCGATCAGCGTGTGCTGATAGGTATGGCCCGATCCATGCACGCGAAGCAGCCGGCAGGTCTGGGCGAAGGCGTCGTCGTTGGTGCAGATCGCGCCCGCGTCCCCGAACGCGCCAAGATTTTTGGTGGGATAAAAGCTCAGGCATCCCGCGAAGCCCATCGAGCAGGCGGGCCGGCCATTTTGCTTGGCGCCGACCGCCTGGGCCGCGTCTTCGATGACCTTCAGGCCATGCCGGCAGGCGATCGCGTTGATCTCGTCCATCTTGGCGCATTGCCCAAACAAATGCACCGGCACGATCGCCCGCGTGCGCGGGGTGATCTTCGCTTCAATCAGGGCCGGATCGATATTGAACGAGCGCGGATCGATGTCCACGAACACCGGCTTCGCCCCCAGCCGCGCCACGCAGCCGGCGGTGGCGAAGAAGGTGAACGACGGACAAATCACCTCATCGCCAGGCCCAATTCCAATAGCCATGAGGGAGCAAAGCAGGGCGTCGGTGCCGCTGGAGACGCCGATGGCGTGCTTGGTCTGGCAATAGTTTGCCAGCTTTGCCTCGAAGCGCTCGACGTGCGGGCCCAGGATCAACGCCTGCGAATCGCAAACCTCGTCAATCGCCCGGCGGATTTCATTGCGGATCGGCAGGTACTGAGCCGTCAGATCCAACAGCTTCACGTTCATCCCCGGATCGTACGAAGCCGCCCGCGAAAGTAAACGGCGGGGACGCGAGGCCGCCATGCCGAGCGGAAGGTAACCACTGAGGCACGGAAGCACGGAGGCGCGTTCGAGCCGATGTGCTGTCTTGCGACAAAACGAGTAGCGATACGGCCTGTTTCCAGAGGACTGGATTCCGTGGGAAGCAAACCGTCAACGTATCACGGGCGTCTCGCCCGTGCCGATGGCGCGGTAGTCGGGAATCTACGATTTTCCAAACTCTACGCACTCTGCACGGGCGAGACGCCCGTGATACGACAACATTAATGAACGATCGAACGCGCAATCTTGCGATTCCAGCCGGCGGAGTTATGAATCGTCTGGTACAGATAGATCGCCGCACACAACAACACCACCCACGACATTCCAGAAAATATGCCCGCAGTCAGATGCCGCGGCCCCGGCCAACTGGTGGGATGGATGTTGAACAATGTCTGCAAAGTCAGCCAGAAGGAGATGGCGGTGAGCAAGAGGCTCAATAACGTCATCCCCAGCGACGCGCCGACCGCCAGCATGCTGAACACCGCCGCCCAAACCAGGTAGCGCTCGTGCATTTGCGGCATGAGCGCGAACATCAAAAGCCACGGCGTTGTGAAGGCGATCAAAATAGCCGGATCATGCCGGCGGTTTTTGCGCGCCATGCCCAGGGCACAGAGAGCGAGCGTGGCGACGAAAAGCACGCCCATGAACGTGCGAAGTTCGATGGCCGCAAGCGCGACATGCCAGCCCAGGCCCGGCAGCGTCCAGGCATGACGGTCCCAAACATGATCGTGGAGGGACCATCCATAGGGTGTGCCGCCGAGAATGGCGCCCAAATTGGAGGCGCCGGCGGAAAGCGTCTGCCAATGACGGGTGGGATATTCGTAGCTGATGCGATACCAGGCGAAGCTGGCGTGGAAGGGGCCGGCGGCGAGGAAGACCGCCGCCGCAGCCACCCCGGCAAGCCAGTACCACCTGGCACGTCGCGGCAACGCGCGCGGAAGGAGCAGCGCCATCGCCATCAATCCCACCACCGCCGGCGCGCCCGGCAACGGGGCACGAAGACGATGCAGCCACAACCCGCAGCCTGCCAGCGCCAGCAGGCCCGACACGAGGGCCGGACGACGCCAGCGCGCCGGCCAGCGTGCGTACGACCCCGGCAACAGCACGGCCATCGCCCCCGCGATCCCCAGCAGCGCCACGCTTCCCCACAGCGCGCGCGGCGAGTTGGCTATCGCATCGCCGTGAGCGACATGGATCGCGGCCAAGAGCCAGGGCCAAAGCACTGCTGCCGCAACGAGAGGCGCGATTGCCCACCACGAGTTGGAAGGCTTTCGCCCGTAACAAAACGCGAGAATAACTGTCCCGGCAATGGCCACGCCCAGGACATATGCAACCGCCGGCGCACCGGCCAAAAACCAAGGCGAGAGTACCACCGCGACGGCCAACGCCGCCCCAATAACAAATCGCAGCGCCGCCCCCAGTCGTCGCTCGAACAGCGGCCACAGGATGAACACCGCTGCGACCATCGTGATCTGCCCCTTCATCTGCGCCCCGGCCGCCACGATCATCCCGGCGAGCATCCACCAATCTTTGGACGCGAAGTAGAGGCCGAACAAATACGCCGGAATAATCCAGACTTCCCATTGCGGCCAAACGTGGGCATCGCAAATCATCGCGGGGTTGAACCAGATCATGATTGCGGCGAGCAATCCCAGCACCCAGCCGCTCTCGCGCTGCCATTGGGTCAGCGGCGCCGTCGCGCCGCCGGCATTCAATTGTGCCGCCTGCCCGCGTTTCACCCAGAACCGCACCAGGAAAAACGCCCCCAGGCAGCCGAGCATTTCGCAGGTATTGTTGAGCCACAGCAGCGGCGCGGTGTATTGATACTGCGGCAGCCAGACGGTGATATGCGGATACGTCAGCCGCATATGCCGCACCCAAAGCGCCATCGTGAAAAGCCGGGCCGGCGTGTAATCGAGTTGGTACTGCACCCCATCATCCGTGGCGATCGCCCCATGCTCGACGCCGTCGTACAGATGCACAAACGCCGGCCACCAGTATTTGAAATCCGTGGCCCGCGCGCCCCGATCGTCGGCGGCCAGCGCGGTCGCATCGCGCATGACCTGGCTGCCCCAGTGATAGCCATTCTCAATATCGAAATTGAGGCGCATGTAGGTTTTGGGATCGCCCGAACTTTCCCACGCCAACACCCGCAGCTTCAACCCCGCCGCCAGCGCGGCCGCGATTACGACCGCCGCGATCAATACAATCGCCAGGCGATGAAGTACGCCGCGCGCGGGATTGTCAAGCAGTGCCGGTTTTGTCGCGTTCGTTTGCTTCTCCACCGAAAGCTTGCCGGGCATTTGTGGTTCGATCGCAATGTCCATCATGTTTGTTCCCGCGTCCCATGCCGCAATTCAACGACATGATGCGACCCAATGGAGCTTCCAACGTGAAACGGACGTCCCGCCCGTGCCGATGGCTGGATAGTACGGAAACCAATGTTTCCAAAACACGGGCGCAACCCGCACGGGCGAGACGCCCGTGTCACGATTGAGGGCGATGAACGGCACATCGTCGCGCACCGCTATTCAGATACGCATGCAAACTTCAATTGGTCGCAATGGTCGCTTTATGCAGCCCGAATGATACAAACATAGCCGCCTCCGGTCAGTAATGTGCAATAGCGCCGGCTCGACCGGCTCATGGAGACGTTCATGCTGATTCGGCTTGGTTTGGTAGTCGTCGCAATCGTTGTGGTCGGCCTGCTCCTGATGGGCGTGGGCCTCGGCACGGGAATGATGCGCTTTGATTCAAAAGGCGTTGAGTTTGGCCGGGAGGACCAGACACCTGATCTGGGGGCGCCAAAGCCGACCGTGGTGTCGGCTGATGAACTTTTGCGCCGCCAGGCAAGTCAGGGCGTGCCATTGGCGCCTTCAGTCGCCATCGCGACGCCCACGCGGGCTCCGGTTCCCGCGCATAACGTCGCCAAAGTTGCAATATCCCCGTCCCGCCAACGCGCCGGCGGCGCGGCCGCAGTGGCGTCGGCCTCCGATGCCCGCACGGCATCCGCCATTCTTGTGGCAGACCCTGTGATTTCGCAAACGGGCGCCATCCGCGTGCTGATGCCGGCCGTTCGCGTGGACGCCGGCAGCAACGCCGCCGTGCGCGATGCGCGCGGGAACGAATGGCAGGCGGATCAAAACTTCGATCACGGCCAAATCGTCGATCGCGGGCCGATCCTCATCACTAACACGGATTTCCCCGAGCTCTATCGCACCGAGCGTTATGACATGGCCGAATGGCACAAGGACCTGCCCAATGGCCGATACCGCGTCAGCCTGCATTTCGCCGAGACCTGCCCCTACATCAACGGGCCCGGCCAGCGCGTCTTTCACCTGTCGGTGCAGGGAAATGAAGTCCGCGATTTCGACGTCTTCAAGGAAGCCGGCGGCCGGCAAAAGGCGCTGGTCAAGACCTTCCATGTCACGGTTGCCGATGGCAAACTCGCCATTCGCTTCGGCAAGACCGACAAAAACGCGCCGGAGATCAACGGCATAGAAGTAGTCGAGGAAAAATAGCGGAATGACGAGTATTTCAAAATCCGCGCCGTTGGCACCCGCGAGACAGTCGATGTCAGTCTGTGCGAGCGGTCATTGGGTGTGCGAAGAAGTGTTCCAATTATTTCCCAGCCTTCTGAAAAATCATCAAATGCTGCTGTGGCAGATCATCCAATGTTTTCATGTGCTTCAGTCCCACGGCCGCCATTTCCTTGATCGCCTGGGCCTGGGTCATCTTATGGTGCGGCTTGATTTCCACGTTGGGATCTTCGCCGCGATATTCGATGTCGATGACGCGGCCGCCGGGTTTGAGTGATTTGACGATCGCCAGCATCATCTCGCGCGGATGGTCGAATTCGTGATAGGCATCCACCATGACCACCACATCCACGCCGTTGGCCGGCAGATTCGGATCCTCGATCGTGCCCAGAATCGGCTTGACGTTGGCGACGCCCGCAGCCTTGGCGGCGCGCCTGATGTCATCGACCATCGCCTGCTCGATATCCTCGGCAAGCACCCGCCCGCGCGGGACTTTTTTGGCGATGCGGAAGCTGAAATAACCGGTGCCCGCGCCGATGTCGGCCACTACATCCGTCGGTCGAAGTTCCATGAGCGCGATCGCCTTGCTCGGCTGCTCCTCGCGCTCGCGGCCAGGGCGCTCCAGCCAGTCGGCCCCCGGATGCCCCATCACCTGGGCGATCTCGCGGCCCATGTAGACTTTCCCGATGCCGTCGTAGCTGGGCCGCGTGGTGGAATAAACCGGCTGCGTCGCCGGCGCGGACGGCGGCGCCTTGGCCGGCCTATCGTCGGCGCGAACGATGCCAATCGCGGCAAACATAAGCAGCGCGGCAGCCGCCCGGCGCAGAAATGGGTTGGTTTTCATGTCCTGTCCATTCATAAACGATCAGCGCATTTCTGCACGCCAAAAGAGAATCTCACCACGGAAGCACGGAAACACGGAGGCGCAATCGGTTGATCCGCGCATCGCGTCGGCCTTCATAAAGCACAACCCGCGATTATTCTCTTTGTTCATTCGCAATCCGGCGTATCGCCTCGAATGCGCCTCCGTGCCTCGGTGTCTCCGTGGTTGTCTTCTCCTGGGGTTGGTGGTTGCCTTCTCTTGGGTTGCCGTGACTGTTCCAGAATATGGCGCGTTGTCAACTAGGAGGCTCCCTCAATGAAACATGGCTTAATTTGCATCTCGATGGTTTTGCTGTGCGCAACGTACGCCTTGGCCGCCCCCACCGATGATGTGTATCTGCTGGGCCCGGATTCCGCGCCGCACGCGGGCGTGCCGGCGGGGAAGGTGCTGGGGCCGATGACGCTGGCGAGCAAAGTCTATCCCGATTCAACCCGTAATTATTGGATATACGTGCCGGCGCAATACGATGCCGCCAAGCCCGCGTGCCTGATGATCTTTCAGGATGGGCATGCCTTTGTCGGCCTCAAGAGCGACTATCGCATTCCGTATGTATTCGACAATTTGATCTACCGCCGGGAGATGCCGGTGACGATTGGCGTGTTCATCAATCCCGGGCACACGGCCCAGCAGAAGGAAGCCTCCGACCGCGACTGGGGCGATGGAACCACCAATCGCCGGGTCGAGTACAACGCGCTCGATGACCGGTATTCGAAGCTCGTCATTGATGAATTGATGCCGGTGTTGAAGAAGCAGTACAACCTTTCGCCCCGGCCCGAGGATCACGCGATCGCCGGGGCCAGCTCGGGCGCGATCTGCGCGTTCACCGTCGCCTGGCAGCGGCCCGACCAGTTCCGCAAGGTCATCAGCACCATCGGCAGCTTCACCAACATCATGGGCGGCCACGTCTATCCCGACCTGATCCTCAAGGCCGACCCCAAGCCCATCCGCGTCTTTCTGCAAGACGGCACCAACGACAATCGCGGCCTGCGCGGCCGCGGCCCCAACCGCACCTACGACCCCAAATGGGATTGGCACGCCCAAAACATAAAAATGGCCGCCGCCCTCACCGAAAAAAAGTACGACCTCAACTACACCTGGGGCATCGGCACCCACTCCAACAAGCAAGGCGGCGCCATCATGCCCGCCATGCTCCGCTGGCTCTGGCGCGATTACCCCCGCATCGATGACCCCAAAGACGCCAGCGATCGAACGCTGTTCGTGCCGGCCAAGGACAACGCCGCCGCCGCGCCTTCGCCGGCGGATGGGAAATGAGATTTCGAGGCTGCCGGGAGTCGGTCGGGATGTCCCCCGTCCGCCTGTGCTTCGCGGGGCGTCAGGGAAGCCGTCGGGCGGAAACGCCGGGAGACCTCATAAGAAATGCGAGTGGGGGCAATCTCCCCTCCTGACGACGCCAAGACCCATTTGCCCAGTGCCTTTCAGGGCGCGACGGACGGCGGCCCGATGGATTTTTTGAGTCGAACTTCCGGCACACAGAGGGTACGGCTAGACCAGCTCCCGTACACATGACCCACTTGCGACGGGCCACTGCGGTTGTGTTCATTCAAATCCGTGATGAAAGTCTGTTCTTCGTAACCAGGCGCGACGATTCTGAAACGTCGCTCGAATCGCGGCGGGACATCACCTGTGTACGGCCAAATGGGGTAACTGAGAACGCCAGTCAGGTATCCGGCGTGCCATCGCGTTATGGGATGAAGCTGAAAATGACCGCTGTCGTCCGACACCGCCCGCTCGCGTGAGTCGCAGGCGTAAATATGGGCTTTGGGGATGGGGGCATTGGTCTGGGCATCAATTACTTTCGATCGTACGCCATACGCGTCGGTGGAACGATTCGGAAAGGGAATGACGATGCAGCCAGTCATTCCGAACAAAGCAAGAGCCAATCCGGCGCAAATCCAAGTTTTCATAATACCCTTCGCGTGAGTCATCGCACAGATTAAGGCGCCAGGGTTGCCGGAAGGTTCAATAGGTGGCAGCTTACCTTCGATGTGCGCCCCCTTCGCGCGAGGTAGCGTGTGCTCTTGACGCGTCGGCTTGCGGATGAAGCGCATCGCCACGCGAATTGCGTCCGATAACCGCTGGCGAGTTTTGTATTCCGGTGCTACAGTTAATCGCATGATCGAAGCGGAACCCATTCCCGCTAGCTATTCAGAGGCGGTGAAAACCCTCGTCCGCTGGCACGCCGAAGGCGGAGCGCCAGACCTCCGCGTTTTCTCGTTTCCTGATCCCTCGGAGAAATTCGTCCGCCTGATCGAGGTGAGCGAAGAGTTCATGCCGACTGGCGCCATTCAGCCCCTTACGCTCCGGGCGTTCGATATCTTCCCCTACAAAAGTTCCGTCGCGCTGGCAAGTCCCGCGGAATGGCAGGCCGTGGAAACCGGTCGCATCAAGTTGCCGGCGGGATGGGATCTGACGACGGCTGCACAGGTCTGGCCGTGAAAAAATCACAGGCATTGCTTCGCCAGGCGCGCAGCGACCTGACGGTCTTTGATTTGTTGGCGGCGCACGAAGATGTCCCCGAATGTCACGCGTTGCATTTTCTTCAAATGGCCACGGAAAAGCTTGCGAAGGCGGCATTTCTCGCCCTTGGCGTTCCTTTCGACGCGTTCTCGCATGTGGCGTTCTCTCACCTTCCAAGACTTCTGTCCCGCCGCGACGTCGCGGGGGCGTTGGGGCATCGAACTTTCCTTTCCTACCGAACTTTTCTGCGGCGAACGGCTCCGTTGTTCCGCATGATTGACGAACTCAATCCGTCTGTTGGTCTTCAGACCTCCGGGAGCGCGAAAGACGGCCCGAATGTGGAATACCCATGGGAGGGCCGCGACCCGACCGGCGAACCAGGGCAATCGCATTTGAGAAGTTCGGCATATGTTAGGTATCGCCCGCGCGGTGGGGAGTGTATGTTGGTTTCGTCGTCGCGAAGCTTCGCAGCAAAAATTGAGCTTTCACCCACGAAAGGAGCTTGCGCATGGACGC
>DASRLH010000440.1:0-21993 GCA_035648595.1 Tepidisphaeraceae bacterium
TCCATGGCGCTGTCCTTTCGGTGAGTGGTTTTTTATCCAAACTCACTTTATCGAAAAGGCCAGCGCCTTTGTATTCCTACATTTGGTTGTGGCCGAAGCGCAGCGAGGCCACGCTGAGCGTCTTCGTGCCTTCGTGGTTAATCGTGCATTTTCCGGGCTGGACGGAAGACGAACCCCCCGGGCGTCAGGCTTCTGTTCGTATTTCGCGGCGAGGCTCACCGCACTTTTATCTTCGCCTCGACGGACATCCCTGGCGCCAGCAGGCGCAGCGGATCGTTGTTTTGTGCGTTATCCAGGGTGATCTTGACCGGCACGCGCTGCACGACTTTCACGAAATTGCCGGTGGCGTTTTCCGCCGGGAGTATGCTGAAGCGCGAGCCGGTGCCGGACTGGATGGATTCGACTTTTCCGGTCAGTTCCATGTGCGAATAGGAATCGACCCCGATCGTGACCGCCTGGCCGGGGCGGATGAGATCGAGTTGAGTTTCCTTGAAGTTGGCCACCACCCACACCTCCGCCGGCACGACCGCCAGCAGGGGGGCGGCGCTGGTGACGTACGCGCCGGGCTCGACATTCTTGCGCGTGACGCGGCCATCCTCCGGCGCGGTGATGGTGCAATAGTCCAGATTCACTTGGGCCCGCTTCACGTCGGCTTGCGCCTTTTCCACATCGCCGGCGGCCGCGGCGACGGCGGCTTTGGCGGTGGCGATCTGGGCGGCGGCGGAGGCCAGGTTCGCCGTCGCCTGCCCGACCTGCGCCTGCGCGGTCTTCTGGGCGGCGATCGCATTGTCATAGATTTGCCGCGATCGGGCGCGGGCATCCAGCGATTCGTATCGCTTCAAGTCCTGGTCGGCGTTGGCGAAGTTGGCCTGCGCCAAATCCAGCGCGGCCTGCGCCGCCTGCCGGGCTGCCTGGGCGGCGGGAATCTGCGCCTTGGCCTGCTCCAATTTCCCCCGGCTCGCGGCCAGTGCGCCGTTCGCCTGGTCGAGGGCGACGGCGTAGTCGGTCTTGTCGAGCAGAACCAGCACGTCCCCCTTGTGGACGAACTGGTTGTCATCCACCTTCACCGCCTCCACGCGCGCCGGCACCTGCGGGCTGATCGCGATGACGCGGCCATCGATGAACGCATCATCGGTGGTCTCGAAATGCTGCGCGGCGATCCAGTAAAACGCCGCGACCGCAATGCCCGCCAGCAATAGCGCCGGCAGCATGATCATCACGATCCGCCGGCGCGTGCGCTTGGGCGGCGGGGGGGTGACGCGATCCGCGCGCTCGGCGGCATCGCCATGCCCGTTTGAACCGCCGTTGGACGGCGCGGCGGGCGGGTCCGCCAGCAGGGCCAAATGGCCGTTGCCGGAGTCTTGAATTCGATTACTCACTTGGCTGCTCCTGTTCACGCGCGCCAACTTTGGCATTCGGGAAGAACCCAAAGCCGACATCATCGGCTCTTTGGGTCCGCGATCTGGAAAAGGTTAAGTATTGTACGATCCTCGGGCCGCTTTAGCAGGTTTCGGGCTCGATCAACTGCAAGAGCGAGCGAAGTTGCCGCTGCTGGAGGTCACTGAGCGGCGCCATCATCTCGTGGACCATCTTCAGATGTTCCTCGAACAGCGCGCCGGTGAGCCGGCGTCCTTCGTCGGTGAGGTAAAGCCGATTGACGCGTTTATCCTGTGAATCAGGCTTGCGCTGGATCAGGCCCGAGCATTCGAGCCGGTCGACCATGGCCCCGATATTTCCCTTGGTCAGCAGGAGCGCATCAGCCAAATCCTGCTGGATCAGCCCTGGGCGGATGCCGGCTTTGGCGAGTATCTCGAATTGCGACAACACCAAGCCGCGCGGCGCCAGCATGTGTTCGATTCGGCGTTGAAGCCGATGATAGGTGCAGACCATTTGCCGCCATGCGTTGAGGGCGCTGTCTTCGTCGGGGCCGATGGAAAGGCCGGGCCGTTCGTCGGTCGACGGGGTCTGTGCGAGCGGGTTCATTTGGTATAGTATTGGACGATATGGCCGGGATGTCAAGTGTGCGTTCGCCTTAAATCCAGAAATGTCGCCGATCCTCGCCAAAAAATGTGGGGGGCAGGCATGATGGCTTCGCGCCGGGGAAAATGGCAGGAATTGCCATTCGCTATGGCGGACTGTACAGTTGGAATTATGCCAACTCAAACGAGCATGTTGATCAACGCGCTGGAGAGCGGCGAACCCGCTGAAATGACGGGCCGGGACTGGGAACATATCCGCGCGACCGTGCGCAAATGTCTGGCGGCAAAGCCAAAGGCCAACTCGAAGCGATGCCGGGTTTAGGCCACCTTCACGAATCCCCCGATTCCAGACTTGTCGGCGTCCACGTTTGGGCCGTTCGCAACTTCCCGAACCATCTCGTGTTTTACCGCCCGTCCCCCAATGGCATCGAAGTTCTGCACGTCCTTCATGCCGCGCGCGACATCGACGTCGCGTTAACCAATGAGCTGAGCAGCGGCGATCTGTAACCAGAAATGGCGTCGTCGGTCTATACAGCATGGCCGCCGGGGGCGGGCCAGAAGGTCCTGTCGCGCACCCTTGGCATTCTTGACCGCGACACCCGCCTTCCCCTTAACATGAACGCCTCCAACCGGCGCGGCGGCGCCATTGCATTGTCAAACTATGGGAACAATCACATGCGTCACGTTGCGTTTGCCCTCTTGCTTCTCACCGTCGCGTCGTCCCCACTTTTCGCCGACGAAGTGCTCTTCAAGAACGGCGATCATCTCACCGGCAAGATCGAATCGCTCGAAGCGGGCAAGATGTCCTTCACTTCCGCGGTTGCCGGCAAGATTACGATTGACATGAAGGATGTCCGCACGTTCGCCAGCGATGGGCCGATCGCGTTGAAGCTGGAGAACGGCACCATCATCAATCAGAAGGTCGCCGCCGGCCCCGATGGGCAGGTAACGCTCGCGCCCGGCGGAGCCGTCGCGCCGCAGAACATCCCGCTTTCGAGCGTCAAATACGTCAACTTCAAGGAACAATGGGCCGGCAGCATCACCGTGGGCGGCTCTCTGGCCCGCGGCAACACCAACGCTGACAACCTTAACGCGGCCCTGAGCCTGGTTCGCCGGGGCGAGAAGGACCGCATCACCGTGGACGGCGGGTTCCTCTATGGCCGCGAACATGTTCCGGGCATTCCCGGAGCGCATGAAACCGAAAATGACTGGTTCGTCGGCGGAAAGTACGACTACTTCTTCAGCAAGAAAGTATACGGCTACGCCAACGCCCGCGTGGAGCGCGACCTGATCGCCGACATCAACCTGCGCTTCACGCCCGGCGTGGGCGCGGGCTATAACTGGATCGATCAACCCGATTTCAAGTTCTACACCGAAGGCGGCGTCTCCTGGCTCTACCGCGACTACCGCAACGACGGCACCAACGAAAGCGTCGCGCTGCGCCTGGCCTATCATCTCGACAAAAAACTCAATGAGCGCGTGAGCGTGTTTCACAACCTGGAGTACTACCCGGCGCTGGATCGCATCGATGATTACTTCTTCACCACCGACGCCGGCATCCGCGCCTCGCTGACGGACAAAATGTTCACCGAATTCAAGGTGCGCGAGCAATACGACGCCGCTCCCGCCCCCGGCAAGGGGCACAACGACACGCGGTTCATCCTCGGAGTGGGGTGGAATTTCTAAAAAATAGCCGTGCGCGATTACGCGCTGTTCACGAATCGCCAAAACAAAAAGGGGCGCGGAGCGGGAATATGCGAGCCCAATCGTGACACGGGCGTCGCGCCCGTGCGTGTTGTATGGAACCCGAGACAAATCAATTTTCCATACTTTTCAGCCATCGGCACGGGCGGGACGCCCGTGTCACGTTAGAAAATCCGATGACGGGATGTCAGCGCGTAGAGGTCGATCTGCCGGATCATTGGCCGCTTCGCGTGACGCTGCCGTGTCCATCGCTCACAACGCCAATTGCAGTTGAGCCCTGAAGATCACCTCATCGCCGCCGCCATGCGTGAGACTTGTGCCCTTCCTGGCGGCTCCGGTTGAGAGCAATCCGATGCCATCGTCTGTGATTGGCGGGCCATTGGGCAGATAGTTGACATCGAACGTGAGGCGTGCCTCGGTGCCGTGGAGGTAATAGTTGACTCCCGCGCGAAAAACCTGGATGTCGCTGTTCACTGCCGCCGGCAGGTTGGCGGGATCGAGGTGGATGTACTCGTTGGTGAGCGTGCGGTCGATAGCCGTGAGATATCGGCTGGCCAACAGTTGCTCGTGATCCACCGGCTCCTTGTATTGCCCTGCCTTGAGATAAAATGGCGAGTTCGGCAGGCGGTATTTCCCATAGGCCTGCTCCAGCGCGAAATTCCCCGTCTTGCGATCGGCGGCAAACTGAAACAGATAGGTCAAGTCCGGCGAAATCACGTTCCCATCAAAGCCCAGCTTAAGCCGGCGAATTTCAAAGCCATTTTGTGTGTCGCTCTGGTTGGCAAGATTCCCGGCATCCGCGCGATAGGTGGTTTCATGGCGGAATTGCATCTGTAGCCAGGGATGGATCACATAGCGATTGTCATTGCTTTGGATCAGGAACTTGCCGTCCCGGTAGCCGGCGGTGAACTTGCCATCCGGGGCCGGCGTGAGGGCGCTGGCTTGCCGGGCCTCGCGCTCCAGAGGATCCTCGGCAGTCGCTTTGGAGCCGCCCTCGATATTGCCGGGCTCTTGTGCGACTTGGGCGGTCAGTCGATCCACTTGCTCCTGAAGGGCACCGAGCCGGTCGAGCAATTGCTGGCGCGATGGCCGCGCCGGCGGCTCGTCGGCCCGCGCATTGCCGCTTGATATGAGTAGCGTGATTATACTAAATGCAACTGGTTTGGAGAATGGGAATGCCGATGACATGAGAATCCTTCCCGCGCTCCAGGTGGAGGCGTGAAACGCCGACCGAGGGGCGCGGCGACATTGATTGAAATGAGTGGTTAAGAATGAAGCGGCGGCACGTTGGCTGCGCGCGGCGGCGTGCGCCGCGCTGGCACAAGCAGCTCAACAACAGCAACATTGCCGAGCCCGCAGGGGCGGGAGGGGGTTGGAGGAAATGGTCGGAAAGCCGATCATGAGTGCGGCACTATACACCCTCACCGCAGTGCTGTCAACTAAATTCCTATTTCCATATGGATTTAATAGGATAATATATCCCGCTCCCCGCTCGGGTATGCGCTAAGTTGCGTAACTAACGGCGTTTACGGCATCCACCGCCTCTGTGCCTCAGCCCGATGGGGGCCACGAATAAGCACAAATGAACACGAATAATTCGTCTTCATTCGTGGCTCTCTTTCTTGGTTGCTTGGTTGGGTCAGGGGCCCGCTGCCGGAGCGGGCAGATGGTGAATCAATCAGTCCCGGCGGCTTTTATGACAACTGCTGTCTTGTACTCGATGAGCCGCGCGTGTTTTCCCGCGCGGCGGTCGCGGGCGTATTGGAGTTGGCCGATGACGTTGGCCCATTTGCCGAGCATGGTGAGAATGCCGTAGGCAATGGCGTCGGCCCATGAGGTCGCCCGGCGGCGGTTGCGTGCGGCCGTGCGGAGCATCTGCGCGGGCAGCGCCAGCGCGATAATCCCCAATGCCGCGATGGCCCATTTGGGCCCGGCCCATGGCAACATAGCCAGGGCAACGGCCACCATCAGCAGCGGCCAGCCATAGACCCACGTCCGTGCGCTGCGCACCTGGGCGACAAACAATCCCTGGCTGCCGAAGCGCGTTGCCACGTCGGCTGCCCCGTAGCCGCTGCGCACGGCGCGTTTCCACCATTGCCGGAAGTGGAGCATCGCCGAGTCGTGCAGGGTCATGGGTGCATCGAGGCGCAGAATCTTCCAGCCTGCCGCGCGAAGTCGCTGGCAAAGCTCAGGTTCCTCGCCGGCCACGATGGTGGGATCGAAGCCCGTGGCCTGCGCGAAGGCCGCGGCGCGCATCATGGCGTCTCCGCCGCAGCTTTTGGTTTCGCCAGCGGGGGTGTTCCATTCGATGTCGGCAATGAGGTTGTAAACGGATTCTTCGGGGAACCGCTCGCGCCGCCGACCGCAGACGACGGCCACGTCATCGCGCGAATCGAGCGCCGCGCGTGCCTGCTCGATCCATCCGGGCACGACCTGGCAATCGCCGTCCACGAATTGCGCGTAGCGGACGGCCGGCGCCAGTTCGAGCAGTCGCTGGAACCCGGCGTTTCGCGCGCGGGCTGCCGAGAAGGGGAGTGACATGTCAAGATCGACAACCTGCGCGCCCATCTGCCGGGCCAGCGCTGCGCTGCCATCGGTGGAATTGGAATCGACGTATACGACCGTGCAGCCGCCCGCCAGCGCCGACGCGAGGCAACCGCGAAGGCGCTCGCCTTCATTGCGGCCAATGGCGATGATCCCGATGTCGGACATGGTCAATCAACGGCGAGGGAAACTGCGAATGCGAATGCGAACAAGCTGTCGCATTCCTTACCCCTCCCTCGGTACGCCGGGGGAGGGTTGGGGTGGCCTGATGAAAATAACGGCGCCTTTGTCATCCGGCTTCTGTTGCGCGGGCCAAGCTCTTCTCCCTCCCCCGGCAAACGCTATGTCTACAGAAGCAGAGAAGCGGCGGGGACGCCGCTTCTACGGTTCGCCCGAAAGCAGCTTGACCGCTCGCCCACGCGGCTCGGGCTCCATACGTAGAAGCGACGTCCTCGTCGCTTTCGGGAGCGCTGCGCTTGTGGTTAAGACATGCGGCGGGGACGCGACGTTTCCGTGGATCGACATCCTGTGTATTGGGAGAGGGAAAGGACTGGCGCCGCCGCCCAAGGATTTGCCGCCGTCGCTTCATGTTGTTTCGGCTCCGCAGTTACTTTTCACCACCCGCGCCGGCACGCCGACCGCAACGGAATTGGCCGGCACATCTTTCAACACCACCGCGTTCGCGCCGATCGCGCTGTCATGGCCGATAATGACGCTTCCCAACACCGCGACGCCGCAGCCCAGATCGACGCGGTCTTCGATGATCGGCAGTTCATGCAGGCGATCCTTGCGGGCGATGCCGAAGGTGGTGTTCTGGCGGATGTGTACGTCATCGCCGATGCGGGCGGCATGAAGGATCATCCCGCCATGATGCCAGATGCGCACCC
Source organism: Tepidisphaeraceae bacterium (assembly GCA_035648595.1). Lineage (GTDB taxonomy): Bacteria > Planctomycetota > Phycisphaerae > Tepidisphaerales > Tepidisphaeraceae > RYN-428. The sequence continues at coordinate 7,115 of DASRLH010000440.1, forward strand.
GCCGGCCCAGGATCACCGTGTACGGGAGCGTAATCCCGCACGTCCATTCCACCCACTTGAACAAGCACCGATACAGGATCGTGAACGGCGGGCGAATGAACTTCGGCAGCCCCATCCGCCAGTTCCCCAGCCGATGCACGCCGATCGCCCAGAAACCCTGCTCCCAAATACTGCCGTGGACTTTGCGGTCTTCGCGCAGCAACGCAAGAAGCCCGATGTCTGGCGGGTTCATATTCCGCTCGCCGCGATTCATCGCGTGCGTGGCGGGGGGAGATTGGGAAATGGCCGTTTGCATCATGGTCATATTCCGCGTGCCATGGGCGAAGAGCAGATAACCACGGAGTCACGGAGACACGGAGGCGCGATCGAGGTGACAAGGGACTTCGCTTCAAAAGAAAAATAAAATTACATGACAGCCGCCGGCCCAGCCTGTAGCGCCTCAGTGTCTCCGTGCCTCCGTGGTAAATCTTTCGGCGCGGTGCGAAATGGCATTATATCTCAAAAAATCCCAGAGCAGCCATGCCGGGTCGGTGTCGGGCTTGCGCTGAAGGGGCCGGCGGAGGCGGTAACTCGCGAACGCGCCGGCCCAGGCGAGGTTGGCCAGCAGCATCTTGCCGCGGCCCAGGTTTTTGCGGAAAAACCGCTTGCGGGAGGCAAACCAGTACGCGGGCCGGCGTTTGCGCGATCGCTTGGCATCGGTCACGCCAGAGCTTTGCCCGACCAGGTGAATGACTCTGGATTGTGGCACATACCAGCAGGGCCAACCGGCCCGGCTGGCGCGCAGGCAAAAATCGACCTCCTCGAAATACATGAAGTATCCTTCGTCCATCAGCCCGATCTGGCTGAAAACTTCCCGGCGGACGATCATGCCGGCGCCGGCCACCCAGTCGGTGGGGCCCGCGGCGGCAGGCACCGGCGGGGCGACGATTCGATTCTTGAGGAGCCGGCTGACAAATCCCAGCCGCATTCCCGATTCGAGTTCGCCCAGCACCGAATGAAACCGAAACGCCGACCGTTGCGGCGTGCCATCGGGATGCTCCAGCCGGCTGCCGGCGATGCCAACCTCCCGGTGCGCGTCCATGAACTCCAGCAACGCGTTGATCGCGCCGGGCAAAACCAACGTATCCGGGTTGAGCAGCAGCACGTAATCCGGCGGATCGGCCGACTGGAGTGCCGGTCGAATGGCCGCGTTATTGCCAAACGCAAAGCCGCCGTTGCGATCCAGCGGCAGCAACGTCGCCCAGGCGGACCAGCCGGTCCGAGCAATCGCGCGATTGAGCTTTTCAACCGAATCATCCCCCGAAGCGTTATCGGTAATCACGACGCGCGCGCCCGGCAACGAATCGATCTGATCGGCGAGCGAGCCGAGGCAATCGACCGTGAGGTCCGCCGTTCGGTAGTTGACGATGACAACGAGAAGTCGCACAAGCGAATGATGGAAAAGACGTTGAATTCGGCCCATCAACGTATCACGGGCGTCCCGCCCGTGCATGGTGCTTCAAGATTGGGAAAACCGTGATTCCTCTACCGCCGCGCCCTCTGCACGGGCGAGGCGCCCGTGATACGGCAACGGGCTTCGCGGCATGAGACTCGGGCCCTTTGCAACCACCCGAAGTGTTAACAGTTTAGAACCAATAGCTAACAATGACATCCTTCATCCGTGTGCATTCGTGCCCATTCGTGGCTCCCTCTTTTTCGGTTCCCGGACCAGCGCATCAACCGCTTCGGGCGCGCCGCGTCCGACAATCTTTCCCCAAATCGTCGTCGCAGCCAACGCGGAAAAACACAACATCAGCGGCTCAAACGGCAGCGCGAAGCGGGCGGCGGTAATCGTGAGGGTGTACAGCAACAACGTCGAGCAAAACATCAGGGCGGGGAAACCCAGGGACCAGCGCTGCCATAATGCGAGCAAAACCCCGAAAGCGGTGGTGATCAACAGCACGGCCCGGCTGGCGATGTAGACGATGTTGTAGCTCTTGGGATTTTGCCAGTCGATCCAGATCGTCTTGACCAGCCGAATCCAACAGAGCTGGGCGTAGCGCGCGCGGTGGGTGGCGATCCAGTTAACGGTCAGTTCCTTGAAGATCTTCTCTCGCTCCAGTTCGTTTTTATAATTCAGCCGATTGCGATCGACCAGGCTCAGGGCCTTATAGGCATGGTCTCCGTCAACCGCGAGGTTGCGCGGGTCCCCGATTGAGAACGGATCGAGCCTGGCGCGGTCTGACTTGGACAGCCCGATGCGGTCGGTGCCGCTGGCCAGATCGTTGTTGCCTTTCCATGTGTTGACCCAGAAGCTGCTTTTCACCGGCACCAGCGCATCATGCACCAGGTAATTGCGGTAGGTCCATGGCCCAAGCACCAGCAGGCCCGCGCCCAGCAGCATGATCGCGTTGCGCAATCGCGTATCGAAGTGAAGGCGCGGAACGAACAGGATGATGATCCCGCTGAGCATCATGGCCGGCAGAAACGCCGGCTCGGTGAGCGCCGCCAGGCAACCGATCAGGCCAAACGCAATCCACGGCCCGGCTTTCCCCGTGCGGATCGAGACATAGAACAGCGCCATGACCGCCGTGATGGCGGCGGTGATCAGCACGATCGCCTGCGCCACCGTGCAGGCGTAAATCTGCGTCGGCCACACCGCCACGGCGGCGGCGGCCACGAGGCCCACGGTCCGTTTGCCGCCCAATGTAATCGCCAGAAAATATGTTAGCGCGACCGTCCCCGCTCCCACCAGCGAGTTGATCACCATCGCCGCCAGATATGCGCGCGGCGTGTCCGGGCCGAATAGCTCGAATAATCCCGCCAATAAAAATGGGTAGGGGGGTGATTGAAAGCTGGTGGGGCCGCGATGATGAAAATCCGTGAAGCAGAAACATCCAGTCTTCACCAGCGACCAGGCGATCGAGCGGTGCTCCATCGGATCGGGATTCTTCCAACTGTGCAGATAGACGATCGCGCCAATGCGCAACAGGAACGCCATCGCGCACAGAGCCAGCAGGATATTGCGCGTGCGCTTCACCGGGCTCCCACCGGCAGACGGGGACGGGGCGGGGAGTTTGCGACGGGCCGTCCGCCGAAGCGGCGCGCGATGATCGGCTCGAAGCCTCTTGCGCGATTATCGAGGTTTGCCAGGGGCGCCGGGGCTTCCAGGCAGAAGTCGCTGACGCTCATCATCAGTGCGATTCCGATCAGCCAGAGCATGGTATACGGCTCGCCCGCCCATCCGGCCCAGACGCCATAAAACGCCGCGCTCACCCCCAGCGCGCAGGCCGCTCCCACCGCCAGCGGGAAGATATGCGCCTGCGAGGCGGTATATCGGCGCATCGCCTTGCCCACGCGAAGCGCGACAGCCAGCGGAATCGCCAGCCACAAGAGCAGATAGACCCATCCCCTGCACATGGCGAAAAGGATGTACGCGTTATCGATGCTGTCCAGATCCACCACGTCCAGCGGCTCCAGGCGTCCCCATCCAAAAGGCCCGGCGGTGGTTGCCTGCTCCCAGGTATGCTGGAGGATTAGCCGCCGCACCCAAAAACTGTCGGCCACGCTCCCATCGCGGGGCCGCTCGCCCAGCGGCGCGGTGGCCAGTTGCCAGGTGACGACGGTCATGACCGCAATGGCCAGAATTACGGTTGGCGCCAGCAAGAATCGGAAGGACCGGAAGTATCGGAGGAGCACAAAAATCGCCGCCGCCAGCGCCGCAGCGCCCCAGGGGCCGAAGCTCAGGGATGCCGCCAGCCCCAGCACGGCTGCCGCGATACCCAGGCGCACCAGCCAGTTGCGCAGACCGATCTTGGTTGTCGTTGCCAGCACCAGGAGCATGCCGATCATCGAGACGCAGGCATCGCCAAAGTAGATCGAGTGGTTGAAGGAGATGGCGGTGCGGAACAGGCCCAGCCGCATCTCCGCGCGCCAATCGCTGCTGATGCCGATGCCGGTCTTTTTCAGCATTTCCGCGTAAAAGTGCGGCCACAGCCGCAGCTCGATCAACACAAATGGCGTCAGCAGAAGCAAGCACGTCGCCAGCGTCCAGAGGAATTTTTGCCGGATGGCCTCGGAGCGGAAGGCGTATCGCGCCACGAAATACGGCACCCACCAACCGAATAGCTGCTTGATGAATTCATCATAGCCCGTGTGCCAGACTTCCGTGGTGATGGCGCTGATGATGGAGGCGACCGGCGCAAACAGCACGATCAGATCCATCATGCCCCAGCGAATTTTCGCGCCCTGCCCGATGCGCAGCAACGACCCGATGATCATGGCCAGGATGGTGACGTTGGCGGCGGTCAGGTCGGGCCACCCGCCGTGCAAAACGTAGCCGCTGATGGCCCGGGTGAACATCAGGGCCGGCAGATAGCAAAATGCGAACGTCGTCCCGACGCCCTCGAACAGCGCGAAATAAAGCGCCACCGAAAACCAGAGGAGGGAAAACGTGAGGTTGATGTACATCAGGCGCGTCCCTCTGATGCCGCGGCCAGGGGCTCGGGCCGTTCGGTTGGCAGGGCGGGAGAACGCGCTGCCGCGCCTGCATCTTCGACCGCCAAAACGTTCAGCAATGGAGTGGGATTGGCGCGCGAGCCAGCGGGTGATTGCCTCTGGCCGTCCCGCGACGGCGCGGCGGCCTCATCACCCGGCGCGCAGCCCACGATACTGGCGATCAGGAACGTGGGCCTGCCTTTAACCTCAATGAAAATGCGCGACAGATATTCGCCGATCACGCCCAGTGAAATCATCTGCACCGCGCCCATGAACAGGACGATGCAGGCCAGGCTCGCCCAGCCGCGCTGCGTGCGGCCATGCAGGCCCGAATGCCATTCGTAGATCGTGGCGACGATCACCCAAAGGCCCAGGAGCATGGCTCCCACGAAACTGAGCATGCCCAGGCGGGTGACCAATCGCAGCGGCGCGGAGGAAAAGCTGACCAGCCCATCCATCGCCAGGCTCACCAGTTTGCGGAAGGTATATTGCGGCACGCCCGCGGCACGCGCATCCCGCTCATACGCTATTCCCGATTGGCGAAGTCCGATCCATGTCCGCAGCCCGCGCACAAACCGTTGGCGTTCGGGAAGGGCGTTGAGCAGATCGACGGCCCGGCGGTCCATCAGGCAAAAATCCCCGCTGTCCAGCGGAATTTGCAACTCGCTGATCGCCGACAGCAGCCGGTAGAAGGACCAATAAGCGATGCGCTTGCCAAGCCATTCCTTGCGCTTTTTGCGAACCGCGTAAACGACCTGAAATCCCTGCCGCCACTTGGCGATGAACTCCGGCAGTATTTCCGGCGGGTCCTGCAAATCGCAATCCATGACGGCAACGGCATCCCCGCGCGCCACGCTTAAGCCGGCGGTGACGGCGGACTGATGCCCGAAATTGCGGGTGAGATGCACGGCCCGGACGTGCCGATCATCGCTGGCCAGCGCATCAAGCATGCCCGCCGTTTCATCGCGGCTGCCATCGTTGACGAAGAGCAGTTCGTAATCCAACCCCAAACCCGCGAGCCGTTCGCCCATCGCGGTAAAGCGCGCATAGGTTTTGGGAAGCACATCCTGTTCGTTAAAAGCCGGCAGAACGATGCTTAGGAGTTGAAGGCCGTCGGCGGTGGAAGTTTGGCGATGCGAATCCAGGGACATTATTTGCCTGCCGCCTCGCCCCGGGAATCGTGGCGGGCGAGTCGCGGGGCCGGGAGAATATAGAGGATTTACACCGTCGCTCCAACCGGCGGCGACCGCGCACCTTATCCTTATCGGCGCGCGCCGCGAGAAGCGTAATCGGAGGGAACAGGTTCCGCGACAGACAACTTCGCTGGGCGGGGTCAGATCGCGCGCGTAGCGCGTGGGGTTCGCTTCAGCGAACGCGCATGGGTGATCTTCGGGGGTCGAAGCAGCGTTCGCTGAAGCGAACCCTACGAAAAACCTACGAAGACGCTGCGAAGTCTCCACGAAAAACATCGCCACCCACGCAAGGGCGGGGGGCTTTCCCGCGGCCATGCTCCCTCAATCGACCCGCCGAAACTTATGGGGCTGCGCGCTTGCCGAGAATCGCTGTCGATCGTGGCGGTGCCCGCGTCCATTGAGCATTCTTGGGATGCCCGGCAGGGCGAGCATCAGCTTGTGCTTGAGGCGAAGGGCCCAGGGGAGCTTTTGTTTGAGGGAGCCGATAACCCGTTTCTTGAGACCCGGTTGGGTCGGGTGCGGGGCATGATAGCCGGGTTGCGGCGGCGCGACGGCGCCCGCGCTGTCGGCGTTGGAAGCGATCGCGACGCCCGCCTCGCCCCCGGAGGCTTTCCAGGCGGCGGCGTAGTCGCTTTGCTGGGGCGTTTTCTCGAAGATGGGCACGATCGCCTCGCGCCGCGCGTGGATCGCCAGCATCACGCCGTGCCAGCTATTGGCCAGTTCGATCCGGCCGCGCACCTCTTTAGGGTCCGGGACATCGTACCACTGGGCCAGCTCGTAGCTGCCGTGAATGACGCACTTGACCACGCGAAAGCCGTTGTCGGGCGAGAATACCCGGTAAAACAGCTCGGGACTAAACTGATAAAAGCCGTGGCCGAACCAGTTATTGGCCATCGTTTGGATCACGACGTTCCCCCCGACTTTCGCCAGCGACATGATATTCTTCAGCGCCTGCGGCACGTTGAATACATGCTCGATGGTGCCGCCGTCGTAGACCAGATCGTATTTGCCGTGCAGTTCGTCGGGGATGGGGTGATTCAGATCGGCAACGACCGTCGCCTGCTCGTAGTTGGTGGCGTCCATTGAATCGACCACCTTCGCCCCGAGCTGCCGGAAGATCGGCTCGGCATAGGCCTGGCCGGCCAGCACGTCCTGATCGGTGAGAGTGTGAGCGATGCCGTTGCGTTCGAGAATCTGGCGCACCTTGGGATTGCTGACGTTTTGATTGAGGCGGCCGATGGTGATGGTGCGCGTGAAGTCGGCCCCTTGGCGCCGCGCCTGCGCCAGAAATTTCACGCCGTGCCAGTTGAGTCCCATGTCGTTGCGCTCTCTGGTGCCCTTACTCGACCCAACCGCGTATAAGTCTGGCCCGGCCGGTCGTATCCGCGTAAGAGTCGCTGCGCTGGGTATCTTCGACCGGCGTACCAGTCGAACATCGCGGGGTACCGCGACTCCACGGGCGAGCCGCCCGTGCCACGTCAGAGCGCCACGGTCGCACCCGTACCGCGCTGCACCGCCCCGCGCAAGGCGGCTTCGAAAAGATCGGTGGCATCGTCCCAAGTATAGCGGCTGGCTCTCTGGTACGCCCGGTCTGAAAGCGCACGCCAATCCGCATCATTCATTTTAGCGACGGCGATAATCTGTCGGGCCATCGCCGCCGGATCTTCGGGGGGGACGGGGATTCCCGCGCCGTCGGCGAGCAGTTCCGGGGCGGCGCCGGCGGGGGTGCCAATCACCGGCGTGCGGCAGGCCATCGCCTCCAGGATCGGCAAACCAAAGCCCTCGATCCGCGTGCCAAACAGCCACGCATCGCAACTGGCGTAGATGTCCCTCAGCTTATCATCGGGGGCGTGATGGAAATACTGCGCGCCCTCCGGCAACGGCAGCGCTTCATTGAGCCGCGAACTGCCGAACGAGACAACCTTGAGCTCCGGGATTTCCCGCCGGGCGATGTTACACGCTTCGATTGCGATATCCGCGCCTTTGTTGCGAAAGGTGGTATAGGTCAGGCCGACGGTCGGCACCGGCTGCTTGCCGCGCGGGGGGGCGTGGAATCGCTCCAAGTCCACCGCGTTTGGCGCCAGTGTCACATCCGTGAACGCGAACTTATCGGCCAGCAATTTCACGAGCCATTGCGCGGTGGTGATCTTGGGGATGGGCAGCCGGCATGTCGCGTCCACGCGCTCGACGAAGCCATGCCAGATTTCGTAGTCCTGAATGAACTGCGTCTTGACACCCTTGGAGGGCGCCAGCGCCCAGACCCACTCGACGGTTTCCCACCAGGTTGCGACAACAGCGTCGGCATCGGGCACGTCGGCGTCCGCGATCGGCCGCCAGCGGTCGATGATATGGTGTTCGACATCAACTTGGTCGAAGTGGCAAACGCCGCGCGGCTTGCGTTTGAGCCATTTGTGCTGCTTGACCAGGACGCGCAGGCGGTCGCGCAGCGTAGGCTCGCGTCGCGGCGTGGAAACCGCGATCACCTGGTGTCCCCGGTCTTTTAGTTTTTGCGCGTAGATTGCCACCACCCGCACGCCGCCGGCCGACGTGGCTTCGGGAAGAACAAACGTGATCCGCATTCAGTGTCCCCGCGCCGCGCAGGCCATGATGCGCCATGACTCGAAGGAGAATGGCGCCTTGCGAAAGGTGGTGAAGGCGTGTTTGCGGGCGGTGGCGATATTCCCTGCCTTAAGAGCCCACCACGCCCATAGCCGATGTTGCTCGCTGGGAGATTTGGTTCCCGGCATCGGCAGAACCTCGCCGTCGGCTGGGAGGCCGCGCCGCCGGCGCGTTTCCTCATACAGTTTGAGCTTGAGCGGGGCCTGGATGTCGCTGTGCGTGTGACAGATGCTCCCTTCGTGCAGGCGGTAATGGAGCAGCACATCCGGCAGGTTCGCCAACCCGCCTATCTCCGCCAGCCGCAGAAACAGATCGAGATCCTCAAGCCATTTGTATTCCTCGCGATATCCTCCCGCTTGCTCGACCGCCTCGCGGCGCATGAGAACGGAAGGATGAATAACCGGCCAGCCCCAATGCAGGTGCGCCTCATCAATTTCCGCGTGGGTGAATCGGGTGTCGTGCTTGGGGCAGATGGGCGCGTCTGCCGGGTCGATCAGCAAAACCTGGCTTCCGACCAACACGCATTCGGAATGTTCACGAAGGTAGGCAACTTGCTTCTCAAATCGCGTTGGGAGGCACAGATCATCGCCGTCCATCCGCGCGATGAACTCGCCGCGGGCCATGGAAAGGCCGTCGTTGAGGGCGCCCACGATTCCGGTATTGGCGCGGCTTAGAAGCCGAATCCGCGCGTCCTCGCGCGCGTAGCGCCTCAGAATCGACAGTGAGCCATCCTTGGACCCATCGTCCACCACAATCAATTCAAAATCGGCAAATGTCTGGTTGAGTACGCTATCCAGTGCGCGCGCGAGATACCTCTGCGCGTTGTACACGGGCAAAACCACGGAAACAGCCGGGGGATTGGACATCTCTTCGGAAATTATTCCCTTCGCATCCTAATTAAGTAGCTCAACGGAGAAACCCGGCCAATATTCTTTTCGATCCGCAATCCAACCTGGGGAAACGAGCAAGTCCGTCAATGTCCACGAACCGCGCAAGCCATCAGCCGCCATGATTCAGAGCGTAGTGGCGCGTGCCTCACGGTGAGAAGGGCGTGCCGGCGCGCGGTACGCACGTTGCCGGCATTTAATGCCCACCAGGCCCACATTCTATGTTGCTCGGCGGGGGGCGGAAGTACTCCGGGCAAATCCGGTTGTGCGGGGGCCAATCCACGACGAGCACGGGTTTCATGAAATAGCCCGACATGCAATCTGGATTGAAGCTCTCCCCGCAGTTGGCATACGCTGCCGGCGTGCAATCGATAGTTCAGTAAAATCTCGTTGAGATTCTCCAACTTCCCCATCTCCGCCAGACGGAGGAATAGGTCTAGATCCTCAACCCACTTGTAGTGTTCACGATATCCGCCAATGCGTTCCAGTGCCTCGCGTCGCACCATTATTGAGGGATGAACCACGGCCCAGCCGTGGTTCATGTGGCATTCATCGATTTGCTCGTGGCCAAAGCATGTGTGCGGCTTGGGGCAGATGGGCAGGCCGTCGCCATCCATCAGCATCACCTGGCTTCCCACCAGAACATGCTCCCGATGCCCTGCCATGAACGCAATCTGCTTTTCAAATCGTTCCGGCAAACAAACATCATCCCCATCCATGCGGGCGATCAGCGGGGCCCGCGCCGCGGCCAGGCCGTCGTTCAGCGCGCCCACGATGCCGGTATTCGGCCGGGAAATCACCCGGACCCGCGTATCTTTCTTCTGATATTCCCGCAGGATGGCAAGGGATGTGTCGGTTGAGCCATCATCGACCGCGATCAGCTCGAAGTCGCCCAACGTCTGCGCCAAAACGCTGTCCAGAGCCTCCACGAGGTAAGCGCCGGAATTGTAGACGGGCATGACAACCGAGATGGCGGGAACCGCGCTCATGGGCGGCCTAGTGTATTCCACCGGGGCAGCCTTTTCCCGCCCGGCGGCCAAGCCGTGTAAAGAGTCTGCGAAGGTTTTGGGGATCGCGGTCATTGGCGGCATTTTGGGGCGGCAGGCCATGTCACGCCTTGAGAATCGGCAGGCCCATCGGCTATCGGCCCAATATTGAATGATACATTACCTTCCATGAGTCGGCACAAAACGGTTCCCGCAGAACCGCCGCGCGGGCATTTTTTCGCGCAGTCGGCAGGTTATCGGACTTCAGGGCGAGCCAGGACCATTCGCGATGACACTCTCCGGGCGTCTGCCCGCGCGGCTCGGGTTTCAGATGCGCCGGCATCGGGATCCCGCGACGTTCGTGGGCTGCACGGAGAATCGCCAGCAGCGTTTCCTCCTGCTCACGGCCTTTGGTGAAGCTCACGCTCCCAAAGTGCTGACGGTACTCCAGCAGCACATCCGTAAGATTGGCGATCCGCCCGACCTCCGCAAGCCGCGTGAACAGGTCGTGGTCCTGATTGGTGCGCCATTGTTCATCGTAGCCGCCGATGGCGCGGAGGGCGTCGGCACGGATCATAACGGCGGGATGAATCATCGGCCAACCCTTATCCAGCAGCGAATGCAGAATTTCTTCATGCGTGTAGCCCGTGTTTCGCTTGGGGCCGATGGGATCGCCGTCCGGGTCGATTAACATCACCTGGCTGCCCAGAAGCACACAATCGGGATGCGACAGAAGATAGGCGACCTGTTTCTCAAAGCGCTGGGGGAGAGATGCATCATCGGCGTCCATCCGCGCAATGAACGTGCCGCGCGCCAGCGCGATCCCCTCATTGAGTGCCCGCGTCATGCCCGTATTGGGCCGGATGATCACCCGCACGCGCGAATCCCGCGTGGCATACTCGCGAAGAATCGCCGGCGAGCCATCGGTTGAGCCGTCGTCGATAATAATGAACTCGAAATCCGCGAATGTCTGTGCCAGCACGCTCTCAACCGATTTGCGCAAATACTGCTCCCCGTTAAACACGGTCATCAATGCGGAAACTGTTGGCGAAGCCGTCATCGTTGGGGTTCATCTGGGCGAGTGGGTGAAACGGCTGTACTTTGGCCATCAAGCGGTTGGATTCACGCATTTTAGCGGCGCCAACGTATCACGGGCGTCCCGCCCGTGCGGTCAGCTCACTGCGTCCGAAAATCGCGGTTTTGCCAACTTTAGTTCACACGGCCAAATGGCCGTGGTACTTCCAGCAGTCGAGCCGGTCACAATCTAATACCCCCGCAACGCGCAATACGCCGCCTTCCACGCCGCCTTTGACAGCGGGGCGGCTCTGAGCGCCGACCACGCATGCCGCCGGGCCCCATACACGTTCTTGTCCCTGAGCGCCGCCCACGTCCAGAACATATATCGGTCGGCGGGGGGCTGCTCCCATGCCGTTTTGAATTCCAATCCCTCGGGCATCGGCAGTCCGCGCCGCTCATACGCCGCGCGGATCAGCGTGGGCTTATTGGCCAATTGAATCTTGTATTTGTTCCAATTCGTGCTGCCGGGATGATTGCGGTATTTGCAAAGTACATCCGGCAGATTCGCCAGCCTCCCGGCCTCGGCCATCCGCAAAAACAAATCCAGGTCTTCCGACCAGGGATAATCATGGCGATACGCCCCGACTTTCATCGCCACGCTCTTGCGCATCATCGTGATCGGCTGGGGCATCGCCCAGCCAAATCCCTTGAGCAAATCCGCCTCGATTTCCTCATGCGTGAGCTTGTGATCGCTCACCCGAATCGGCGACCCATACGGCTCGATCACCAGCATCCGCCCGCCCACCGCCGCCACCTCTGGATGCTCGGCCAAAAATTTCACCTGTTTCTCCAGCCGATCCGGCATATACAGATCATCCGAATCCGCCCGCGCGATCAACTCACACCGCGCCGCCTGTAGCCCCGCGTTCGCCGCGTCCACGATCCCGCCATGTGCAATGCGCATCGGTCGCACCCGTGCATCCTTCCTGTGATATTCCTCCAAGATGTGCGGTGTGCGATCGGTCGAGCCATCATCGGCCACGATCAACTCAAAGTCGCCAAATGTCTGCGCCAGCAGCGTATCGAGCGTCTGCGCGAGATATCGCTGCGCGTTATACGCGCCCATGACGATGGAAACGGTGGGGCCGCCGGGCATCGGGTGCATGGTCGCCGGGGAGCGGGCAAATGCAAATCGGGTGGGCAAGCAATGGTGCCGCGCCGCCGGTGATGCCCGACTCGTGCCAATGCGGGATCACCGCAAGGTTGTGTTGCACGACGAGCCTAGCGTATCCGGCCAATTTCAATGAAGCGTTTCCGGCTTGGGACTTCAAAAACGATTGTAAGTCGGAAATTTTGATTAAAAAATGGCGGAAGTCAAGAAAAACGATTACGGAGAAGGCACCCGATAATGCGGTAGCCCTGGCGCCAGCACCTCAAAGCCGTTTAGGGAAAGAATGCCAGGTATCCAGAAGCAGCCTCATTTGGTGTATTCCTTGAATCCTCCAACGGCTCATCAAAGTCCGGCATGATCCGAATTTTACTTTAAGACATCCAAAGCCCTTCACATAGGTTTGGGAAGTCGGAGCATCCTCGTCCCGTTCGGATTCGACCGCCTCCACCGTGGCCGATACTTTTAGGGTTCGGTGACGTAATTCCGGCGGCAACGGCAATGCAATGTGCCATCGGCGTCAGCTTCCATCGTGGCGGTGATCGTGTTCATTTCGGTAATATACCAAGCTCCCCGCCCCTGCCTCTACGCACACGGATAGGTGCTTACCTTTGCTCCACGCATAAGAGGGGCGCACTCGCAGCAAGTCCGTCAGTTGCTCGGCACTGAGAACCTTACTCGTGAAACTGATTGCGACGACATAGGAATGCCGGTTGGTTCGAAGCATTGCATCGCCTTCGGTTTTTAGTCGCCTCGGCTTAGCGTCAGCCCGCCTTGCGGCGGTCTCGTCTCACGGATGCACGCTTCGAGGAGGATGCGACCCAATTACCGCCCAATGCCATGGCCAATCCCTTGGCCACCAATTGCGCGCGTGTCATTTTTCGCTTTTTCGCATAGGCGTCGGCGGCTTCGAGCAAATCGCGCTCAACACTGAGGCTGATCACCGTCGTGCCTCTGTCACTTTTCGGGCGGCCCATCTTCGATTTGATCTCTCGCCAGATAGCGCGTTCCTTCGCGTTGAGCGGGCGCGATTGCGCCTTAATCTGTTCGGGAGTCATTTCGTCGATCTCTTGCCAGATACGTTCCTTTTCCGCATCCGGGAGTGCATCGAATGCCTCACCCGTGAGTTCACCATCCGAAGCTTTGATCGCCGTCTCGCCGGCTCTGCGCCTTTTATTTGTCATGGCTTATTTCTACCAGGGTCAGGCTCTTCGACGCCGTATCGTCAGCGGAAACGCATGAATGACGTGTCGCCCAAACTACCACAACAGCGAGATTCCGTATGCCTTCAGGCTCGAGTCGCACGAAACGAGCGTCATTCCTTCTACCTTCGCTTGAGCGACGAGCAGGCGGTCGAATGGATCGCGATGGTGAAAAGGGAGTCCGAGCAGTTCCCGATAATGTCGTAGCTCTGCCGCCAGCACCCTAAATCCGTTCAGCGAAAGAATACCAGGAAAATATCCCGATAGGGGACTGCATCTCCCTCACAGAACCATAGGAGCGCGTGCGTATCCAGAAGTAGTTTCATTCGGTGTATTCCCTGAAATCCTCCAACGGCTCATCAAAGTCCGGCATCATCCGAATTTTACCTTTAAGACATCCGAAGCCCTTCACATAGGGTTGGGAATTCGCAGCATCCTCGTTCGCTTCAGATTCGACCGCTTCCACCGTGGCCGATACTTTCAGCTTTCGGTGACGTAATTCGGGCGGCAATGGCAGGTGCAACGTGCCATCCGCGTCGGCTTCCAAAGTGGCGGTGATCGTATTCATCCGGTTATTATACCACGCGCGTTAGCTCTGCGAGGTCAATCTACTCCGTAAGGTGCTTGGCGTCGCGTAAATTCCTTCAGTAACCTCACATCGCCATCTGATAAATCTCCCGCAACTCCATCTCCGTCACCGGCCGCGGATTGAACGTCGCCGTCCACTGCTTCGCGGCGATCGCCGACAACTCCCCCAGTTGCCCCGCGTGCGCGCCCACGCCGGCCAGTTTGCGCGGCAACTCGCCGGCGTCGAGCATCCGCTCGATCCGCGCCGCCAGCGCTTCGGCATCCGGCATCAAGGCCTCGTAGGGGTTGTCGCGGCCCCGCGCGTTAAAGCGCACCACCTGCGGCAGCATCAATCCAACGGCAACGCCATGCACCGTGCCGCAGACGGCAGTGAGGCCGTTGGCCAGCGCGTGGGCCGCGCCCAGCATCGAGTTCTCGATGGCGGCGCCCGCCAGGTGCGATCCCAGCAGCATCCCCTCGCGCGCGACGGCATCCGCGGGGTCGCGCATGGCGCGCTCGAAGGAAGATTCGAGCAGTTGCCAAGCCTCTTTTGAGAGACGAAGCGAAGTTTCGTTGCGCTTGGTGCAGCCGGCGGTTTCAACGGCGTGGGCCACCGCGTCTATGCCGGTGGCGGCGGCGACCTTGTGCGGCTGCGTCGCCGTCAGATCCGGGTCGAGCACGGCGATTTTGGGCAGGGCCTTCTTGTCGCCGCAGGCCATCTTCTGGTGCGTCTCGGGGTCGGTGATCAGGGCGAAGCTCTGGGC
>DASRLH010000441.1:0-33931 GCA_035648595.1 Tepidisphaeraceae bacterium
CGTCCCGCCCGGTTCGACAGGCGCACCCGCCCCGCCAGGACGCCGCGGCTAAACGCGCGGCGTCATCGGTGGGCGGAAACAAGCTGCGCCCCCGTTTTCGGTCCCATGCATCTGCTGCAATTACATGGCATGCAGATCAGCATGAGCGGCAAGGGAGACTGTTGGGACAATGCGGTGACCGAGAGTTTTTGGGCGACGCTCAAGAGCGAGATGGTGAGCCACCGGAAGTTCGCGACCCACGAGGAAGCGCGGGGCGCGATCTTCGAATACATCGAGGTGTTTTATAATCGACAGCGTCTGCATAGTTCGTTAGGCTATCGCAGCCCCGAAGCGTTCGAGGCGAGCCTGAATTAATCTTCCCGCCGCGCCCACCAATCGTGGGGAAGTCCAGTTGGGTTCCAGCCATTCGCCGAGCAGTGCAGAGCTATTTCAGCACTTGCAATTGTTTTTGCGACTTTTGCGGCTTATTCTCTCCGCAGTATGCATTTTCCGGCTCCACGCTTTCCTGTGGTCGAACTGACGAAGTCGTGCGTCTTGGCCGCCTGTGGCCTGCTCTTGATCTTCCTCCGCTCGCGCCGCCGTACGGACGGCAACCCCCGATGTTCGAATTGCGACTACCTTTTGATCGGAATCCAAAGTCTGCGGTGTCCCGAGTGCGGAACGGCGGTTGGTGAAAAGAGCCAGGCTCGGGTGCGTCGGAGCATCGTCAGGGTGGTAAGCGGCGCTCTCCTCATCGTCGGCGGCATTGCCATTTCAGTTAATCCAATTATGAGATGGTGGTCCTCCATATACTGGTACCAGTATCGGCAGACCGCTTCGGTGTTTCGCGATCTGAAGGAGGGTAATGGTAAGCCGGCACCGGAGAACAACCCGCTCGAAGCAGAATCGTGGTACACACACGGCTGGATGATAGAGCAGGTTGACCTCGCCCGCGTCGCTTTCGACGAACTGCAGCGGAGGGATCTCGCCGGCAAGCTTACCGCTGGCCAACGACGCGAGATCACTGAGTTGGAGTTAGCAAACGAGGATGGGGCGATCGTCGCGCCTGCACAATACTACTTGAATAAAGATCTTTACGATCGGGCCGCCGCCGGAACGTTGAATGTTGACGAACAGCGCACATTTTTTGACCGAATTGCGGCCTTTTCGGTCGCGTCGCGACCCGTTGTCGCAGCAGGCCACGCGGTGCCGATCCGGATTCGCTACCACACGGCGATGTTTCCGTCCCCGTGGGAGATCGTCACCACAATCAAGTCGGTTCGAATCGACGGACAGCCTGCCGGCTTTTCGCCTACATTCGGGAATCAATGGCTCGCAGGCGGATGGACTCTCGACGATGATCGGAGGGTCAATTCTGCGCCGATTGGCCTACACCATTTGGAAATCGAACTCAGTTTCGACGTCCATCCCGGCGGCCGGGACCACTCCATCATCCACAGCAAAACTCGAACGCTGGAAACACAGTTCAAGGTAGTGACGCTCAAAGACGCAACGATACGCCTGATCGACAAGCCAGAACTGGCCAAGCCGATCTGCGACGCGATCAGCGTTCAAACGTTGAAGTACCACGTCTGGGAGCCGGGAGACGTATTTGGCGAACTTCAAGTTGGACACACGCCTTTAGACATTGCCTTCAAGGTTTATGCCCGCTTTGATGGGCATGATTGGCTGATCGGACATATCGCCCATGCGGCGAGTGCTCCCACGGAAAGTCTGCGCATCGATTCCGATTACAAAAACCAGCCGCTTCCCGAGCCTCCCGGCACCGTGGATATCGTCTTCCGCAGCGACGCCGCAGTGGCCAGCGACGCACTGTTTATTACGGAAATCTGGAAGGGCGACCTGATCAAGCACAACGTCGCGATCGAGACGCGAGGCGGCCGGTAACGCGGAAACAAAAACGTGGGCGGGAAACAGAAACGCGGAAGGCAAAGGGGGTCGGAAGCAGACCTAATTCTCAGTATTTTCTCGCGGCCCTAAGAGTACTTGCCGGCGGCAGTATAGCAATGAATATGACCGTTCGGCGAACTACATGCCTTTGTGGCCAGGGGTTTGGCTTTCGGCTCGCAGGGCGGCGTTCCAGCGGTCGGGGAGGAACTGGGTGATTTGACTCATCGGCGTGGACGCGATCCGGGCCAGGATCATCGTGCAGCGGAGAAAGAAATTCCGCAGATGCGGTTCGCCGAACCGTTACCTATTTCCGTGTGGTGACATATTCGCGTAACATGCAAACAGCTTGCGCAAAGCGTTCGATGACGAACGTGCCCAATTGACCCTCAGGGAAAGGCCAGCCGAATGACGAATCTACCTTGTCTGTTCGTTGCAGTCGCCACGCTCGTTTTTGCCGGCTTATCGGGTTGCGCGTCCGACGCCCCGCCGCATGCCGGAAATAAGCCCGCATCAGTTCGCGTCTATCTGGGCACCTATACCAGCGGCACGAGCAAGGGCGTGTACATGTGCAACCTTGACCTGGCCAGCGGCGCGCTCTCCGAGCCGAGGCTTGCCGGCGAAGCGCAAAACCCGTCGTTTCTGGCGATCTCGCCGGATCGGCGATTCATGTATACCGCCGATGAATTCGGCAAGTTCGCCGGCGGCAGCGCCATCAGCGCATTCGCAATCGAAAACGATGGGACGCTCAAGCATCTCAACGATCAGCCGCTGACCGGCGGGCCGTGTTATGTAAGCACCGACAAAACCGGGCATGTGATATTTGCCGCCGACTATGGCAATGGCACGGTCGCTTCATTCACGGCGGGGCCGGACGGCGCGCTGTCCGAGCCGGTGCTGATCGACCAGCATCGCGGCGTCGCGTTTGATCCCAAGCGCCAGGCCGGCCCGCATGCGCACTGCATCGACGCCGACGCGGCCAACAAATTCGTGCTGTCGTGCGATTTGGGCCTGGACAAAGTATTCGTCTATCGCCTGGACGCCAGGACCGGCCAGCTCACCGCCAATGATCCGCCATCGGCGAGCGTGAACCCCGGCTCGGGCCCGCGGCATCTGGCGTTTCATCCCAACGGCAAACTCGTTTACGTGATCGACGAGTTGGCCTCCACAATCACTGCATTTAGTTATGATGCGCAACATGGCACGCTGCATCAGATCGAAACCATGCTCACCCTGCCAGCCGGTTTCACCGGCCAAAGCAGTTGCGCGGAGATCGCCATTCACCCCAACGGCAAGTTCCTGTACGGCTCCAATCGCGGCCACGACAGCATCGCGATATTCGCCATTGATACGCAGACCGGCAAACTCACATCAAAGGGCCATGTTTCCACCCAAGGCAAAAACCCGCGCAGCTTCGGCATTGATCCCAGCGGCACATGGCTCATTGCCGCCAATCAAAATTCGGATAATCTCGTGGTCTTCAGGATCGATCCAAACACCGGAGCGCTGTCGCCGGCCGGGAAGACGATCAGCCTGGGAGCGCCGGTGTGCGTGAAGTTCATGGAAGCCGGGCATTGAGCCGGATTTTCTTACAACGTGACACGGGCGTCCCTCCCGTGCCGATGGCTGAAGAATAGGAAAACTCCAGGTATGGTAAGTCCATGCAACACGCACGGGCGAGACGCCCGTGTCACGAATCCTGATTAACATCAGAACGAGGAAAATCGATGAACCTGCCCCTTCTCAAAAGTCTCTCCGAGGCGGCCGGCGTGCCGGGCCGTGAAGAACGCGTGCGCGACATCCTTCAGCGCGAATGCACGGGATTGTTCGACGATATCCGCACCGATCCCATGGGCAGCCTGATCGCCACGAAGCGCGCGGCCGGCGGAAAGTCCAGGCGGGTGCTGCTCGCCTGCCATATCGATGAGATCGGATTTTACGTCCGGCACATCGACGACAAGGGCTTCGTGCGCATTCACAACGTCGGCGGATTCGATACCCGCAACCTGCTGGCCCGCCGCGTGAAAATCCAAACCAGCGGCGGCGAAGATCTCATCGGCCTGCTCAATCCGTTCGGCCGGCCCATTCACATCGCCAAGGAGGAGGACAAGAAAAAAATCCCCGAGATCAACGAGTTTTTCGTGGACCTGTGCCTGCCGGCCGAGGAGGTGAAGAAGAAAGTGCGCATCGGCGATCCCGTGTCGCTCGTGCAGGAATTTTCGGAGATCGGCCAGTGCGTGAGCGGCAAGTGCATGGATAACCGCGTGGCGGCGTTTGTCGCCATTGAGGCGGTGCGAAAGGCGAAGAACATCAAGTATGAAGTGATCCTGGCGGCGACGGTGCAGGAGGAAGTCGGCTGCCGGGGCGCGGGGCCGGCGGCGTACACCGCCGAGCCGGACATCGCCATCGCCATCGACACCACCCTTTGCGTCGATACGCCCGGCGTGCCCGAGGACGAACGCGTCACCAAGCAGGGCGACGGGGCAGCCCTCACCCTCGTCGATTCCCTCACCATCTCCGATCGCTCGATGATCGATGAGTTCGAGGCGGTGGCGAAAAAGCGCGACATCCCCTGTCAGCTCAGCATCCTCCCTCGCGGCGGCACCGATGCCGGCCCCATGCAGCGCAGCCGCGGCGGCCTGCGCACCATGACGCTTTCCGTCCCCACCCGCTACATCCACACCGTCACCGAAACCATCCACCGCCGCGACCTGCAAAGCGCCATCGACCTGCTGGCGGCGTGGTTGGAGACATAGCTATGAGAGAGTTGGATTGTCGCAACTCGAAATGTTCACGCGATCCGAGGGAAGAAGCCCGTAACGTATCACGGGCGTCCCGCCCGTGCCGATGGCGCAGCAGTTGAAGAACTACGACATTGCCAATCTTGAAGCAATAGGCACGGGCGAGACGCCCGTGATACGGCCGGCCAACTCGACTACGATCTCAATCTTCGATCAATCTTGAGAACGGCTGAAGCACGGTTAAACGGAAAGGGCATGCAGTTCATTCCGCACCACGTCCACCAGGGTTTGTAGTTCCGGAACCCCCATCGCCAGCGGCGGCATGAGGACGATCACATCGCCCAGCGGCCGAATGATGATGCCGCGCTTTCGGCAGTTCATGCAGACCTGCGCGCCGATACGGCGTCGGGGATCGAACGACTCCCGGGATTTCTTATCTGCCACCAGCTCTATGCCCACCATGAACCCTTTGTGCCGAATGTCGCCGACGTGCGGCAGCGGGCGAAGTTCCACCAGCATTTCAGACAGCGCGCGGGATTTTTCCCGCACGCCCGCGATCACATGGTTCTTCTCGAACAGCGCGAGCGAAGCCCGCGCCGCGGCGGCGGCCAGGGGATTGCCGGTGTAGGTGTGGCCGTGGAAAAACGTGCGGCCTTCCCAGGGCTCGCCTAAAAACGCATCGAAAATCCGCTGAGTGGCGAACGTCGCCGCCAGCGGCAGGTAGCCGCCGGTGATCCCCTTGGCCGCGCACAATAAGTCCGGCTGCACCTCTTCATGTTCGCAGGCAAACATCCTTCCGGTGCGCCCAAACCCCACCGCCACCTCGTCGGCGATCAGCAGCACTTCGTGCTCGCGCGTCAAGCGGCGCACTTCGCGCAGAAATCCCTCGGGATGCACGATGATCCCGCCGGCCCCCTGCACGATCGGCTCCAGGCAGACCGCCGCGATGTGCCTGCCATGCTGCTCGAGAATCTGCTGGAGCGCCGCCAGGCAATCGTGCCTCACCTGCCCTGGATCATCGGGCGTGCGGCTGCGATAGACGTATGGCGAAGGCGCGAAATGCGCCTTGAACAACATGGGGAAATGCGGCGCGTGAATCGCCGGCATTCGCCCGATCGACATCGCCCCCACCGTGTCGCCGTGATAGGCCTGGGCGAAGCCGACGAACTCATTTTTCTCAGGGCGACCGATGTTGTACCAATATTGCGCCGCCATCTTGAACGCGACCTCGGCGGCCGTCGCGCCGCTGTCGCTGTAGAAGACTTTCTTCAGGTTGCCGGGCACGATTCGCATCAATTCGTCGGCGAGCAGCGTCGCCGGCTCGTTGGCCAGGCCGAGCAGGGTGGTATGTGCGACCTGTTGGAGCTGCGCGCCAATGGCTGCGTCAATCTCCGGCACGCGATGCCCATGCACATTGCACCACAGGCTCGAGACGCCGTCGAGATAGCGGTTGCCGTCGCTGTCGATGAGGTACATGCCCTGCGCGCCGGCAATCACCAGCGGCTCGCCCTCCATCCACTGCCGCATCGGCGTGAAGGGATGCCAGACGAATTGCCGGTCGAGTTCGCGCAGTTGTTGGGTGGAATGCGGCATACTTCACTATCTTCCGTTCGGCGCGCTCAAACGAGGATTCACCACAGCGGCACGGAGAACACTGAGGCACTTACGAGTGATCCGGGGCGCGTCACTGGATCCATAACAAACCAACCATTGGGTCTTCTTACAAGTGGCTTGTCGTGTCGAAAACGCCTCCGTGCCTCAGTGTCTCCGTGGTTGCCTGTCTTTGTTGGTCGCGACGCACGCTTGGGAAGGACGAAACGACGCTTTCTGAAAAAACATCCTTCGGCGGCGTCTTAAGGTTGACGCGGCGGCAAACCTGGGTCACGGCATGATGCAGGCGGCACAACTCTCGGCCCTGTTTGACGCCCACGGGGCGCGGTTGGTGCTTTATGCGCGGCAATGGCTTGATGGCTCGGCGGCGCAGGACGTGGTGCAGGAGGTGTTTGTCCGCCTGCTGATCGAGCCGGCCGCCCCCGCGAATGCGAAGGCGTGGTTGTTCAAGGCCGTGCGCAACGAGGCGATCAGCCAAACGCGATCGGGCATCCGCCGGCACCGCCGCGAGCAGGCGTGCGGGCGCGAGGAATGGTTTGACCCGCTTCCCGGTGATCTCATCGACGCCGACGCGGCTCGCGAAGCGGTGCAGACTCTACCCGAGGCGCAGCGCGAGGCGATCGTGCTGCGGATTTGGGGGCAACTGACGCTCAAGGAAATCGCCGCCGTCACCGGGAGTTCGATTTCCGGCGTCTTCGAGCATTACCGCGCCGGGCTTGCCGCCTTGCGCCAACGGATGGGTGTGATATGTCAGAGCGAAAAACAATAGATGAGACGACAAGCGGCGGGGCGCCAGTACCCGCCGATTTGCCGGGAGCCGACCGCGAGCTGGAGGCAGCATTGTCGCGGCTTGTGCCTGCGCGGCCGTCGTTTACCGCTCAAGACATCATGGCGCAATCGCTCCGCGAGGCCCAGGATGCCCGGCGTTCCGCAGGCCGGCAGGCATGGGTATGGCGTGGCGTGGCGGGCGCGCTGGCCGCCTCGCTGCTGTTTGCCATTCTTGCCCGCGCCCCGGCCTCCCTTCCGCCGCGCGTCATTGTAAAAGTCGTTCATGTGCCCAGCCCCATCACCTCGGCGCAGCAGGCCCGCTCCGGGGGGATCGATAGTGTTTGGACATCGGCCCCGGCAACATCGCCGGATATTCAGGCGTCCAATGGCGGCTACCTGGAGTTGCGCGATCGCGTGCTCGTGTGCGGGCTGACGGGAATCCCGGAGTCGAGCCCGGCGGCCGCGGGCGCGGGGCAGCCTGTGCGGGTGCGGGCGTTTGGACCGCCCGCCGCCGCGCCTTCGACGTCCCCGGATGCGTTACACGCGTTGCTTCAATCTTTCGCCCGGCCCTTTATTTTTGGAGACCCACTATGACCGCAATCCTTTCATGTATCCCCCTTTTTCTGGCGGCGGCGCCGGCGATTCAGAGGATCGAGTCGTCGCCTCCGCCCGCCCAAAGCACCCTACAGCCGGCAGTCAAAGCGCCGGAGGCGCACGTTACGCGGATGACCATTCATCCGCAAAGTCCGCCAAGCCCGGCATTGAAGTATCAACTGATGCCGAATGTGAGCGATCGCACGCCCGGCAATGCCGCGCAGATCTACCTGATCGGCTTCGAGTTATTCAACCCGGACCGCCAGGCAGCCCGGGAACAATTCGAGAAGTATCGGGACTGTCCGATCAGCCAACTTCCGGTGAAGGAGGCAGCCGAGTTGCTGGCCAATTTTCAGCCTCCGCTGGCTGCGATGGAGCTGGCGGGCCGGCGCGATCGCTGCGACTGGGGGATTCCCTACCGCGAGCAGGGGTTCAATACCTTGCTGCCTTACCTGAATGTGTGCCGGCAGGCGGGCGGGGTATTGGCCGTGCAGGCACGGGTGCAGATTGCCCAGGGAAAATTCGACGATGCCGTGCACACACTGCAAACCGGCTTTGCACTGGTCGATCATCTCAAGAACGATGCCGTGCTGATTCAGGACCTGGTGGCGGCGGGCCTGGCCAATGAGTATCTCGACCGGGCGGTGGTTGACCTCGAGCAGGCCCCGGGCGCGCCAAACCTCTATTGGGCGCTGGCCGATCTTCCCAAGCCGCTGATCGGCATGCAGGGGCCGGCAGCCTTGGAGCGCGCGGACATGGAATATTCGTTTCCTGACTTAAAGCACCGCAACCCGCTGGAGCTCAATGCCGATGAGCTTCGTTCGCTGTTCGCGCACATTCAGCACTGGCAGCAATTGTCGGGCTATTCGCCGCAGGGCGGTCAAAACGAGGTTACGTTCATCGCCCAAAACGCTCGCGCCTATGGAGTAGCGCAACGATGGCTTGCAACGCGGGGATACGCCCAGGACCGCATCGAGAAGATGCCGGTGGAAGCGGTGCTGGCGGCGTACTACATCCAAACCTATCGCCAGGAATCCGACGAGGTATTCAAGTGGGCCGCCCTCCCCTACTGGCAGGCACAGGCCGGCCTGGCTAAGGCCGAGGCACGGATCGAGAAAGCCAGGAAAGAAGAACCCAATCCTCTATTGGGCTTCATTCCAGCATTGCAACGCGCCAAGCTGAATCTGGCGCGATCGCAGCGGCGGGTGGAGATGCTGCAATGCGTGGAGGGCCTTCGCGCCTACGCCGCCGGGCACGA
The DNA here is from genome assembly GCA_035648595.1 of Tepidisphaeraceae bacterium. Classification (GTDB taxonomy): domain Bacteria; phylum Planctomycetota; class Phycisphaerae; order Tepidisphaerales; family Tepidisphaeraceae; genus RYN-428. The sequence goes on from DASRLH010000441.1 coordinate 8,860, forward strand.
TGGGAAGCTGCCAAAGACGCTGGCCGACCTCACCGACACGCCCGCGCCGCTGGACGTGATCACCGGCAAGCCGTTTATGTATGAAACCACCGGCAATACCGCCACGCTCCGCGCCCTTCCGCCGCCGGGGCCGGCCATCCCCGAAGAACGGATCGAGATCACAATGGCCGGCGAAGGGCGATAGTAAAAGCGGCGTCCCCGCCGCTTTCTGCTTCCCCTGTAGAAGGAAAAGCGGCGGGACGCCGCTTCTACGATGGCCTGCGGTGATACCCGCCCGCACGGTGAAATGTGTGTGCCAATTGCACCGCGGTGCGATTCATCGGAAGAATCCCGCTAACGTATCACGGGCGTCTCGCCCGTGCGGATGGCGCGGTAGTCGAGGAATTAGGATATTCCGAATCTCAACGCAACAAAGATCAGGGTATCCCAAACCTCAATTGTGAAGAGGCATCCCATGACCCATAAATCAGTTTTATCGTTCCTCACGCTCTTCGTGCTCCTTTCCACCGCCCCCGCCCGCGCCGCCGGCCCCGATCCCGCCGCGGCGATCGCGCCGTACATCGATGAGCAGACGCTGGTGGTGGTGCGGATCGACCTTGCCGCGTTGGACATACAGGCCGCCCGGCAATGGCTCGACCAAACCCTCAAGACCGGCCGCGATGCGGCCCAAGCCGGCCAGGTGGCGCCCATCGTCGATCGGGGCTTTGGCGCCCTCATCCAATGGCGCGATGATTTCCGTAAAGCCGGCGGCCATGACCTGTGCTTCGTGTTTGGCCTCAACGATGCCAGCGAAAACTCCGGATTCCTGCTGGCTACCCTCGATGCAAATGCAAATGCGAAAGCGGTTGGTGAATTGATGGAAAGCGGGCCGCATGGCGCGCCGCCGGCGAACCTGCCGCATAGTTACGGCATCGCGTCGCGTGCCCGGCAAATTGGAAACGTGGTGATTTATGCCGCGCCGGCGACGCTGGAGCATCTGAAGCATTTCACCCCCGCGCCGCGCCCGGAGTTGGCCCAGGCATTTGCCCAGGCGGGCGATGCGCCGGTGCAAGCGGCGCTGATTCCATCGGACGATCTTGTGCGCGTGGCCGAGGCGCTGGCGCCCAAGCTGCCGCCGCAACTGGGCGGCGGGCCGATGTCCACGCTCACGCATGGCGTGCGGTGGGCTTCGCTGGCGATTCAAACCGCGCCGAAGATGGCGGCCAACCTCGTCATCCAGTCCCAGGATGCCGACGCGGCGCGGGCGTTGGATGGCCTGATAAACCTGGCGCTGTCGTCGGTAAAACAACACGAGCCGGGGGGTTGGCCGGCGGGTTTGTCCAAACTGGCCGAGTCGCTCACACCGCAAGTCGCCGGCGATCGTCTGACTTTGGCCTTGAACGCCGATCAGCTTGCATCGCTCTCGTCGCTGGCCGTTGGTCGCCTGAAGATCGCACGCCGGCAGGCGCGGCGCCTGATGTCGATGAACAATATGCGCCAACTCCTGCTGGCCTCCCTGATGTACGTGGACAAGCATTCCCAATGGCCCGATTCGCTGGAGCAGGCGGCCAGGGAAGCGACCATCGATTTAAATATGCTTTCGGATCCCGACCACCCCTCGACCAAACCCGGCTACATTTATCGCAAGCCCCTGAAGCCCACAGTCGCGGGTGACGCCAAGGCTGTCGTGTTGTACGAGAATTACGACAAGTGGAATGGAGGAATCAATGTTGGGTTTGCCGATGGGCATGTGGAGTTTTGGGCGGATGAAGCGGGGTTTAAGAAATTGCTGAAATAAGGGGGGAGGAGTTGTGATATGGGCATTCCGCGGGTGCATGTGGACCGGTTAGAATCGCGTGGAACGGGTTTGGAGATTTGACGGTCGGGGATTTATTTCTGAGTCCGAGCACGGCCCTGCGGGCGCGCCGCTAAAAGGAGCGAAATCCATGGTGCTGGACGGGAACTATTTTGGGAGTTGCACATGCCGTCGAAGATGCGTTCGGTTATCGGTGCGATAGCGATGTTGCTCGGTGGTTCGGTGGTGTTGGCGATCACCGAGCCGTTGCCCCGGCCGGTGACGCCGCCGGCGGTGGTGCCGGGGCAAAAGCCGCCGGGGAAACTTGTTCCCCCGCCCGGCGGGCCCGAGGCGGCGCAAGCGGCGCCGGCGCAGGCCAGGATTGAGGGAAACAATCCGATCATCGCCGGCGACGATGCGGCGGTGGCGCCGTTCCTGGACGACAACACCTTTTTCGTCGCGCGCGTCGATGCATCGGCAATGGACCTGAAGTCGCAGCAGGACTGGCTGTTGTCGGCGATGGACTTGGCCAGCAAGGATAAAGCGGAAATCGCCGAGGCCAAGAAGGATTTGCCCAAGGCGCTGGACGAGGAGTCGGCATGGGTGGCCCGGTTTCGCAAGGCGGGAGGCAAGCGGCTGTACATGGCGATGAGCCTGTCGGATCTGCCCAAGTATGGGCCCTTCGTCGTGGTGCCGCTGAACAAGGGAGAGGATGCGGCGGGGCTTATCGCGCTATTTTCAAGGGCCGGAGCGCAGTCGCAACCGGCCGGGGCTCGTTCCGAAGGCGCCGCCCGCGTGGGCGATGCCGTGGTGTTTGGCGAGTTGGCGATCATTGACCGCCTGCGAACCATGCCGGCGGCCAAGCCCCGTCCCGAGCTTTCCCTGGCAATGGCCGCCGCCGGCAACGCGCCGGTGCGAATGGTGCTGATCCCCTCGGATTCCTTGCGCATTCGATTGGAGGAACTGCTGCCGACGATGCCCGATGAATTGGCGGCGGCTCGACCAAGGTCATTTCGCGCGGCGTCTCATGGGTCGCGTTAGGGTTGAGAATACCGCCCGACGCCTCCCTCAAATTTGTTTTGAAGGCGACGGATGACAAGGCGGCCAATGACCTGCTGGCGCTACAGCACAAGGCAATCGAGTGGGCCAATGCCCAGGCCGGCAAGGCCCCGGTGGATGTGAAGCGGCTGACTTCCCTTTTGGCCGGGAAAGGCGAAGGCGATCGCCTGACGATCACCCTTGACGCCAAGGGGGTGAAGGACGCGGTGGGGCTTGGATTGCTGCCGGCGTTTCTAGAAGCCCGTCGGTCCGCCAAATTCTCGCAGTCAATCGGTACGGAGCACCAACTGGCGATTGCGTGCGTGATGTATGCCAGCGAACACAAAAACCAATGGCCCAATTCACTGGACGATGCAGCCGAGTATATGGGAGGCAAGGCAGCATTAGCGAAACTGATAATTGACCCGCTCCATCCAACCCTATCGCCGGGCTACATCTACAAAAGGCCCGCCGATCCCCTTCAAAACGCCGGGGAGACAATCGTGATATATGAGGCCCAGCCCGCCGACGCCAAGGCCTTGCACCTCTATGCCGCTTATGCCGATGGGCATTGCGCGTACATCACGCAAGCCGAGTTAAAACGCCGGCTCGGCGACACGAAAGATCATTAATCGTCCACTGTTGAAAAAGAAGAGAAGCGGCGGGGTTGTCGCTTCTACGTAGAAGCGACGTCCCCGTCGCTTTTTGGGTGCGCTGCACCCGTGAAGAAGACCCGCAATGGGACGCCGCATCTTTGCAGTGGACGCTGGACGCGCCAAAGCCGGGCCCCGCGTCGAGATCAACTACGCCTGCGACGCCGGCACCGGCGGCGGGGTGTACGCACCCCAACGGACGCGCCCTTTGAATTTTCCGCTTTGCTTGCTTTTGAATTTGTTTCGGATTTCGTGCTTCGGATTTCGGATTTTCACCTTCATCCGGGTTGTGATCGCAGCCTGCGCCCAGCGCCCCCTACCGCATCCCCACTGCCAGTTGGATCAGGAAATAGGCCAGGGCGGACATGGCGGCGGCGCAGGGGAGGGTTAGGATCCAGGCCAGGACGATGCGCTGGCCCCAGATCCAGCGGACCGAGCGCACGCCGTGGGTGGTGCCCACGCCCAGGATTGAGCCGGTGATGGCGTGGGTGGTGGAGATGGGGACGCCCGAGAAGGTGGCCATGAAAATCGTAGTGGCGGCGGCGGCCTCGGCGCAAAAGCCGCCGACGGGGGCAAGCCGGGTGATGCCCGAACCCATCGTCTTCACGATGCGCCAGCCGCCAAACATAGTGCCAAGGGCAATGGCGCCGTTGCATAGAAGAATGATCCACAGGGCGATTTCGTGCTTGTGCCAGAGGATTTGATGGCTGTTGTGGGCGATACTCCCGCGGCCGGCCAGCACCAGCAGCGCGACGATAATGCCCATCGTCTTTTGTGCATCGTTTCCGCCGTGCATAAGGCTGTACGCGCCCGCCGACACCAGTTGCAGCCGGCGGAAAAGTGTATCAACGCGGTGCGGCGTGGCGCGCCGAAACAACCAGGAAACCACGATCATATTCAGCCCGCCCAGGATCATCCCGATGAGCGGCGACAGCACGATCCATTCAAGCACGGGCACCCACCCGCTGACCTTAATGACCGAAAATCCCACCTTGGCGATCGCCGCCCCCGCGTAGCCGCTGATCAGCGCGTGCGAGGAACTGGTCGGCAGCGAGAGAATCCAGGTGATGATGTTCCAGACGATCGCGCCGGTTAGGCCGGCGAGGATCACCGAGACATCGCCTTGCAATTTGTCGGTGTGCAGCAGGCTGCCGCTGATGGCGTCGGCGACTTTGGTGCCGAACAGGAACGCCGCCGCGAAGTTGAAAAACGCCGCCCACATCACCGCCGCGCCCGGCGTCAGCACGCGCGTGGAAACCACGGTCGCGATGGAATTGGCCGCATCGTGAAACCCGTTGAGAAAATCGAAGATCAACGCCACGAAGATGATGAAAATCACCACGCCCAGCGCGGGAGCGGCAGACGGCGCGGAAGCGGAAGCGAGAGGAAAAACGCAGGAAATCATATGGTGCGGGTGGAGGACTCGTGTGAGGACTTTAATGGAGCGTCGAACCGACAGGCGATGGGAAGGCGCGACGTATCACGGGCGTCCCGCCCGTGCCAACGGCGTGAAATTCCAGAACTGCAATTTTTGCCATTCGATAGCAACAGGCACGGGCGAGACGCCCGTGATAAGTTGAGCGTGTTGTTCCATTTTGCACGTCATCTGGCTTCATTTGAGTGCCGAGCCGTTATCCGTTTTTCAGCACAATTCGTTCAAGCGTGTTGCCCACGTCTTCACAGCCGTCGATGGCGTCTTCGATGAGGTCGTAGAGCTCCTTCCATTTGAGCACTTCGAGCGTTTCGATGCCGCCCTGGAACAGCCGGGACATGGCGGCGTGGTGATTGTCGTCGCCGACGCTTTCCAGGTGGTGGATTTCGATCAGGGAATCGCTCAGGTCCGAAAGCTTGCGGCTTTTCCGCAGCAGGCGCACGGCTTGATCGACGGTGCTGGTGGCCTTGATCAACACGCCGGTCTGTTTCACGAACGTCTCTTCCATCTGCTTGACGTGAAAGAGAGGGAAGCGCTTGGCCAGGGCGTCCACGCCGTCCACGATGTCGTCCAGTTCCCCCACCAGCGTATGAATGTCTTCGCGGTCGAAAGGGGTGATGAAGGTGCGGTCGAGTCGATTCAGCGCCTGATGGGCAAGCTGGTCGGCGGCGTGTTCCTCCTCGCGAATCCGCTGGATCGAGGCGGTGATGTCGGGGAAGGATTGGGCCAGTTGCGCCAGGTTTGTCGCCACCCCCACGCCATGCCCGGACATCCCCTCGAAAAGGTCAAAAAAAACCGTATCCCTCGGCAGCAGGTTGAACATCAGCCCGAACTCCAGATGAAAGTTGCGTCAAGATCCAAGTCAGCTTCCGCAAGGGCCGGGGATTGTAGAGTCGGCTGGTCGAGGAACGCAAGGGACGTGCGGCTTTCTGAATTGACGCCGGAAGAATTGCGCCAAGAACGCCAAGACGCCAAGAGCGCCAAGAAAGCAAACGCGTGTTGCCGGCCAGTTTCGTGTGAATTTTTCGAGATTTCGGTTGGGTATGCAAAGACCGAATCACCCAGCTAATAATGAATACACAGTGCTTTAGTATTATGTCAGATTGTCTTCTTGGCGTCCTTGGCGTCTTGGCGCTCTTGGCGCTTTTTCTTCCGCCCATTTGCAATGTGCGGCGTTCCCGCGTATACTCCCCCGATCATTTCTCCGATTGTTCCGCTCAAGCCCAAAATGATTCGAGCCGACGAGGGGAGGGATGATGCCGCGTTTTGCCGGCTGTTGTTGCACTTCGCGTGAACGTTCCTTTTCGGTCCGACTCCCGCCGACGAGTGCTGTTTGTTTTGTTTTTTTGCTTGATCGATCTACACTTAAGACTGCATGCCTGAACCACTGCGCAATCGAATTCTGTCCCACCTGAAGTCCGAACATTACCAACCGCAGCGCCCGCGTTCGCTGGCTCGGGAACTGGATGTCGCCCACGACGAGGAGCGGTACCACCACTTCCGCGATGCCCTGCGCGAGTTGATGCACGAGGGGCGGGTAATGCTGGGGGCGCGCGGCGCCATTCTGGTGCCGGGCGCGGGCGAGCAGCATCGCGACGAATTCGTCGGAACGTATCGCCATAACAAGCGCGGCTTCGGGTTTGTGGTTCCCAACGACCCGCAAAGCCATGAAGATCTGTTCGTTCCCGAGGGCAACAACACCGGCGCGATCACCGGCGACGTGGTGCGCGCCAAGATCACCAGCCGGGGGCAGAAGGATGGCAAGGCGATCTACAGCGGCCGCATCACCGAGATTCTCCAGCGCACGCAGAAAAAATTCGTCGGCTCGCTGGTGCGCCAGGGCGGGCAGTGGATGGTGCTGCCGGATGGAAATACGTTCACTCAGCCGATCCTCACGCCCGATGCCGCGTCGCGGCACATCAAGCCGGGCGCCAAGGTGGTGGTCGAGCTCACCAGCTACCCGGCGGAAAACGAGCCCGCCGTCGGCGTTATCACCGAGACGCTGGGGGGCGCGGGGCAGAAGGATGTCGATCTGAAGGCGGTAATCGTTGCCCACAATCTGCCCGCGGAATTCCCGCCGGAAGTGCTTGAGCAGGCGCGGGCGTCGATCGATGCGTTCGACCCGCAGGGGGAGCGGACGCGGCGGCTGGATCTGACCGATGCGCTGATCTGCACGATCGATCCCGACGACGCCAAGGATTACGACGACGCCATCAGCCTGCGGCAGCTCGAGAGCGGCTTGTGGGAATTGGGCGTGCACATCGCCGATGTATCGCATTTTGTGCCCGGCGGCTCGGCCCTGGATGATGAGGCGTACGAGCGCGGCAACAGTTGCTACTTCCCCGGCTACGTCATCCCGATGCTGCCGGAGATTTTGAGCAACGGCGTCTGCTCGCTTCAGGAAGGCGTGCCCCGACTGTGCAAGAGCGTTTTCATCACCTATGACGAACATGCCAAGCCGGTCGGCACCAAATTTCACAACACCGTCATCCAAAGCGCCAAGCGCCTGCGATACCGCGAGGCGCAGGCGATCATCGACAACGCCAATGAAATCCCGCATCCCGATGGCCCCCGGAAAATTTCGGATTACCCGAAGGATGTTGTCGAGCTTCTGCATCAGATGAACGATCTCTCGAAGCGCCTGCAAAAACGCCGGCGCGAGCAGGGGCAGATCGTGCTGGAATTGCCGGAGGTTGATCTGGTGCTCGACGAGGAGGGGAAGGTGATCGACGCGGTGCCGGAGGACGAGAGCTTCACGCACACGCTCATCGAGATGTTCATGGTCGAGGCCAACGAGGCGGTGGCGCGGCTGCTGGATTCGATGGAATTGCCGTTGATGCGGCGCGTGCATCCCGAGCCGGAGGTGAGCCATTCCGAACGGCTTCGGGCGTTCGTGCAGGTCAGCGGATTCAAGCTGCCCAAGGGGCTGGATCGCAAGGCCATTCAGCAATTGCTGGCCCACGTTCATGGCCGGCCCGAGGCGTTCGCCATCAATCTGGCCGTGTTGAAAAGCCTGACGCGGGCGGAGTATTCGCCCGAGCCGGTTGGACATTACGCACTGGCCAGCGAACATTACTGCCACTTTACCTCGCCCATCCGCCGATATGCGGATCTGTTGGTTCACCGGCTGCTCGATGCGTTCTTCGCGGCGCGGGACCGAACGCCCGCGAACGCGGCGCGCGGCGGGCGCAAGAAAGTGAAAATCGATCCGGATTCCATCCCGACCTTCGACGAACTGGTGGAGATTGGCCGGCACATCTCCTTCACCGAGCGCCGCGCCGACGATGCCGAGCGCGAATTGCGGCAGGTGAAGCTGCTTGAATTGCTCAAGGACAAGATCGGCGAAGTCTTCACCGGCGTTGTCACCGGCATCACCAACTTCGGCATCTTCGTTCAGCTCCAAACCTACCTGGTGGACGGATTGATCCGCTACGAAAACCTGATGGACGATTGGTGGGACGTCGAGGAACGGGCCGGCATCATCCGCGGCCAGCGCACCGGCCAGCGCATCGGCATCGGAGACGTGGTGAAAACATACGTGGTGCGCGTGGACGTGCCGCGACGCGAGTTGGACCTGGCGATTTCAGAGGTGATCGGCCGCGCCCGCAAAGGCGCGACCGGCGAACCCGCCGCCAGCCCCCGTCCCGCGCCCCCCGGAAAGCACAAGCAAAAACAAAAACAGAATCAACCGCCGCGCGCCGTCGATCCGCGCAATCGCGGCCACACCGGCCCGCCGCGCTCGCATCCTCCCGCAAAGCCTAAACACGGACGCAGGCGCGGGAGATAAGGCGGGGCTTCCGCTCAATTCTTGCTCGTCCCCCGCTGATGCCTTGACGAGACGACCTTTTCTTCGCCCTGTTCATTGGGTTGTCCATCGTCAGCTCATGCCCCGGCTAAATATATTCCTGCGCCACATGGATAAACCGCGTCCGCAGGTCATACAGCGCGGCGTCGAGCATATGCTGCTCATCGGGGGCCAGGTTGTTTTTGGTCTTGTCTTCGAGGATCGACATCAGGTCCAACTGATATTTGGCCATGTCGAGATTGAGCATGGGCTCCGAGCCTTGCGGCGCGAGCTCACCCAGGTAGAGCAATACCTGGGTCATTTGTGATTGGACGAGGGCGGAGAAACTGGCAGCGGGCACCTCGCGCTTGCCGCGCCGGGCGGGGCCGCCGGCTCGCGCGGCGCCGGCCATCGGCGCCGCGCCGCTGGGCGCGGCGGGCGGGTGCGACTGAGCGGCGGCGGCGCGCTGCTCCTGCTGCTCGGCCAGCCGGCGCTTCTCCTCCTGGGCCTGCTTTTTCCAATCGGTATCAATATGCAAGGACGGCGTTTCTTCAGCCATTGAAGGTAAACTCCTGCGGGTGGGCCGGGTCGGTTCTCGATTCAGCCGCTCTTACTTCTTGTAATACCCCGGCATCGGCTTGCCGAGCTTTTCCCAGTGGTTGATGATCGCCTCGGATTTGCCGGCGCTGTTGAGCATGTGCAGCTTTCGGCGGACCATGCCGATGATCGCTTCGCGGGCGGGGCCAAGATAATTGCGGGGGTCAAACTCGGCGGGCTTGGTGGCGAAGACCTCGCGGATCTTGGCGGTCATCGCCAGGCGCAGGTCGGTGTCGATGTTGACCTTGCACACGCCGTACTTTTGCACCGCCATGGCGATCTGGTCTTCGGGCACGCCCTTGGCGTTGGGCATTTTGCCGCCGTACTTATTCACCAGGTCGATAAATTCCCCAGGCACCGAAGAGCTGCCGTGCATGACCAGCGGCAGGCCCGGGCAGGTCTTCATGATCTGCTCGATGCGGTTGAACGCCAGCTTCGCCTCATGCTTGAATTTGAAAGCGCCGTGGCTGGTGCCGATGGCGACGGCGAGGCTGTCGATGCCGGTGCGCTTGGCGAAGTCTTTTGCTTCCTGTGGATCGGTCAGGAATTTTTCGACGTTCTTTTCATATTCCTCGGCGTCCAGGCCAACCACGTCTTCCTCGATCCCGCCAAGCATTCCCAGTTCCGCCTCGACCACCACGCCCGCGGCGTGCGCGTGCTTGACCGCGTCGGCGGTGACGTGAATGTTCTCCTCGAACGGATGATGCGAGCCGTCGATCATCACGCTGGTGAATCCGTCGCGGATGCAGGTATCGACCAGATCGACCGTGTCGCCGTGATCCAGGTGAATGGCAATCGGCAGTTCGGGATATTCCTCGACGGCGGCCAGAATGATGTGCCGCAGGTAATTCATCTTGGCGTATTTGCGCGCGCCCTTGGAAATCTGCAGGATCAGCGGGCTCTTCTCGGCGGCGCAGGCCTCGATGATCCCCTGCGTGATTTCCATGTTGTTGACGTTGAACGCGCCGACGGCAAAGCCCCCGGCATAGGCGAGGTCGAACATCGGCTTGGTGGTCATGAGCGGCATGTGTTGGTCCTTTTGTGTAAAAAATCCGAAATCCGAATGTCGAAATCCGAAACAAATTCAAATCAGCAAAGAAGCAATTTCAAAACGGGATTCGCCACTGGAGAAGTTCAGGAACATCGACGACGCGCTGCGGAATCAGCGCGATCCATCCTAAACAGCCGTGCGCGAACAAGCGCCGTTGACTCGGGCAGCCATGATCTGCGTCCGACATCGCAATTCAGCGAACCCGCGCCATTCGTGGGTTCAGATCTTTTAACGTGACACGGGCGTCCCGCCCGTGCCGACGGCTATAAAGTAGAGGCAATCGGTACATCCTCAGTTCGATGCAACACGCACGGGCGGGACGCCCGTGTCACGGTTGAGGTTGCATGTCCCGGCCTGACACCCTGCTGGCTATGCCACGGACGAAGAGCGCGTCGTCGCGCAGGCCTATTTAGGTGCCCTCCAGCCTCCGGCGTCACTTTACCCTCGCAGGATAGGAGATCGGGCAGTCGATTTCAATGAGGTATCAACAGAACCGCCCGAGCCGTTTGGCTCGGGCGTTCTGGCTGCGTCGAGTCTCCGACTCGACCCTGTTCCTTGTCGTAATCGCCTTTTGGCTCCGCGGGCCAATCACGCTTTTGAATTTTTCGCTTTCTTCTTTTGGATTTGTTTCGGATTTCGTGCTTCGGATTTCGGATTTTCTCCGTGGTTTGGCTCGCGGCGAGAAATATTGCCACATCATGGCAGCGTAATCGACTGTCCCGCCTTGAGCGTCCTGGCGGACAAGCCCGGATTCGCCGAGGCAATGCGGGTCCATTGTTTTCCATCGCCGTATCTGGCTTTGGCGATGCGGAAGAGGGTGTCGCCGCGCTTGACCTTGTAGGCGTTGCCCGGCAGATGCGCCGCGGCCACAGTGGCGGCGTGCGCGGGGTTGGGCAGATGCGTGAGGGCGACGGCGGGCGCGCTGGCGATCAAGGGCACGGTGGGCTCATCGGGCGGAATCACTGCGGGCCCGCGCGTCGGCGCCGCATAGCGCGGCCCTGTTCGGGCGATGGGGGAAACGTCCAGCGCGGAGCGTTTAGCCATCGAGTCTTTCTGCTGCTGCTTTTGTTGGGCGGTCTGACATCCGGCAACGCCGATTGCCAATGCCGCCCCAAGCCCAAAGATTTTGCGCATCCGTTGCTCCGAAAGTTTTAATGAACGATCCCGCCGGGCCGTCCCTGGCCCGGCGCGTCCATTCCACTTATCGGACGAGCGCCCGAACGTGCTTTAGCCTGTTTTGCGGGGAATGCACGGTTTATTTTCAGGCCGCACAATTATGCCGGCGTCTGGCCGTTGTAATCCGTATGGCAATGGATTATGCGGATACCGGCGCCGCGGGCCCAGAAGCGGGGCAGGGGACGGTCGAATATGGACTGGCCGCCGGTTGGTCCGGGCAGGTCATCACGTCCTTCCCAGCGGTGGACGTTGCAGCGCGCCCAGCCGACGCGGCAACCGCGCTCGCCGAGGCCCGGCGCGGCGATGCATTGCTCGAACGCCATGATTTCAAGACCGCTCTCGCCTGCTTCACGCGGGCGTCTCAACTGCAACCGCTTGATGCCGAATATCACTACAAACTGGCTTGCGCCGCTTGGCGCACGGGCGATTTTGCCCTGGTCGAGCCGCACCTTCTGGAGTCGCACGCCCTTCGCGCTCAACACCCCGCGGTTCATGAGGCACTGGCGTTGTGGTATTTGCTTCAAGGCAAGATCGCCGGCGCGCTGGATCACAGCGCGCAGGCCACGGCGCTGCGACCCGCCGAGTCGGACTACATCATCACGCGCGCCAGCGTTTTGGCGGCCGATCGTCAGACCGATGCCGCCTGGGAATTGCTGGCGCCGCTGGTGGCGGCCGGAGTGACGACGCGCCGGTTGGCGACAGCGTACGCGCAGATCGCCCCGAAAATTGGGCATGAATCACGGGCCGTCACAGTTCTCCAGAAGTCGCTAAAGTCCAATCGCATGTCACCGCCGGACAAGGCGCAGACTCACTTCGCCGCCGCCGCGCTGTTGGATCGCTTGGGGCGATACGATGAGGCATTCGAGCAGGCGCGGCTGGCCAACGCCGCGCATCGCAACACCTTCGACGCCGCCGGCCACGGGCATGCGGTGTCGAGGCGAATCGCGTATTACACACCCCGCCGACTCCAGTCCCTCCCCCGCGCCCGGCAGAACAATACGCGGCCGGTTTTCATCGTCGGCATGCCGCGTTCGGGCACCTCGCTGGTCGAGCAAATCCTGGCCGGTCATCCCGATGTTTTCGCGGCGGGCGAGATGGCGATTGTGTCCGATATCGTGCGATCCGCCGCCGCCGATGGCCGGCAGACGGGGATGGCATTTCCAGAATGTTTCAATGCAATCTCCCTTGCGCAGGCCAACGCGCTTTCCGCCAAATATCTGAAGGCCATCGACGCTTTGGATTCCAAGGCCCGGTATGTCACCGACAAGATGCCCCTCAACTTTCTGTACCTGGGCACGCTGCAATTGCTGCTGCCCGGATGCCGGGTGATTCATTGCCAAAGAGACCCGAGGGATACATGCCTGTCATCCTATTTCACCGACTTTGCGACCGGCAACGAGTTTGCTTCCGATCTGGGCGATCTGGCGGCATTTTATCGCGATTACAGCCGGCTCATGACACACTTCAAGCGGGTATTGGAGCTTCCAATCCTGGACATTCGATATGAAGACATGGTGACGGATGCACCTGGGCAAACGGCCCGGCTGCTTTCTTTTTTGGACTTGCCCTGGAATGAGCGATGCCTGGCATTTCACGAGAATCGCCGGTACGTCGCCACTGCCAGCCGCGAACAGGTCCGCCAGCCAATTTACGCCTCATCCGTCGGAAGATGGCGGAATTATGAAAAGCACCTGGGGCCGGTGCTGGCGCTGGGCGAATCGTGAGCGGGCGCGGCATACTTGCCATCCGTTCGTGCACGGTTTCGGAAACGCACTTCCCCATTGCAACGCGTTGATGCAAAAGAGGGTAGACTAATATGACGGCACGCCTTAGGCGGCGTGTGCAGGCGCACGGAACCGTGGTTTGGCCCAAGTTGCCGGGCTTCTACCACCGATCAATTCTTCTGGATCGTGCGTACAAGGTAGAGGAAGGATTCTGGAAGCGCATTATGTTCAAAGCTCGAATCGCTATTCTGGCAAGTCTGGTGGCGGGGATTTGCGCGTCGGCATTGCCGGCGTTTGGCAAGTCACACGCGGATATGACCGACGCGGGCCCCGCCCGGCCCGCCGTGCCCGCCATTGAGTCGCTGCAACTTGAGCCCGCTTCGCTGACGCTTTCCAACATCCGCGACGGTCGGCAGGTGCTGGTGTGGGGCATTACCGCCGACGGGCGTAAATTCGATCTCACGGATGAAGCCTCCTTCACCGCCGATTCACCCAATTTGAAGATCGACAAGGATCATTTCATTTACCCGACCGCCGAGGGTGACGCGACCGCGACCATCCGGGCGCAGGGGAAGGAAGTGAAACTGCCGGTGAAGATTGCCGGCGCCTCCGACCCGACAGTCCGCTTCGTGCGCGACATCGAGCCGGTCCTTTCCCAGGTTGGCTGCAACGCCGGCACCTGCCACGGGGCAGCCAAGGGAAAGAACGGATTCAAGCTTTCCCTTCGCGGCTATGATCCCGCATACGACTACGCGGCCCTCGTGGATGATCTCCAGGGCCGGCGGGTGAACCGCGTGGAGCCGGCCATGAGCCTGATGCTGCTCAAGCCGACCGGCGTCGTTCCGCACGAAGGCCGCACGCTGTTTCATCCCGGCTCGCGGCCTTATCAGCTTATCAGCCAATGGATCAAGGAAGGCGCGCCCTTCGAGCCCGATCCATCCAATGCCCGGCCCAATCGTCTTGAGGTGATTCCCGCGGATGTGCAGCTTGATCTGCCGGGTCGCACGCAGGATCTGATCGTGATCGCCCATTATCCCGATGGCGCGACGCGCGATGTCACGCGCGAGACGATCATGTCCAGCAACAGCATTGAGGTCGCCAAGGTGGCCGGCACCCGTGTCACCGGCTTGCGGCGCGGCGAGGCCGCCGTGCTGGTGCGATATGAGGGCAACTACGGCGCGGTCAACATCTCGATCATGGGCGATCGCACCGGATATGCCTTTTCGCCCATGCCCGAATACAGCTATATCGACAAGCATGTGAACGCCAAGCTCGAGAAGATGAAGATCAATCCATCCGATCTTTGCTCGGATGATGAATATCTTCGCCGGGTTTATCTCGATCTGACCGGCATCGTCCCCACCGCCGAGAAGGCGCGAGCGTTCAACGAAGACCCCACCCCCAGCCAGGAGAAACGCGAGAAGCTGGTGGAAGAGTTGATCGGCAGCCGCGATTACGTGGCCAACTGGTCCAATCGCTGGGCCGACTTGCTTCAGTGCAATTCCACCACGCTGGGAGAAAAAGGCGTCTGGCTTTTCCGCGAATGGATCCGCCAGGCCGTCGCCACCAACAAGCCCTACGATCAATTCGTGCATGAACTGATCACCGCGCAGGGCAGCGAGCGCACCAATCCCGCCGTCAACTACTACCGCACCCTCAGAAACACCGGCAAGATTACCGAGGACGTCAGCCAGACGTTCCTTGGCGTGCGCTTCAATTGCAATAAGTGCCACGATCACCCGTTCGAGCGATGGACGCAGGATCAGTATTATGAGTTTGGGGCGTTCTTCGCCCGCGTGGCGTTCCGCGGCAACGCGGCGGCCAATCAGGAAATCGTCTACACCAATTACAACGGCGGCGACGTCGTTCATCCGCGCACCGGCAAGGTGATGCCGGCCCTTGTGCCCTATGGCACGGAGCCGGATATCGCCCATGCCCGCACCCGCCAGGATGCCTTTGCCGACTGGCTTGCCAGCAAGGACAACCCGCTCTTCGCCCGCTCATACGTCAATCGTGTATGGAGCTACTTCTTTGGCCGTGGGATTATCGATCCGGTCGATGACATCCGCGCCTCCAACCCGGCAAGCAATCCCGAATTGCTCGATGCGCTGACCAAGGACTTCATCGACAGCCATTTCGACGTGCAGCGCCTGATTCGCACGATCGTGCTGTCGCGCACGTACCAGCTTTCGGTGATTCCCAATCGCTGGAACGTGGACGACAAGATCAACTACTCGCATGCGATCCCGCGCAGGCTTTCCGCCGAGCAATTGCGCGATGCGGTCTCCATCGCCACCGGCACTCGCGAAACCACCCAGGGCCTGCCGGCCGGCATGCGCAGCGTCTACATGGCCGACGGCATCATAGATGATGACTTCCTCAAGCTCTTTGGCCGTCCGAAAAGAGAGAGCGCCTGCGAATGCGAACGTACCAGCAACGTAAGCCTGGCCCACGCCCTGAGCCTGGTGAACGGGCCGATCATCAATAACGCGGTGGACGCCGCCGACAGCAATATCGTGAAACTGGTGAACAGTCAGCCCGGCAATGCCAAGGTGGTCACGGATATTTATTTCGCGGTGTTAAACCGCGCCCCGACCGAAACCGAGCTCAAGACCATCGACCTGGGCGCCGGCCCCCAACGCCTTGAAAAGGCGCAGGACCTGGCCTGGGCGTTGTTCAACAGCCCGGCGTTTTTGTTCAACCGATAGGAAGTTGCGGCCGACGTGTTCGCACGGACTGCCCAGCCGGAAATCCGAATTCCGAATGCCCGAAATCCGAATGTTCGGCTCGTACCTGTAATGTTTGAGAGCTTTCGGACTGGGCATCTTTTTCGGATTTCGGGGATTCGGATTTCGGAATTCGCAGGATTCGGATTTCGGAATTGGGATTTGACACCGGAAATTACAAGGAGTCTCACTCATGCTTTCAATCCCCGGCCGACCTGGCGCGACGTGTGATGGAATGAGCCGCCGCGAACTGCTTCGCGTGGGCGGGGCCGGCCTCCTGGGCCTGAGCCTCTCGCAGGTGCTCGCCCTGGAAGCGCGCGGCGCAAACGTCGGCGCCAAGAAGAAGGACGGCTTTGGCTCGGCGAAAAACTTTATCTTCGTCTTCCTGCAGGGCGGCCCCAGCCATCTGGACATCTGGGATCCCAAGCCCGATGCCCCCGATAACATTCGCGGCGAGTTCAAGACCATCCCCAGCAAAATCACCGGCGTCCCCCTCACCGAGGTCATGCCGAACCTCGCCAAGGTGCTCGACCGCACAACGCTGATTCGCAGCGTCAGTTACACGCCGGCCGGCTTGTTCAATCACACCGCCGCCATCTATCAGATGATGACCGGGTATACGCCGGATAAGGTTTCTCCTTCGGGCCAGCTTGAGCCGCCCAATCGCTCGGATTATCCGCACATGGGCTGCCAGATCGCGCGGATCATGCCGCCCAAGGACCCCATGCTGCCGTTCGTGATGCTCCCGCGCCCGTTGCAGGAATCGGGCGTGATCGGCAAGGGAGGGACGGCGGGTTTCCTGGGTGCCGCCTACGACCCCTACTACATGTTCCAGGACCCCAACGTGAAGGTCAGCACGGTGGACTTGTCGCTTCGCTCGGAAGTGAACCAGGCCCGTATGGAACGCCGGGCCAGCATGCTCCATAGCGTGGACGCGGCCATGCCCGAAATCGACAAAGCCGTCTCCGAATACGCGCTCGATACCTACGACCGCAAGGCGCTGGAATTGATCCTTTCAGGCCGCGCCCGGCAGGCGTTTAATCTGGACGAAGAGAAAAAGGAACTGCGCGACAAATATGGCCGTCACACCTTCGGCCAGTCGCTGCTCATGGCCCGGCGTCTAATCGAAGCCGGCTCGCGCGTGGTGCAGGTGAACTGGCCCGCCGTCGCCAACGGAAATCCGACCATTGATGCTTGGGACACGCATGCCGACAACTTCGGCCCGCTGAAGAATCTGCATTGCCCCAAGCTCGACAGCGGCCTGCCGACGCTCATCGAAGACTTGGATCAGCGCGGCATGCTCAAGGACACGATCGTTCTGGCGATCGGCGAATTTGGCCGCAGCCCCAAGCTGGGCGTATCGACCAGCGGCAACACCAACAGCGCCAAGGGCCGCGACCACTGGCCGTATTGCTACACGGGCCTCATGGCCGGCGGAGGGATCGGCCGGGGCGCGGTGTACGGCAAGAGCGACAAAACCGCCTCCAGCCCCGCCGACAACCCCGTCCATCCCATCGAGCTTCTGGCCACCGTCTATCACGCCATGGGCATCGACCCGGGCACCATGGTCAACAACGCCCTGGGCCAGCCCAGGGAATTGGTGCAGGCCAAGCCGGTGTTGGGGTTGTTTGGATGATTCGGTGATCTGTCGTGGCACGGGCGGCCCGCCCGTGGCTTGCAGTATTCTGCAAGCGTCGGACGTACTCGGGCCGACACAGCAAGAGCGAAGCGTTCCGACTCGGTTCGTGTCAGGCATACGAGAACATCATCGGCGGATTACCGCCGAACCGTGCGGCGTACCGCACGTCATGGGCAAGCTGCCCATGCCATGACGTGGCGCGGGCGGCTCGCCCGTGGGCTTGCCGTACTCGGCCGACCCCGCAAGAGCGCAGCGTTCTGACTTGGTTCGTGTCAGCCACGCGAGTGCATCATCGGCGGATTACCGCCGATCCGTGCGGCGTACCGCACGTCATGGGCAAGCTGCCCATGCCACGAATGGAACCGCCGGCCTGTGGCGCGCACAAATAGCAATTCAATATGATTACGCCCCCCCTCTTCCGTCTCGCGCTATTGCTCGCCGCGCTCCTTGGCGCGGCGTTCCCGCGCCTCGCCCGCGCCCAATCCGCGGTTCCCATGGTCAGCGGCGCCCCCCTGCTATTCCTTCAGCGCGGCCAAACCATCGAGATCACCCTCTCCGGCCAGCACCTGGCGAACGTCGGCTCCATCGCCATGCCCCATCCGCGCGGCCTGGACATCGGCATCGTCCCGCCGGCCAAGGATGCCAAGCCCAATGATGGGCAGATTCGCGTGAAGCTTGCCGCGGATGCCGAGGCGGCGTTGGGCGAGCGCGAAGTCCGGCTGGTCAGCGCGCTGGGCGTTTCCGCGCCGCTGCATGTGATCGTCGGGCAATACCCGGCCATTGAGGAAAAAGAGCCGAACAACACGATCGAGCAGCCGCAGGATGTCGCGCTGCCGGCCACGCTGATGGGCCGGATCGACCCACCCGGCGATGCCGATTGCTTCCGATTCACCGCGATCAAGGGTCAGAAGCTGGTTTTTGACCTTCACGCCATGCGCGCCGGCTCGCAGCTCGATCCGGTGCTCAGCGTGCATGATGAAGCCGGGCGCGAACTGACCACGCATTCGGACCATCACGGCGGCGATCCCACGGTTCTCTTCGAGGTGCCCGCCGATGGCAAATACGTGCTGCTCGCCCGCGATCTGCAATATCGCGGGGGCGCGGATTTCACCTATCGCATTGATGCCGGGCCGATTCCGTACGTGCAGGCCGTCCTTCCCATGACGGCGCAGCCCGGTAAGCTCGATGAAGTGCGGGCGGTGGGCGTCAATCTCGGCGACGCGCGGAGTATTCCGCTTGATCTGACGTATGCCGACCGAGGCGAAATTGACGTGCGCGCCCGGACTTCGGCGGGCATGTCCAATCCGATGAAAGTCGAGCTGTCCGACCTGCCGGCGTACGTGGACGAGAAACCCGCGCACGCCAGCAAGGACGCCAACGCCGTTACGATGCCGATTGACATCAGCGGCCATGTGGACAAGGGCGGCGATGAAAACTTCTTCAAGTTCCACGTCGCCGGCAAGCAAGTGATCACGCTCGAAGCGATCACCAAGCGCATGGGCTCTCCCATGGATCCGATCATCACCCTGCGCAACGGCGAGGGCGCGGCGATGCAGACGATGGACAACTCGGCAGCCCCCGAGGCGATCATCACGCGCGAACTCGATGCCGGGGATTATCAGGTTTCGATCCGCGATTTGTTTTTCAACGGCGGCCCGACATACGCCTACCGCCTGCAAATCCGGCCCGGCGTTTCCGCGGCGCGGCAGCAGGGCTTTTCGGCGCGCTTTCTCCCCGATGCCGCCCGCATCAGCCGAGGCGGCAACTCGGTGCTTTTCGTGGACGTGCAACGCGCCGGCGATTTCAAGGGCGATGTCACGGTCACGCTCGACGGCCTGCCGCCGGGTGTTGCCTGCCCGCCGTTGGTGATGAACCAGAAACTGCCGGGCGCCAGTGGCATGCTGGTGCTTTCCGCCGCCGGGGACGCGGCAATCGGCAGCTTCCCGATCAAGCTGCGCGTTTCGGGCTTCGTTGGTAATCAGTTGGTCCTACGCGACGCCACGCCGGTCCTGAACGGCAAGACCATCGAGCAGGCATATCTGACCGTGCTGGATGCTGCTCCATTCACCATAGAGGCTCTGGCCGATCTTCCCGCGGCTCGGCTCGCGCAGCTCAACTCCGAGGCCGACACGTTGGCCGCCAAACTGGCGGCGCAAACGCCGCAAATGCTGGCCGAGCAGGCGAAGTGGGAAGCGAAAGTGGCCGATCCGGTGCAGTGGGAGACGATCGACGATCCGCAAATCACCGCCGCCGCCGGCACCACCTTCACCACGCTTCCCGATGGCTCGATCCTCGCCGGCAATCCCAGCCCCGAGCGCGACACCTACACGCTGGTTGCTTCCAGCGACGTGCCCGGCATCACCGCCTTCCGCATCGAGGCCCTCCCTGATCCATCCCTGCCCAACAAAGGCCCGGGCCGCAATGTGTCTGGCAATTTCGTGCTCTCGCATTTCACCGTGACCGTCGCCCCGCAGGATGATCCGGCAAAGAAAACGCCGGTCATGCTCCGCGACCCGCGCGCCGACTTCGAGCAGGATGGATATCCAGTGATCGATTCCATCGAGCCCAAGCCGGGCCGCGGCTGGGCCATGTACCCGCGCGGCGGAAATCCCAACCAGGCCCTCTTCTTCACGACCACCCCGCCGGGCGATCACAACGGCGCGATCTTCACGTTCAGTCTCGATCAGCAGTTCGGCCAGCAACACACCCTCGGCCGATTCCGAATTTCCTTCACGACCGATTCGCAAGCCGGATTGAAGTCGGCGGTATCCAGCGAAATCGCGAAGCTCCTGACGATTCCCGCCGACAAGCGATCCCCGGAGCAGAAGGCGCAGATCACCGCGTTCTACCGCACGATCGACCCGCAGATGGCCGCCGATACGCAGCGACTGAAAGTGTTGCGCGATGCGATCGGCCTGTTTATCGAGCAGGACCGATTGCAGGCGATGCTTAAGACGCAGACTCCGGAACTCGACGCCCAGCGCGACCGGTGGGAGAAAAGGATTCTGGCCGGCGCGGCGTGGCTGCCGGTGGATTTCACCAGCCTCAAATCGCAAAACGGCGCATCCCTGCAAAAACAGCCCGATGGCTCGATCTTCGTCTCCGGCAACAATGCCAACACCGAAACCTACACCCTCGACGGCGCCACGTCCGCCACGAAGATCACCGCGATCCGAATCGAGGCCCTGCCCGATCCGCGCCTGCCGGGCAATGGTCCAGGCCGCGCGCCCAACGGCAATTTCGTGCTGACGAGGCTGATGCTTTTCGCTTCCCCCAAAGGCGCCCCTGAGATGAATCCGCCGGTCGATTTCAAATCGGCAACCGCAACTTTCGAGCAGCAGGGTTATGCGGCAACGGGCGCGCTGGATGACAAAAACGAAACCGGCTGGGCGATCGCCCCCAATTTCGGCAAGCCGGCGGCGGCGACTTTCCTAACCGCCAACCCTGTGCGCGGCGACGCATCGGGCACCACCCTTTCACTGGTGCTTGAGCATCAATTTCCGACGCCGCAACATTCATTGGGAAGGTTTGGCGTGTGGGTAACGGGCAACAGCGACCCCGACGCCGCCGAGATGTTGCCGCCGGATATTCTGGCCGCGCTCATGCAACCGACGGACAAGCGCGCCCCCCGGCGGAAGGAGAAACTCAACGTCTACTTCCGCTCCATCGCCCCCGCGCTCGAGCCCATCCGCCGGCAGCTGGCCGAGGTGCAATCGCAGACGCGCGGCAAGCTCACGATTCTTCGCGGCCGCGAGTTTTCCGTCCCGTTCATGGTGAACCGCCCGTCCTTCGCCGGCGAAGTAAAGGTATCGCTCGACGGCTACATCGCCGGCCGCGAGCCGGGAACGTCGGCGCCCAAGCCGATCACGAGTGCGCTAAAATTTGATTCGGTAGCGCTGACGCCCGCCAAACCGGCGGGGGATCTCAAGGTGAAGGTTGAACCCACCTCCGGCTTTGGCACGCGATACTGCGTGTTGCGCGCCGAAGCGAAAGTGGGTGAGGATACGCGCGTGGAATACAGCGCGCCATTCGCGCTGACGGTGTTGGAGAAATAGAGCCGCCACTCCGTCTCGCGCACAGGAGCTGTCGTCAGCGCGGCGATGATTTTTTCAATGTGACACGGGCGTCCCGCCCGTGCGGATGGCTTGTAAGTTCCAGAACCGAACGTGCTTCATCTACGGTCGCACCACGCACGGGCGGGACGCCCGTGTCACGATAAAGGCTTGTGTATGCGTTTCATCGTCTCCGTTCTCTTCCTTGTCGCCCTCTTTGCCTCCGCGCCCTCCCTCCGCGCCGATGACAAGCCCATCAGCTATTTCCACGATGTGCGGCCCATCCTCATGTCCAACTGCAACGCCTGCCATAAGCCCGAAAAACTCAAGGGCGAGCTCGATCTAACGGCAGTTTCCCTGATGCTCAAAGGCGGCAAGCACGGCCCAGCCGTCATCCCCGGCAACACTTCCAAGAGCAAGATGATTGAGATGATTTCCGGGGATGACCCGGACATGCCAAAGGACGCCGACCCGCTGCAGCCCGTGCAAGTGTCTCTCATCACGCGATGGATCCAGCAAGGGGCGGCGGATGACACTCCAAAAGTCGGCGAAACCAAGATCGAGCCGCCGGTTTATTCCCTGCCGCCGGTTGTCACGGCGATGGCGTATTCGCCGGATGGCGCGCTGCTGGCCGTCGCCGGTTATCACGAAGTGCTTCTGCATAAATCGGATGGCTCGGAAATCCTCGCCCGCCTGACCGGCGAGGCGCCGCGCATCGAATCGATCGCCTTCTCCAGGGACGGCAAGCTCATGGCCGACTGCGGCGGATCGCCGGGCGAATTTGGCCTCGTGCAAATCTGGAACGTCGCCGACCGCAAGCTTCACAAGGGCTACGAAATCAGCGGCGATTCTCTCTACGGCATCAGCATCGCGCCCGATAGCAAGACCGTCGCATTCGGCGGCGCCGACAAAATCGTCCATCGCATCGACATCGAAACCGGGAAGGAATTGCTCGACTTCAAGGCGCACGCCGACTGGGTGCTGGGAACCTGCTTCACGCTCGACGGCAAGCAGCTTGTTTCCGCCGGCCGCGATAAGGCGATGAAGCTGATCGACCTCGACTCCGGCCGCTTCGTCGATGACATCAACAACCCGCTGGAAGCCTGCCTGTGCATCGCCCGCAACCCCAAACAGGAGCAGGTGCTATACGGCGGCGATCTGGGCGCGGCGCGGCTCTATAAAATCAGCGACAACCAGGGCCGCACCTCCGGCCGCAACGACACAAATCTCATCCGCGCCTTCGAGAAGCAGGCCGGCCCGGTCACCGCCGTAGCCTTCGCCCCCGATGGCAACGAAGTCGCCCTCGGGAGCATGAACGATGTGAACGTCTACGCCGCCGGTGACGGTAAGAAACTGCACACGCTGTCCGGCGAGCAAGGCCCGGTCTTCGCCATCTGTTACAAGCCCGATGGCAAGCAAATCGCCGTTGCCGGCTATGATGGAATGGTGCGGCTGTATGATGCCAAGGCGGGGAACCTGGTCCGGCAATTCCTGTCGGTGCCGGTGACAAAACCGCCGACCACCAAGCCCGCCGAAACACGGCCGGCCCAGGCGTCGGCGAATTAGTCTAATTTAGGCGGTCATCATCGTTCTTCGCTGGTTTCCCGTTCCAGCTTAAACACCGTTACCTCCGGCCTGCACCAATCGAGGATGCGCTGGCCGTAGGCCAAGCCGCGATTGACGTAGAGATGGCGGCCATTCACCGCGTAATAGCCGTGCGTGAAATGGCGGTAGCGGTGGGGATAGAGCCGCTTGCCTATGGCGCCGGTGGCGACCTGCCGGCCATGCGTGTGGCCGCTGAGCATCCACTGCCAGGGATACTGCATGAGCGCGTTGCAGTTGGCGGGATTGTGGTTCAGGCAGATGATCGGCAAGTTTCCATCAACGCCGGCGAAGGCCTTGTCGGCGTCGATGTTCCCCGACCATTCATCGTCGAGGCCGACGATCGCGACCGGCGTTTGCGCGCCGTTGGGTTGCAGGTAATGCACTTCGTTGCGCAAAACGCGCAATCCCTCGGAGAGCAGGCTGCTTTCCAGATGATCACCGCGCCGGCGCCCCTCCGCGGAGAGATTTTTTCCGTACACGCTGTAATCGTGATTCCCAAAGGTGCAGATCACGCCATGCGGGGCCTTGAGATGGGCGAGGATTTTGGCGACGCGGTCGGCGTAGCGGTATCCGCCGGTGATCAGGTCGCCGGTGACGACCACCATGTCCGGAGACAACCCGTTGATCCATTCGATGAACTGCACCAGGTAGCGTTCCCAGACCACCGGGCTGTAGTGCAAATCGGAGATTTGCACGATCTTGAGGCCGGCCATCGCCGGGTCGAGATTGCGCAGCGGCATGTTGCGGCGATGGATGTCGATCCAGCGTCGATTGACCGGCAGCGCGTGCGTGCCGGTCAGGCCCACGCGGGCCATCGTGCTCCAAATCGCCTTGCGCCACCGGTGCTGGCGGCCCCAGTGCGGGTTGCGCAGAAAACTGACGAGTTCCTCGACCAAGTGAGTTGCTTTCTATTCGATTAAACTCAGCGCCGCTTCGATCTCGCCGCGTGCGTGGGCGTCGCCCTTCTTTTGTGCCGCCTGAATCCCATCCCGATAGGCCTGCCGGGCGGCGGGCAGATCATCCGTCGATTCAAAAACCAGCCCCTTCTGGTGATAGGCATAGCAATAGCCCGGATCGAGCGCGATGACGCGATCGAGATTCTCGATGGCGCCGGCGGCGTCGCCGGCCTTTTTATATTCCAGCGCCAGCGCGTAAATCAGGAATGTGTCGTTGGGCTCTTTCTGGAGCATCTGCTGCAACTGCCGGGTGCGGTCGGTGGGGGCTTGGGGCATCGTTTCCTCTCGTGGGGCACTCTAGCAGAAGTGGGCGATTCGTTGCAGGGGCAAAAGAAACGCCAGGGCAAACGAAACGAATGCCGTATCACGCTACGCCGTGAACTATGCCGCGATGGAAGTGCCATGAAACTCCTGTGCCAGCTTGATTTCCGACTCGCTCACCGTCGTGATTTTTGGCGAGCCCGGCGGCGCGGTCGTCTTGATCCGCGGCCAGTTGCGCGAGCGTTTGGAGCCGGTTCGCGTGTAGGTGTCCTTGACTGCGTTGGCCAATCGTGTCGGAAGATCGCCACAATCGACGGCGCGGGCGGCGGCACGACGCACCGCCCGCAGGGCCAAGGCCACGCTGAAACTCAAGGGGTCTTTGCCGATGGCCAAGGTGGGCCGCCACCTTCCAGTGCAGCTTGTCGTTGCGGCGCAGGGCCTTGATGTATCCCTGGTAGGTGTTCCCCCAGGGCAATCGCATTTGAGAAGTTCGGCATATGTTAGGTATCGCCCGCGCGGTGGGGAGTGTATGTTGGTTTCGTCGTCGCGAAGCTTCGCAGCAAAAATTGAGCTTTCACCCACGAAAGGAGCTTGCGCATGGACG
>DASRLH010000442.1:0-3102 GCA_035648595.1 Tepidisphaeraceae bacterium
CCCCACACCCCAAACCCTATGAATCAATAGTTGGCGGTCATCCATTCCACGATCGCCCCTACGCTCGCCGCATCCATCGCCTTATCCGCGGCGGCGATCATCGCCGCCACATCCCCCACATCATCCATCTTCCAAGGCGCCGGAAGGACCGGGTCCACGCGAAGGTATCGCGGCCCAAGGAGCCGGGCGCATTGGTAGTCGGCGACGCCCGCGACGCCGGAGATCATGAGGGAGGCCAGGGTGCTGGCCCAGTGGGCCACGCCCCAGTCCAGATTGTGGCCGGCGACGTATTGGGAGTTGATGCCGGTGCCGATGGAGAGCAGGGAGATGTCGGCGAGCCGTTGGTTGCCGGTGCCGGGATCCAGCGCCTGGGCCAGGGCGGACATGGAAGGATTGTTGGCGACCACGCCGCCATCGATGTAGTGTTGGTAGGTGGGAAAGTAGGTTGGGGCGGCGGAGGTTCGCATGGCGACATCCGCCGCCAACTGCTCGCCATCGGAATCGGGGCCGGGAAAATTGTGGAAGAACTTTGGTTTCCACGTCCGCACGAAACCGGGCGCCGCCGGGTTCGACCAGGGATCCTGCGAATTGTCCAGGTCGAAGCTGGGAACCAGCACTTTCTTTTGCAGATCACCCAGCTTCGTTTGTCCGAAGGTCTTGCAGACAATCGATTCGAGATTCCGGTTGTCGTAATGCGCCCCCGAAAGCCCGCCCAGGTCGCCGATGTCATGCAGCCAGGATCGATCGAAGATGGCGTTGCCGTTGGCTTGATAAAGTGAAACCAGCGCATCGGGCGACATGCCATTGGCCAGGCCCAGGCAGATGATGCCGCCGGTTGAGGTGCCCGCGAGGAGGTCGGTGTTGGGCAGGAGATTCGGATAGGCGTTCACCAGATGATGCAGAAGCCGGGCGGAGTAAATCCCCAGGATTCCGCCGCCGTCGAAGGTGAGGATGCGATAGGGCATATCGGGGGCTCTCTTACTGTAAAGGCTGCGATGTCCACGCCCGGAATTCAGAATTCCGAATGCCCGAAATCCGAATGAACTGAATTCGGATTTCGGGGATTCGGGAATTCGGATTTAACGTCAGCGAGGTCCAAACCAGGGGCACAGCGTACTCGCGCCGCCCCGGATTGGGAACGCTACAGCGATCCAGACGACAAGGCGCGCGGGTGTAGCGCCCGATTGTGTCGGTCCCCCCGGTGGGGCAGACATTCTTGTCTGCCTCGGGTCTGCGAGTGCGGGGTGTACTCATCCCGCCGAGCCGACCCGAAGAAATGAGGAAGGGACAAGAATGTCCCTGCGGCGAACGGGCAGACAGGAATGACGCCCCGGCAAAAAGTCGAAAGCCACAAGAATTTTCCGCGTTTTTGGCCGAAAATCGAAGGTTTTGGTGGACGAAATCGACTTTTTGCCGGGGCGTCAGGAATGTCTGCCCCACCAAGTCGCCACAAATGCAAGTTACACCCAGCCGCGCCCCCAATCCGGGGCGGCGCGGCTCTGGACGTGGGACACAAACCACATCTGCGTGCGCCGCTTTTCCCCGGCGTGGACACCGAACAGGAACGCGATGAATCGCGTGTCGCCGTAATCAGCTCCCCGGCCGGAGGCACCGACCATCACGAATTCAGCGTGGCTAACCCAATCATCACGAACAGCGCCAGCAGCAAAATCCAGACAGACACAAAGCCCAGCACCCAGCCGATCCCTCGCCGGGTGCGCAGGCGGAGGCGGGCGTGGGTCGCGGCGATAAAGGGCAACGCGATCCAGAACAGGCCCAGGCCGCCCAGCACGTTCCACGCGATCAGCCGGCGCTCCTCGGGCGATGCGAGGTCGCGCATGATCGAGAACCGGTCGAGCCACGGAAACAAGCCGGGCGTTCGGGCGACCCAATCGCCCAGCGTCAAAAGCGTGAGAAATGCTTCGGCCAGCAGGCTCCAGACGCGGGGAGTCCGCGGCCAAAACGACGCAAACAACGAAAGCATCGCCAGCCCGATCCACAACGCCAAAAACTGATCCATCCCCCGGCTGCCGCGCACCATCTCAAACGCCGCGACCACAAACGCCCCGGCGGTATACAGCCGCTCCAGAACGCGCAGCTTTGAAAAGACGTGCCCGACCCGAACCGGCACGGCGGCGAACATGCTGTCATCGCTCATACGCAATATCCTACCATACCCCATGAAAAGCACTGGCGATGTGACTCGGGTGTCTTGCGGGGGGTGAATGCCGTTACTGTTGTAGTTTCACCGGCGGCGGAGCCTTTGGCCGTCGAAAGGGTCCGACACCCAATATCACCACCGCACCCAATAAAGCGGTTATTGCAATCCAGAAGAGAAGGGGTCTTCGGGCGCGGATAATGGGCCGTCTGTAATCGAGTATTCTCCGTTCACATTTTGGACGGTTGCCGCGCATCATGCCACCTTGGTAGTATAACATGGCCAGGACCCCCAAACACCCCTACCCCGGCTTCGCCCCCGGCAAGATCGCCTCGGCGATCCGCTCGACTCCGTCGGGCCGGCGATACGCGCAGACCCGCCGGACTTCCCCGACGAGAGCCGGATCGGCTTTGAGCGCCGCCGCCAGTTCGCGCCAGTCCTGGAGCGTCCCACGGTCAAACAGCGACTCGATCGCCATCGCGGTCCACTTCGACGTGGTGATATGGCGGTGAATCATGGCCACCGCGCCGGGCACTTCCCGCCCGGCCTTGACGCCCGCGCGCACAATGTCCGCCAATTCCGTGGGCACGGAAGGGGTCACGGGCGCGGGCTTTTGGGGGCCGTCTTGTGATGTCATGGCAGATCCGCCGCACGCAGCAGGCGTGGGATTATAGCGGGCGTGAAAGGATAATGAATCCAGATGGGGATGCGTAACCTGAATTGTAAGATCATGCGACATAGTAACGTCCCTCCGTCGACAACCGCCGACGCACTTCCCTCCGACCGGCCCCCCGTCCGGCTCGATGTGCGGACGTGGAAACCCAGCGCCTCGCCCCATCGGGCCACGTTTCGACTCTACCCTATTTCTCCGCCCCGGTGGCGATCGCGGGGGTGCATGCGGAGGAAAGGAAATAGGGAGGCTGCGCGGCGGGGCGGGGTTGAGT
>DASRLH010000443.1:0-9946 GCA_035648595.1 Tepidisphaeraceae bacterium
CACTCCGCTTTGATGCTGCGCGCTATTCGCCCCCTTCCAAGGCGCTGGCGCCTGGGGCCCGTGCAACCACCTCGCGCCTGAACCCCATACTCGTGCCCAGCATATAATAAAGCAACCGGCGAGCCGAACGGCATTATCAAACTGTCACAAAGTGTAAACTTCGATGCTTTCCCGGTTCGTTTTTGGTTGCATTGGTTTGCACGGGGTTTCACTCAAGCGAGCTGGTAACATACGAGATTTGCCGTATAAAGCCGGGTTATGATGGTAAAGTTGGTGGTGTTTGACCTGGGGCGGGTGTTGTTCGGCATCTGTGATGATTGGACCCACGCCTGCCGATGCGCGGGCGTTGCGCTTCCGGGTAAGCTGCCCGATGCGCAAGCGCGGCGGTTGCTGGAGGATTTGGCTCACCGGGGTGATACCGGCGAGCTGGATTTTCCGTCTTTCGCGCGTGCGGCCAGTCCGCTGATGGGCATGACGCCGCGGGAAATTAAAGCGGCCTCCGACGCCTATCTCACCGGCCCGTGCCCCGGCACGATTGCCCTTCTCGAAGAGCTACGCGCGTCGGGAATCGAGACGGCATGCCTGTCGAACACCAATGATAATCACTGGCGGATCATGAATGATTCCACGCAGGCCGGCTACTTCCCGCTGGACCGCCTGACCCATCGCTTTGCAAGCCATCTGGTCGGCGCGCGAAAGCCGGACCCGGCGATTTATGAGCATGTCGAGCGCGCGACGGGCCGGGCGGGCAGCGAAATCCTGTTTTTTGATGACCTGCCGGAGAACGTGGAGGGGGCGGCGAAGCGGGGCTGGCGGGTGTGCCGAATCGATCCGGGACCGAACAACCCGGAGCCGCAAATCCGGGCGGCGCTGAAAGAAGTGATGAATTGGGGGCGGTGAAAACCCGGAGGCCGACGAGTCCAGCAGGGCGTGCCCGAATTTCCGGGCAGATGTAACCGTTGACATCCACAGGGATTGGTGGGGCAGACATTCCTGTCTGCCCGAATCCGCGAGTGCGGGGTTCCTGCCCCGCCGAGCGGATTCGAATCGGTTCGGGAGGACAAGAATGTCCTCCACTCACCGATTCGGGCAGACAAGAATGTCTGCCCCACCGTACGCCAATTCCCCTCCCAGAAAATTGGGCACACCCTCCCGCGCACTGCAATCCGCGGAATCGTTATCCCACTTTTTCGTCTTGCCGGGTTTCAACCGGAGCAATTTCAGGCTCGAGGAGGGCGGCAGCCTGCTTTTGCAGGATGTGCTTGGCCAACTCCAGGCGGCTGATGACCTCGGCCATGTCGGCGGGCCGTTTTTCCATTCGGCTGGCCACCGATTCCATCACCAGGTTGGACAGCGCCGCGGGAACCCTGGGATTCAGATGCGCCGGTGTCTCGATCGCGGCATCGAGCAGAAAGCTGTTTTCGCCTTTTTTGTGGACCGTGTATAGCGTGGGCACGGGTTTGCCGGCGAGCGAAAAGTACAATGCCGCCCCCAGGTTATATACATCCGTCTGCGGCGCCAGCGGTTTGCGCGTCACCTGCTCGGGAGCGATGTAATCGGGCGTGCCCTGGATGCGCTCCTTGACGGTGCCGATCCGGGAGCTTTGCCCGAAGTCGATCACCTTCACCTCGCCAAGCTCGTTGCGGATGATGTTGTTGGGCTTAATGTCGCAATGGACGTATCCCAACCGGTGCATCTCGCTAAGCCCCTCGGCGGCCAGGATGAACGTATCGACGATCTCCATCATCGTGCTGGGCGGGCGAACGTCCAAAGCCTTGCCCTCGACCAATTCCATCAGCAAATAGGCATCCGTGATCTTCAGAAGCAGCGTCTTGTTGATCTTGAGGTCGTAGCTTTTGCGCAGGTTGGGATGATTGAACCTGCGGCTGATGTCGAATTCGGTCTGCACCTGCTCGACAAACCGCCGATCCTTGTCCACCACGCGTTTGACGTGTTTAAGCGCGTACATCCGCCCGGTGGCCGGGTCGCGGACACTGTAGATGACGCTGCCGGCTCCTTCGCCGAGGAGCTCGAGCACGTCGTACTGAAGAAGTTTCTCAGCCATGCAATAACGCTAAAGGATTATACGGCAAGTCCAACGGCAAAGGTTATGCCGTCCCCGGGGGGTGGTCATCTGCGAAGAACTTGCCACTTCGCGGTGCCGCGGTACGCCACGGCAGGTGGGGGTGCTTCACAGGCGCAACGCCAACGGCGATTGCATCGTGCGAACCCGATGAACAGTAGAATAAACGCGCGCGAAGTTCAAGGTAAAACGACTCGCCGGGATTCCGACGAAGGTGTAGCGCCCGATTGTGGCGGTCCCTCCCTGGTGGGGCGGGCATTCTTGTCTGCCTCGGGTCGGCGAGTGCGGGGTGTACTCACCCCGCACTCGCCGACCCGAAGAAATGAGGAAGGGACAAGAATGTCCCTGCGGCGAACAGGCAGACAGGAATGTCTGCCCCACCAAGTCGCCACAAACACGAGTTACACCCGATGCGAAGGTGGGCGCGAATTCATGAGAAACCAATGAGCCATTCGGTGGGCGTCATTCTTGGCTGCCTCGAATCGATGAGTGAAGGGCATCTTGCCTTCCCGAACGATTCGACAAGCTCATCGCGGGCCGATTCGACAAGCTCACGGCGGGCCGGTTCGAATTCACCGGGCGGGGTCACAATAGGGCGTAGGGCGGACAGGCAGCAAATGGAGGGCACTATTGGCCAAGCTGGGCGCGGAAGGCTGGGGCGGGGAACCGGCTGCCGACGCCGGCGACGGTTGCATCGCCGCCGCGCAGGACCACCTGATCCGATGCGATCCCCAACTGCCGTTGCAGCGCGGTGACCAACTCCAGCAGGCGGGCCTGCTGGGTGGGGGTGGGGCGGACGTGATTGAAGTCGCCGACCAGGCAGATGCTCAGGCAGTCCGGGCTGATCTGGACACCGGGCACCGTGCCGACGGGCTGCTGTTCGCTCCAGCGCGGGCCGGTTTGGATGGCGCCGTCGGTAAGGCCTTCGCCGTTGCCGATCAGAAAGTGGTCCGGCAATCCGCCGGCGCCCTGGCCCAAGGCCAGGGCGTTTCCCGATGCGGTGCGGCTGTGGTGAATGTAGATCGATCGCCAACGGCCGGCGCGGATGGCCGTGGGCGTGTCGAATATGCGGTCGATCGGCTGCTCCTGATCCATCGCGAAAAGGCTGACGGTGGCATCGGGAGTCAGCGGAGCGGGCGCCAGCGCCTTGAGCAGCGCGCCGGTGAATGCGAGCGTCCCCACCAGGCTGCCCAGCACAATCCAAGGCCGACGGCTGGTTTCACGATGGCTTTCACCGGACCGATCCGCGGCCCGTGGCGCGCGCGGCGACGCTTTGGCGGGCCGCTCGGTGGTTTTGGCCGAGCGGGCCGAGGACGTTGTACGCCCCGTTTGACGCGAGCGGGATCGCCCCAGTGTGATTGTGGTGTGTTTCACAGCGTGAACCCGTGCTTGGTGAACCCGTGCTTCCGTGCCCAGCCCCCGGCGGCCATGTGCGTCCGATAATAACGCACGTACCTCTTCTGTCTCTTCATCGGCATGCGCCGGCATTGGCTTGTACAAAAATGCGCGGGCGGATTAACGGACCAAGCCAGCCCATGACCTGGGCCCGTCTGATAACCAGATTACCACGGGCCGACTTGCGATGAAAGGGGGCCGGCGTTTCCAGGAACATCGCGCGCGCCCGACCGAATCGTCGGCGCCAGATGATAGAGCATCCAATACACCACGACGCCCGTCACGGAAACATACAGCCACAACGGGAATGTCCACTGGCTCAGCCGCCGGTGAACCCGCCAGCGGCGGGCGTAGGCCAGGCCCAATGAGCCGAATATCAACGGCAGAATCAACACCGCGAGGATCGAATGGCTGATCAGGATCGCCAGGTAAATCGGCCGCCAGGCGCTTGGCGGGAATCGCGTCACAACGATGCCGGCGCGAACGCGGAGCGCGTGATACAGAAGATAGCAGGCCAAAAAAACGGCTGACGTGACGAACGCGCTAAGCATCAATATGGCGTGCGGCGCAACCCGCCGGCGTTTGATCATTACCCACGCCGACACCAGCAGCACCGCTGATATGCCGTTCAATGACGCGTTGATGGCCGGCAAGGAAGAAGCACTCATCATCATTGCAACAATCCGGTCGTGCAACTCATTGCTTGTCGGCCTTGATGTCCTGGCGCGTGAGCCAGGCGGCATCGTCCACCAGCCGTTTCATGTCGCCGGCATCTTCGCTGTCATATAACCCGCGCACATTTCCCGCGCCGTCCACCAGGAAAAACTTCTGGCTGTGCAGGATCGGATCGGCGCCGGCCGCGCCCTGGTAAGGGACTTTCATTCCGTGGATTTCATCGAGCGCCTGCTGGCGCGTGCCGGTGAGGAAGTGCCAGCGGGCCGGATCGGCTTTGTATTCCCCGGCATATTCCTTCAACACCGCGGGCGTGTCGTGCTCTGGATTCACCGTGAACGACACCAGCCGCAACTGGGCCGGCGTCTGCTTCTGTAGCTGGGCCATTTTGTGGCTCATCATCGGGCAAGCCGACCCGCATGTGGTGAAAATGAAGTCGCAGATGTAGGGACGGCGCCGAAGATCGGCGGCGCCAAACGGCTTGCCGTTCTGATCCGTCAATGCGAACCGCGGCGCGGGGTAGAGCACCGGCATATCCGCGTGATGGGGAATCAGCCGCGCCACCACCACGCCAACCATCACCAGCCCCAGCACAAGCCACAGCGAGAGGGTGATGAGCTTCTGCGTCCGGCTGGTCGGTGTCGCATCCGACGATTCGTTGGTCGGCGAAGTTGGGGAGTGGGTTTCAGGCATGGGGAGCTCGGGTCTGGAAAGTCCAAGAAACACTGCCACGAATGGCCTTGTCGGCAATCCGAAGATAAAACAACCACGGAGACACTGAGGCACGGAGGCGCATTCGAGGCGACTCGCCACCTTGCGAAAAATTCGAACAGGGCTATTTATTTTTTCAAGATCAGTGACGGGCGCCGGATCGATCGAAAGCGCCTCCGTGTTTCCGTGCCTCCGTGGTGATTGTTCTCCTGCCGATTAATTATTGTTGCAAGTCCGCCGAGGTGTGAGCCGTGGCCATTTGGCTGGCGAGCAGGAACATCACCAGGGCGAAGCCGATGCTCACCGCCAGGATCAATCCCCAGCCCGGTAGCGCGGAAATCTCGGATTGGCGATCGAAGTAAATCGACCGCCAGATGCCCGCCAGACCGTAGCTTAGGGGGTTGACGCGCATAAGCCAGCGCAGGCCGCCCCAGGCATTTTGCGGCGGGAAAAGAGCGCCGGATAACAGCCAGAGCGGAATGAAAAACAGATTCATGATGGCGTGGAAGCCCTGCGTCGAGGTCATCGGCCACGCAACGCAAAAACTTAGCGCGGTCAATCCAAAAGCGACAATGAACATCATCGCGCATGCGGCGATGAATCCGATTACGGTCAGGTGCATGCCGATGAGAGGAGCCAGGAGCAGAAACAGCAACCCCTGGCCGAATGCCAGCACGGTGCCTCCGAGCACTTTCCCCAGCACGATTGCCATTCGCGGCACCGGCGCCACCAACACCGACTGTAGGAATCCTTCTCGCCGGTCCTCGATAATCGAGATCGTCGAGAAGATAGCGGTAAACAACAGGATCATGAGCACGGTGCCGGGAAAAAAGTATTGGATAAAGCCCCCTTTATCCCCGCCAGGCAACCCCTGCACATGGAAGCTGTGCCCCATGCCCGCGCCGATGAACAGCCAAAAAACAATCGGCGTGGCCAGCGCGCCGATGATGCGATGCCGCTGGCGAAGAAATCGCACCAATTCGCGATGGCACAACGACAACGCTGGAAGCCAAAGAGCAACCGGCAGCGGCGACGGAATCGCCGTCGTTTCCAGGGAAGGATGTGGCTGCGCTACGGATTCGATGCGTGCCATGATGCGCTCAGTATAGGAATGTCCAGAGAGCCGGTTCCATGCGTGCGGCAAGTTGCCGCATCGGCAATGCGCAGGGTTGCGCAATATTTTGCAAGTTGCGATTCTCGCCGATTCCCAGGCATCTTGCACGGGCGGGGACGCGCGTGATACGTCGCGGGCATTGACACTTTGGGAATTGGCGCGATCTTTTCCCGAAATCCCAGAAATAATCGTTGCAAATTCGTCGAGGCCATACGATGATGGCCGATATTATCGCGGATTGGCGCGAGCGGCCGGGCCTTTGCCGGACCGGGGCCGCGAGCGATTGTTGTCAAAAACGCCATGTGGGCCCGCTTGTATATGCAAGGGGCAGGCGCATCGGGTTCGGCAGTGGTTTATACAGGAGACAAACGCCATTTCTACGAATTTTCGCCACAACGAGCAGATCCGGATTTCCCCGATCCGCTTGGTCAATGACAAGGAGGAGCAGGTTGGGATCGTTTCCACGAACGATGCGCTGCGCATGGCGCGCGAGGCAGGTCTCGACCTGGTTGAGGTAGCTCCCACGGCCCGCCCGCCGGTTTGCCGAATCATGGATTATGGCAAATGGCGCTATCAGCAGCAGAAGAAGGAAGACAAATCGCGCGCATCCTCGCGCGCCGGTCGCCTTAAGCAGATCAATATCGACACCATTCGCATAGGCGATCACGATCTTGAGATCAAGGTGAACCGCGCCCGCGACTTCCTGAAGGAAGGCAACAAGGTTCAGTTCACTCTGCGCTTCAAGGGCCGTGAGATGGCGCACCTGGACTTGGGCCGCATCCTGTTCACCAAGATCAAGCAGCAGTTGTTTCTTGTGAGCAAGATCGAGCGTGATGCGAAGATGGAAGGCAAGCGGATGTCGCTGGTGCTTCAACCGGATCACAAAGACCCCAGCAAATTGAAAGCGCCGGAAGTGGCCGCCAAACCCGCCCGCACCGGCAGCGGACTTGGCATCATGCCCGGCGCCCTCCGCCCCGGCGTTGGCGCGCCGGCGCCTTCCGCGTCACCCTCCGCGGTCGCGGCCCGCCCCGCGTCCGCGCCCAGCGCGAGCACGCCTGTTACTGCCCGCCCGGCGTCCGCGCCCAGCGCGAGCACGCCGGTTACTGCCCGCCCGGCGTCCGCGGCCGCCGCGAGCGCCCCCGCAGTTGCTCGCCCGGCAGCCGTGCCCAGCGCGAGTGCCCCCGTTTCCGCCCGCCCGGGGCCCGCGCCCAGCGCCCCGCGCCCGACGAGCGCGCCCGTCGCGCCGGGAGTCGGGAAGTGAAGGCCGCTGGACATCGGACTTGAAGTTGTTATCATCCCCCGCCCCTTCAAAGTACGGAGGGGCGGTTTTATTTTCAGAGGAAACGATGGGCTATAAGTATAAGCCAAACAAGAGCGTTGCCAAGCGGTTCAGGGTCAGCAAGACCGGCAAGCTCAAACGGGGCCACTGCCTGACCTCGCACTTAATGAGCGCGCGCCCGGCCAACAAACGCCGCAAGTTGCGCCGCCCGGCGATTTTGTTCGAAGGCCATGCACGCAACATGCGGCAGATGATGGGCATCAGCAAACTCAAGCCCGCCCGAACGGCCCACCGGCGCCGGCTGGCCGCCGCCAAGGCCAAGGCCGCTGTGGCCGTGGCTCCTGCCGCGTAACGGCACAAGGGAGCAAGCCACGAATGGACACGAATGCACACGAATGAAGATTTATTATTCGTGCCTATTCGTGTTCATTCGTGGCCGTCTTCTCTTTTGATCTTCTGTAAAATATACAAGCTCCGGCGTGTTGCCGGCGCAGCTATGCCCGCCCAAAGAGGCGAGTGCCCCTGGCTCACTATTTGAAAGGAAAGTCCCATGCCCCGTGTTACCGGCGGCCCAACCCACGCCCGCAAGCGCAAGCGCGTTCTGAAACGCGCCAAAGGCTTTGTAGGCGGCCCGGGTACGATCTATCGTCAAGCCATTGAATTCACCCGCAAGGCCGGCGTGTACGCCACGCGCGACCGCCGGCAGCGCAAGCGGCATTTCCGCGAACTATGGGTCACGCGCCTCGCCGCCGCCCTCCGGGAGCGCGGGCTGCCGTACAACCGCTTCATCCCGGCGGTTTTGGCCGCCGGCGTTGAGCTGAATCGCAAAATGCTCAGCGACCTGGCGATTCTCGACGTTGACGCCTTCGACGCCATCGTCGAATTGGCCCGGCCCCATCTGAACATCCCCAAGCCCGCGGCGGCGTAATGCGTGCCTGCGGATCAGTGAAACTCAAAGCCGGCCGGCGATCTTCGGAAGAGCCGGCCGGCTTGTTTTATTGATGGCGATCGCGCATATAATCTTGGAGGAATTACGAGGGCGATATGACCACAGCCATCGTTGCATCGGGTCATGCTCGTGCGCAAGCAGGGCAATTGGCGGGTGCGCACCGATTCGGGCATCGACTGGCCCAAGCCCTGGTCGCGCGAAACATTTGTCGAGCTGTTCCAGTATGTGGTTGTGCGGGCCCAATGGCTCGGACCGCATCATTCCTGCCGCTCCATAATCCGCCCAATGACCGCCAGCACTCGTTCCTTCAGCGGCCGGCGGAGCCATTCCTCGTAGGTCACTGCCCGGCTGTGGGAGAGTTCAAGCTCGAAGTCTTCCTGGAGACGCTGGGCCGTGGCGGAGTCCTGGGCGGCGAGGTTGACTTCGTCATTGAGGCCGAACGAGCGGGTGTCGAAGTTGGTTGAGCCGACGACGCTCCAGACGCCGTCCACCGCCAGGGCTTTTTTGTGGATCATGCCCGGCTGGTATTCATAAATTTCGATGCCGGCCTGCAGAAGTTCGCCGTAGATGCGGCGGCTGGCCAGGCCGGTCATGGGATGATTGTTGTTGGGGCCGGGGGTGATGACTTTGATTTTTACGCCGCGCTCTTTGGCGGCTTTGATTAGCTCGGCCCTTGCGCTGCGGTCGGGGAGGAAGTAGGGGGAGTTGATGTGGATGGTCCTTGCCGCGCTGGCCAGCAAGACCTGAAACAGCACCCGCGCCCGGCTGGCGCGGCCGGCCGTGGGGGAGCTAATCACCACCAATCCGCGCACATCGCCGGGCGGCGGGGCGCCGGGGTTGTCGTGGGCGGCGAGATGAAACTCCGCGGCCACGTCGAGGATCTCGCCGGTGGATTCCAGCCAGTTTTCGGCGAAGGTGGTTTGCAGCCCGACGACCATGTCGCCGCGCACCCGGCACATCATGTCGCGCCAGGGGAGCTTGCCGTCGTTGTCGCCGATCATCCAGTGGTCGGCGATTCCCGCGCCGCCGATGAAGCCGGTCGTGCCGTCAATCACCAGCACCTCGCGGTGCGTGCGGTTGTTGAATCGCTTAAACGTGTACCAGCGCAGCGGCTGATACCAGGCGATCCGCCCGCCGGCCTCTCGCAATTTATTGAAATAGCGGTTGGGGCAATGGAAGCTGCCGATCCAATCGAGCACGACCCGCACCTCCACGCCGGCCAGGGCGCGCTCGGCGAGGGCATCGACGAATCGTTGTGCGATTTCGCTTGGCGTAAACAAGAACGCTTCGAGATGGATGCTGTGCCGGGCGGCGCGGATGGATTCGAGCTCGGCTTCGTAAAACACCCGGCCTTCGACCAGCACATCAATGCTGCTTCCCCGATGCACCTCGACTGCCGCCACCGCGCCCAGCAGCGACAAATACCGATCCGAATCAATCGGCACGTCCGGCGTCTTCACCCTGTACGGCAACGACGGCTCAAACAAGATCAGGATGACCAAAAACAGCACCAGCCCGATGCAAACGAAGGCGATGATGGAAAAAGTCATCGTGGGGCGATTGTAGCGTTCGTTCCGCGGGAGCGGTATGGGCGATCCGAAGGCGGGTGCACGACCGTCTCTGCGCCTCACCCGGCGGTCTGGAACGCCCCAGCCCGATTGCGCCCTACGGCGGGGCGGCGCGGACGCCGCTCGTGGTGCTTTTCGGCCCGGCCATCCTCGCTCAGATATGCGGCGCGGACTT
>DASRLH010000444.1:0-8081 GCA_035648595.1 Tepidisphaeraceae bacterium
CGACAAACCCGTCCCGCCCCCGCCCAAGAAAATCGACCCCAAAGGCGCCCAGGGCCCCGGCGGCAGCTACGCCGGCAGCCTGCTGGAAGCCAAGCGAAGGGCGCAGCAGCAAATTAAGAAAAAGGAAGAGGGGGAGTAAAGTCGGACAAAGGTTCAATTATGACCGACGAGATTCATGTCAGGCTATTGGGCGAAGGCATCAATGTCTGGCGACCGATTCAGGCGGATCAAATCGGTAATGGCATCTACCGTATTTCGCATATGCCACGTCCAGAAGACCTTGACGAGAGTTGGGAATTCGCCCCGGGTTCAATAGTGGTTTGCGAGCGGCAAGAAACGGGTCAGGGGGTCATTCAGGTCGCGGTGAGCCTGCGATCTTAACGTGACACGGGCGTCTCGCCCGTGCGGATGGCTTGGGAAATTCGAGAAAACGAAGTGCTCGGCGTTCGATGACAACAAGCACGGGCGGGACGCCCGTGTCACACATGAAGTTGACGATCTGAAAGGAAACAATGACCCCCGCAGCCCCCGGCGTGGACCCCCAGGTTCACCAGCTTTGTGAAGAGTTTCGCCGCGATTATCGCTCCGTGCAGGCGGAGATCGCCAAGGCGATCGTCGGCCATGAAGAAATCATCGACGGCGTGCTGACGTGCCTGTTCGTCGGCGGCCATGCGCTGCTCGAAGGCGTGCCGGGGCTGGGAAAGACCGCGCTCATCCGCGCGCTGGCCGATGCGCTGAGCCTGAAGTTCAACCGCATCCAGTTCACGCCCGACCTGATGCCCGCCGACATCACCGGCACCAACATCATTCAGGAAAACGAGGCGGGCCGCCGCCAGCAGACTTTCCAGGAGGGGCCGTTGTTTGCGCAGATGGTGTTGGCCGACGAAATCAACCGCGCCACGCCCAAGACCCAGTCCGCCCTGCTCGAAGCCATGCAGGAAAAGCAAGTGACGGCGGGTGGGAAAATCCGCAAGCTCGATCCGCCGTTCTTCGTAATGGCCACGCAAAATCCCCTCGAACAGGAAGGAACCTACCCGCTGCCGGAGGCGCAGCTCGACCGTTTCTTCTTCAAGCTGGTCGTGCAATACAGCGGCCGCGAGGAGTTGCGGTTGATCCTCGACCGCACCACCGCCGGCCATAATCCAACGATCAAGCCGGTGCTGGATGGCCCGCGCATCCTGGCCCATCAGGATTTGGTTCGGCGAGTGGTCATCGCCCCGCATGTGCAGGACTATGCCATCCGCTGCACGCTGGCCACGCATCCGCAGGGGATGTTCGCCATTCCGATGGTGAACCAGTTCCTCCGCGTCGGCGCCAGCCCCCGCGCCGCCCAGGCCATTACGTTGGCCGCCAAGGTGCGGGCGCTGCTGGACGGGCGGTTTCACGTCGCGTTCAAGGACATCAAGGAGGTTGCCGTCCCCGCGATGCGGCACCGCGTGATCCTCAATTTCGAAGGCGAAGCCGAGGGAATCACCACCGACATGGTGCTCGAAAAAGTCATCGCGGAAACGCCGACCACCATCGAAGCGGAACTGGCGGCGGGGAAGATATAACATGCCGGCGGAGCAAGTCCCTGCTTATGCCCTTCTTGCCAACTTGCTCGCCAGCGCCGCAGGATTGTATTGGTGTACCCGGATCGCACGCGACCGCGCCAAACGGGCCCAAATGCGCGCCCAGAAATACTGCACCACCTGCGGCTACGACCTGCGCGCCAGCCACGACCGCTGCCCCGAATGCGGCAAGCCGGTGGCCGATTTCGATCCAAGAGAGGCCGTCTACGAAGTGACGCTCAATGCCAAGGCACTGCACGAGGAGTGGCCGGCCAACGCGATCACCCCACGAAAACCCGAGGCGCGCGAGACCCCTGTTGCGATCCATCTGATGCGCAACGCCATCGAGGCCAGCCTGCTCGCGCAGCATTTGGAGGCGCGGGGGATTCAATCCCGGGTCGATCAGAAAGAGTCCTACTCAGGACCCATTGGCTACACGCAGTCCGTGATGGATTTGAAGGTGGTTGTTTACTCGGGAGACGAAGAAGCGGCCCGGGCGATCGTCCATCATTTCCAACTAATACCACCTCGACAATCGATCGTATCTGGCCCCTCACGCCGCCGAGCCGATGACGGCTTCGAGTCCCTTGGCGACTAATTCGGATCGGCTCATCCGCCGTCGCCTGGCATAGGCGTCGGCGCGCTTGAGGAGCAGCGGGTCCATCGAGATTGAGATCTGCCGAGGAGCAGAGTTTCGCCGCGCCGCCGTGCCGTTGAGCATACGGCGGTATTGGGCCCGTTCGGCCGGAGTCATGGCGCGCGACTTGCGCTCAACGAACATCGGCTGATCAAACTCGCGCGTCGCCTCGCGCAATTCGTCGGTGGTCATCTCGGTGTACGGTTTGCCGGATTTAGCGTCCACCGGTCTTCGCCATTCAGGTTGCTTCTTTTGGGTTTTCATCGTCGCAATGGTTCCAGCGGAATTTTGCCACACCAGAAGTATAGCTTAAGGTAATTGGAAATGAATCGAACCCCGCACGATCGCGGGGGCCGGATATCGTGGAAGACAGAACAAAGAGGTTCGATGTCGCCCCCAACCGAAATACTCGCACTGGCCTGGCCCACCCACGCCATGCCGCTGATGATTTGCGTGTTGTGTGTGATGGCGATCTCGTATCGCTATTACAGCGCATTCCT
Organism: Tepidisphaeraceae bacterium; assembly: GCA_035648595.1. Taxonomy (GTDB): domain Bacteria; phylum Planctomycetota; class Phycisphaerae; order Tepidisphaerales; family Tepidisphaeraceae; genus RYN-428. The sequence continues at coordinate 2,688 of DASRLH010000444.1, forward strand.
CGCGGCGAAGGTGGCGGCGCTGGATGATGCCCGCGTGACGCCGGCCGTGCGGCTGGAGGATGGGCAGAATTATGAGCCGACCAACAAGTGGGTGCTGTTCGGGCATCATTTCGCCGCCATCAGCGGGGCCGGGCCGTTGATTGGGCCGGTGCTGGCGGCGCAATTCGGCTACATGCCCGGCCTCCTCTGGATCGTGATCGGCGTGTGCCTGGGCGGGGCGGTGCAGGATTTTCTGGTGCTGGGTGCGAGCCTGCGCCGCGACGGCAAATCCCTGGCGCAAATCGCCCGCCAAGACATCGGCAGACTGGCCGGAGGGGCCGCGGCAACCGCCATCCTCTTTATCCTTATCATCGCCCTGGCCGGCCTGGGGAAAGTCGTGGTCAATGCCCTGGGCGGAGAACAGGTGAAATATCCCGCCGCAAGCCGGCTTGTTTTGTCGCCGGGAAAATCCGCCGTCGAAGGAGGCGAGCAACGCGGGGATTACCAGATTCCCGGCGGCACAAAGCTCCTCTGGCCCAGCGGGGAGATGACCTTCCCCGATGCCTTTACCCTCCATAGCAACGTTGGTCTGCAAACCGCGACGGCAGGACAAACCGTCACAATCCCACCCACGGCCTACCGCGTGCAACCCGGCAGCGCGTGGGGAACCTTCACCATCGCCTGCACCATTCCCATCGCACTGTTCGTGGGCCTTTACATGCACAAGCTCCGCAAGGGGCGGATCATCGAAGGTTCCATTATCGGCGCGATTCTCGTGCTGGGGGCGACATTTCTTGGCGCGTGGGTCGCCCATCAGCGCATGGGGCAATTGTTTTTCAATCTCAGCGCGACAGGCGTGCTTGCCGCGATGGCCGTCTATGGATTTATCGCGGCGGTGCTGCCGGTGTGGGTGTTGCTTGTGCCGCGCGATTATCTCAGCAGTTTTTTGAAAATCGGCACGATTTTCCTGTTGGTCATCGGCACGTTGCTGGCCAACCCCCGGCTGGAAGCGCCCGCGTTCAACCGCATCTTCAGCCATGGCGGGCCCATCGTTCCCGGCAGCCTCTTTCCGTTTCTGTTCATCACGATCATGTGCGGCGCGATCAGCGGCTTCCATGCCCTGGTCAGCAGCGGCACCACGCCCAAGATGGTGCGCAAGGAAACCGATGCTCGCATGATCGGGTATGGCGCGATGCTTCTGGAGGGGCTGGTGGCCGTGGTGGCGATGGTGTCGGCGGCAACGCTGCCGGTCGGCGATTATTACGCCATGAATACCGCCCTCGATAAAGCCCCGCAGTGGCAAAAGCAGATCGTCATGGCTGGCGGCGGGGGGATCGATCATCTTTCCGTCTACGAGCAAAACACCCAGGAATCCCTGCGCGGCCGCACCGGCGGGGCGGTCACGTTGGCCGTCGGCATGGCCCATATCTTCGACCAGGCCGCCGGCCGCGTATGGGCCGGCGGGGAGCGGCGGCTCCAGGCGATGTGGAAGTACTGGTATCACTTTGCCATCATGTTCGAGGCGCTGTTCATCCTCACCACCATTGACGCCGGCACGCGCATCGGCCGATTTCTGCTCCAGGAAATCGCCGGTAGGATTCATCCCAAACTCGGCCAAACAAGCTGGAAGCCCGGAGCGATCATCAGCACGGCGCTGATTGTTCTGGGCTGGGTCTATTTCATTCAGTCCGCCAGCATGCGCGACATCTGGCCGATGTTCGGCATCTGCAACCAAATGCTCGCGGTCATCGCGCTGGCAATCGTGAGCGCGTACCTGGCCAATGAGGGGCGGGCGAAATATCTGTGGGTGACGGTGATCCCGCTGATGGTGGTTGCAACGACCACATCCACCGCCGCCGCCCAGATGCTCTCGCGGCTTTGGATGACGATCGCCACGCAGCGACAAAACTTGCCAGACAATGCGGCGAAATGGGCGATCTTTCACGCCGGGACGCAAGCGACGCTGATTGTCGCGATGCTGGTGTGCACCGCGATTATTCTGATCTCAAGTGCGGTCCGAATAGCGAGAACGACCGGCGGCGAGTTTAAGGATCGACATCAAACCTTTGCCCTCGCGAAAAGTTAAGCGATGGCGTATCCGGAAATAGTGGCACGGGCGGCCCGCCCGTGTGGGCTTTTCAGCCGCCGCGGTGCTTTTGAAATAGGCAGGCCACGAGCACCAGCGGCGAAGTGTAGGGTTGGATTTCGCTGCGCCCACGCATTTGGATTGACGGATTAGCGCCGGCCGGTGCGGAGTACCGCACTCATGGGCAAGCTGCCCATGCCACAAAAAATTGCCGCGACGTAAGCGATCATGCCGGAAATGTGCCTCATCAATCGCGTGCAACTGGTCCCGGTTCTTGCCGTGGATCTCGTCGCGCTTCCCACCGATACCGGCATCGCGGAATTGCCACGCCTAAAGCCGGGTTCATGGCATGTCGCGACGTCTGATTTCGAGGATGGCGCCATGCTTGAGCGGGTGCTTGCCGCGAATATTGCCAGCATGGGTGGCGTGGATGCACTGGCGGATCCGCATAATGTTCCGACTCTCAACGGCGGATTGGCGCTCAAATCTTCCGACGGCACCGTTTTGATTGAGCCGCAATGTTGTAGTGATCTGGATACCGTTCGGGATTGGCAAACGGCGGCACGGTATAGAGGCCAACCATGTCAGATGTTGTGGATTGGTCATCCGTGGCCTTCGATGCGCTTCGAAGGTGAACGCTTGATTCTCAGTGATCTCCACGAATCGGGAGAACCCATTGGACGGTGGAGCATATTACCCGAGGATCTCCAAGGCGCGCTCGCGGCAGCAAAGGCGCAGTTGCAGCAATTCGCCCGCCGAATTGCCCCTATTCTCATAGACCTCGGGTTCCGCGGAAATGCGCCGGTGATGGCGGAAAAGCTTGCCGGACTGCGGGAAAAATACACGAGCTGACTACGCCGTCCGCGACCCTAAAGCCGATCGGTGAGCTCAATGCGCCTCGCGAATGGAAGCCGTCATCGTATCACGGGCGTCCCGCCCGTGCGGATCGCGCGGTAGTGGAGGAATTACAGTCTTGCCAATCTGAATGCACCCAGCACGGGCGGGACGCCCGTGATACGACGAAGTTTCCCGGCCCCCAGAAGCACCTCGGCTAAAGCACCTCCGTCGCCCGCGGATAGCTCCCCAGGACCGTCAACTGCAGGCAGTGTTGCCGGGCCTGCGAGATGGCGGTTTTCATGGCGGGATCATCCTGGTGTCCCTGGGCATCGATGAAGAAGTAGTATTCCCAATTCACTTTCTTGCTGGGGCGTTTTTCGATGTCGGTGAGGTTGATGCCGTTTTCTTTGAAGACATCGAGCACCTCGGCCAGCGCGCCGGGCTTGTGAGCGGTGGTGAACATGATGGCGGTTTTGTCGTCGCCGCTGCGCCGGGCGGGCTCGCGCCCGATGACGAAGAAGCGCGTCTGGTTGTCCGGGTCGTCTTCGATGTTTTCGAAGAGGACGCGGAGGCCGTGAAGCTGACCCGCCAGCCGCGTGCCGATGGCGCCGATGGTGTGGTCGTGTGAGGCCATTTCCGCGGCCTTGCTGGAACTGGCGGCGGGCTGCACGTCGCGGTCTTTCGCAATCGCAGCGAGCCACTTGCGGCACTGGCTGAAGATCTCCGGCTTGGAGTAGATGGTCTTGATCTGATCCCATCCCTCGGCGGCCAGTAGATAGTGGTGCACGGTGATTTTCGCTTCCGCGCAGATTTTGGCTGAGCTGCTGAGGAAGGCATCGAGCGTATCGACAACCCCGCCGCCAATGCTATTCTCGACGGGCACCAGGCCATAGTCGATGTGGCCGCGAACCACCTCCTCGAAGACAGCCGGAATGTCGGCAAGCGGAACGTAATCCACGCTGCTGCCAAACTTCATCACGGAAGCGGCGTGGCTGAACGTCCCAGCAGGGCCGAGGTATCCGATGCGGAGCGGCTTCTCCAGCGCGAAGGAGCCGCTCATCAATTCGCGGTAAACCGCTTCCAGGCAGCGGTCGGAAAGCGGGCCCTGGTTGAGATTCCGAACCTTGTCGAGCACCACGCGCTCGCGATCCGGCGAATAGATGGGAGCATTGCTCTGCTGCTTCAGCTTTCCGATGTGAACGACCACCCGCGCGCGGGCGTTGAGCAGATCAACAATCTTCGCATCCAGCTCGTCAATCTGCTGCCGGTAAACCTCCAGCGGCTGATCGCCCGATCTCATCTTAGTCCCATCCTCCGGCATAAAACGTATGTGTAACGGGGGGGTGGGGTGTTGGTCAATTCGGACGTGAAGCCGCCGCTCGGTTAAGGGTGCGCGAGACTCTGGGCGGGATCACTTTCTCCCAAGCCAAGAGGGACCTAAACCTGTTGAACTTTTGATCGCTGCGGCGTCCTTGCCGCCACCGGCTCACTTTGAATAATGGCTCGCTGCTATTCCTTTGAATTGAACTTTTGAGGTTTCCCAAAATGGCTGGTGCTGCTTCAGATAATTTCCGCGTTGAAAAAGATTCCATGGGCGAGATGCACGTGCCGGCGGATGCGTATTACGGGGCGCAGACGGGGCGGGCGGTGGAGAACTTTCCGATTTCGGATCTGCGGTTTTCCCGCCGATTTGTCGCGGCGATGGGGCTCATCAAGTGGTCTTGCGCGCAGGCGAATTCGGGGCTGAAGCTGCTGGATGACAAGCGCCTTTCGCTCATTCAGCAGGCGGCTGCGGAAGTGATCGACGGGAAGCTCGATGCGCAGTTTGTCGTCGATATTTTTCAGACGGGGTCGGGCACGTCGACGAACATGAACGCGAATGAGGTGATCGCGAGCCGCGCGAATGAGATTGCGACGGGGAAGCGCGGCGGGAAAGAACCGGTGCATCCGAATGATCATGTGAATATGGAGCAGAGCTCCAACGACGTGATTCCGACGGCAATACACATGTCGGCGGCGAGCGCGATCAAGGCGACGCTGATTCCGGCGCTAGAGCATCTGGCGGCGGCGCTGCAGAGCAAGGCGGAAGCTTACGACGGGATCGTGAAGATTGGCCGCACGCATCTGCAGGATGCGACGCCGATTCGGGTGGGGCAGGAACTCAGCGGGTATGCCCATCAGGCTCGGCTGGGTGTTGAACGGGGCAAGCGGGCAATCAATGCGCTGTTGGAACTTCCGCTCGGCGGGACCGCAGTGGGCACGGGAATCAACTCGCATCCGGATTACGCGAAGGCGGCGATTGCGATCATCGCTCAGAAATCTGGGATCCCATTCATCGAGGCGGCTAATCACTTCGAGGCCCAGGGCGCGAAGGATGGAATCGTTGAAGCAAGCGGGCTGCTGAAGACGATCGCGGTGAGCCTGAGCAAGGTGGCGAACGACATTCGCTGGCTGAGCAGCGGGCCGCGGTGCGGTATTGGCGAGATCAGTAT
>DASRLH010000445.1:0-4137 GCA_035648595.1 Tepidisphaeraceae bacterium
GAGTACCGGGGGAGGGAACAAGAGTGGGCGCCGAAACTGTCACGCGCCCGACAAGAATGTCTCCCCCACCCCGGCAAGCTATCGGGCGATCGTGGACATTGGCGCGGCGGCAACGGTCGTCGCCATCATGTCCGGCGGCCAGCTCACATTCATCAAGTCCATCGCGATCGGCGGGCGCCATTTTAACCAGGCGGTGAGCCGGTCATTGGGCTTGGGCAGCCAGGAAGTGCGTGAGCTTCGCCGCCACTTTTCGGCGCAAGCGGGCGGGAACGAAGCGATGCGCCAAGGGGCGGCGTGTGCCGTCTTCGATGCGACGCGCGGTTCGATGGAGGAACTCGCCCACCGGGTGGCCGCATGCTTCCGCTATCAGGCCATCACCTTTCCGGGCCGGCAGCCGAAGCAGGTTTTCCTGGTGGGCGGCGAGGCCGCCGATCCCAATCTATTGGCCGCGTTGACGCCGGCGCTCCCGGTAACGCCCGTGGCATTGGACCCCCTGGAAGGAGTCGATTGCTCGGCGATGAAGCCGGCCGATTGCCAATCGCCGCGCGGGCAGTGGTCCGTCGCCGCCGCGATCTCACGATGCGCGGGCCTCCAGTCCATCGGCGCCGATTTGGATTTCCTGCCGTGCATTCGCCTCCGATCGTGGAGATGGCCCGGTCTTTCGGCCGCGTAACCCGGAACATGCGGGATTAAGCACGAAGCCACGAAGCGGTGAAAATCCGAAATCCGAAACAAGCTCAAAACTCCAATGCGGAAGTCTCAAAACAAGAGCCTTCAGACGCGCCTTTTGAATTTTCCGCCTTTCTTACTTTGGATTTGTTTCGGATTTCGTGCTTCGGATTTCGGATTTTCACCGTTCACTTGGGTTGTGGGCACAGCCTGCGCCAAGTTTCTTCGCGGTCGACCCCCGGCTATTCCCCGTCCCTGACTTCGGCAAGTTCCAGCACATGCTCCCACATCGCCGGCGGCACCGGAACGATGCTCAGGCGCGAATTGCGCAGCAGATCCCAGCCGGCAAACGCCTTGTCCGCCTTGATATCCGAAAGCGTCACGGGACGGCCCAGAGGCGTGAGCGGTTTGAGATCGACGACCGTGAGCTTGCCATCGCCGGTTTTTGGATCGGCGTATGGCTTTGAGGTGATCTGGGCGATGCCGATGGCTTGCCGCTCGTCGCCGGTGTGGTAGATGAGGGCCAAGTCGCCCCTGTTCATGGTGCGCAGGTGCTTGAGCGCCAGGGCGTTGGTGACGCCATCCCAGGCGGTCTTCTTATCGCGCATGAGATCGGGCCAGGCGTAGCAGGTGGGTTCGGTTTTCAAAAGCCAGTACGCCACGCGTTCCTCCATCCAGAATCGCCGCATCATCCTCAACTTCAGGCAGCGCGTAAAGAGGATGATCAGCGAAGGCGGAGTCGAACGATGGCGCGGAAAGGCGATGGGGCATTCCGGGCTGTCGAATGCTGGATCGCGCGACGCCCGCCGGCGCTTTCGACGGCGCTGCCGTGGGCTCGACGGGTGACACGGGGGAAAGCGCCACGGGCGAGCCGCCCGTGCCACGAATGCCCGGCAGGTTTGCCAGTATGCGCACAGTCGCGGGCAGCTTGATCCGGGGGCGCGCGATAGGGTGAAGCACGATTACGCCATTGCGATGATTGGGCGCGAAATGCCCGCGGCCGTTGGTCGATTGCCCTAGCGCTCCCGCCGAGGTTGTGCGGAGATTGGCGGCGCTGAGCGCGGGCGTGATCGAGGGGGCCGAGATCAGTTGCAGCACCTCCGGCCCCGCGGACAAATTCGATCGGACGATCAACACGTCGGCGGCGTTAACTGCTCCATCGCGGTTGAAATCGAAATTGCTGGTGATCGGCGATGCCGACGACGGATGGGCACGCGCGATCAGCGCATCGGCGACCGTGACGGCGGCGTTGGCGGCGCTGTTCCCGGTCTCCCCTGGCGCGTTTCCAAAGTAAAAGACGTCCGGCGCGGCCAGGCCGGTGCTGCCGTCGGCCTTCACGGTTACTTGCAGCCATTCCTTCTTGATCGACCCATCCGGCCAGGTGATTTCCACGCGATCCGATCCATCGGCCCCAATGCCTGGCAGCACGGTAATGGCGCTGGGCGCAGGGGCGGCCACCCAGCCACCCGCCGCGCTGCTGTTGCCAACCTTGAACGAAAAATCCGCGGCGGCGGACAATGTCGTTGCCGGCAGGCCCGAAACATCGACCATCACGCCGTTGATCCCCTTGCTGTAGCTGGTGTAGTTGGCGAAGCTGGCCGTCTGGCCGGGCAGCAGCGGGGATTTGTCCCAGGCGATCGCGCCCGCGTCGGCGGCGTTGGCCGCCGGGTTGTTCCCGTCGAAGGAACTGTTGTTGTAGAACACATGCCGCGAGAGCACTGTCGGCGTCGTCGGCGTGTTCGCCACGTTCAGGCCGATCAGGCCTTCCTGCTGATCGAAGGTGATCCAGTCAAACGCGCCGGCGTTGGTGGTGCCCAGGCCGCCGTCGGAAATGTCCGTGCTGGCCACCAGGTAATTCATCCCGAAATCCCCATCAAGCGTGAGCAGTTGATTGGTCACCGGGTTCTGCACCGTCACGTCCAACACCAGCACCGGCGCGCTGATGAATCGGATCGGCTCGCCCTCGACGGTCGGCAGGATCATCGACGTCAGGTAAAACCCGGCGGCGGTGATCGTGCCGCCGATGCCGCCGATCGGCAGCGTGAATTGATTTGGCAGATCGTTGCCGTTGTCATCCACCAGATCGGGCGTGACGTTTGGATCGCTGTTGTTGTACGTGCCGTCCTTGTAGTGGACGTGAAGTTGCGCGGCCATGTCCTGCGAGATGAACGAGGCCGCAGCCCCGGTGTCGAAGAGGAAGTTGCCCGTGGCCGAATACGCGCCGTTGGTGATGGTAATGCCCGGCGGGGAATTGGGAGTCGCCGGCAACAGGGGGTTGGCGCCGATGATCGGATTATTGGCGAACGACGCGCCCGGCGCGCCCGGCGGATCGATCGCCGCGAACGAACTGAAATCCGCCTGGCTTACGCGAATATGGAAATTGCCCGGCACGATGCCGGGATTGGTGGCATCATTTACCGCGTCGTATGGCGTGCCCGGCGAGTAGACGTAGGTGTTGAGCAGGTTGAAGTTATTGGGATCATTCAATGGCCGCGCGTCCACCACCATCGTCTTATTTTGCAGGCCCGGCATGCCAATGATGTCCAGCGGATCCCCGAGCGTGGGATCGGCCGCATCGGGATTCAACTCCGCGCGAACCGGCCCAAATGTCTGGTTGTACACCGTCTGGTACATCGTGGGATCATCCACATTTGGATCGCTGGACGCGGCGGTCGCGAAATAGAGCGGCTGGGAGACGTTGAATGCCCCGCTGCCGGCGATGCCGGTGTCGGAAAATTGGATAGTCTGGCCGTTATAGGTGTCGGCATTGATTCCCAGGGCGCTGGAGGTTTCCTGGCTGAGCAGGACCTCGCTGGTGCCGGTGTCGAGGAATGCGGTGACGTTAAAAGTGCTCAGGCCCGTCGAGGGATCGCTGGCGGTGAGCGGCGCATCCGTGGGATTAAAACGAAAGAACGCGTTGATTCGCGGCTGATCCAGCGCCGCCGACTGCACCCCGGAGATGTCAAACGTGCCGCTCAGCAGGCAACGGGCTTCCAGGGCCTCGGCCAGTTTGAATGGAGAGATCGTGCGGCGATTACGCCTGTTTTGTCGCGCGTGGATCCTGAACAACATGGACGCCTCGCTAATCCGAAGATCGTTTAACACAAAGTCACAAAGGCACAAAGAGCGGGCGAGCCCGCAACCGAAAGAAAGAGGGAAACCCCCAATGGGCACGAATGCACACGAATGAAGATAGATTATTCGTGTTCATGCGTGCTTATTCGTGGCAGTCCTCTTCGTTGATCTTACGAATATTCTTGCAGCCTTGACAAGATTTCGCAGGATATCCTTAAAGAGAGATCGAAATCCGAGTCCGAAAGCCGCTGTCGTATCACGGGCGTCTCGCCTCATCTTTCGTCACATTTTTTTGTTTCTGCCAGCGAGTATAACACATTGGTGGCATTAACGTTCCATTGATTCAAAGGAGTATTGGCATGGAAGCCAGAGCGAACAAGGTACGAAGGCGTT
>DASRLH010000446.1:0-2448 GCA_035648595.1 Tepidisphaeraceae bacterium
GATCAGCACGCCGACTTCGACTTTGGCCTTGTCGCGTGGCCTGCGCGGCCTCGCGGGCAGCACGCCAGTGCCGTAATGCGCTGCCATCTCCGTATAGGTCCGGTTGACTTGCGGCTCGTACAGGCACGCCTTGATGACCGCGGTCCTGGTGTTGTCCGGTACCAGAAGCCGGGTCACGCCGCCGATGGCCTCGAAGGCGCGCGTGTGCGCACCGATCCAGTCGGCGAGCGATTGCGTCCACGTCGCCTCCGCATAGGTGAAGTTCGACGCCCCCAGGACGGCAACAAAAATCTGCGCCTTCTTGATCTCGCCGGTCAGCCGGTCAATTACCACTGCCGCAGTGTCGCCGGCGTAATCGACAAACAGCTTATCGCCACCCAAATGGGTTTGCCGCATCGTGACCGAGATCTTGCCTTCCCAGGATCGGTAAAGCTCGCAGAAGCGGCTGTAGCGATACCCTTCAGGGTGAGCCTCGATGTACTCGTCCCACAAGATCGACAAGGTGACGTGCTTGCGCTTCATCTCCCGGTGCAGCATTGCCCAGTCGGGCTCGGCGCTGCGCCGATGCCCCTGCTTTTTGCCGGCGTTCTTGTAGAGCTTTGCTTCCAGATCGCTGTCCGTGACCGTCTCGGGCAGCGGCCAGGTCAACCCAAGCGACTGAAAACGCGCGATCGTTGCCCGTACCGTCGATGACGCCAAGCCGGTACGCCGCGCCACCTCTCGCTTGGAAATCCCCGCAAACGTCAAACGTAGAACTTCGCGCACCACCCGCATCACAACCCTCTCCGCCGGCATCGATCCACTCCTCAGCCAAAGCCAAAGAAACGGACCCTACACACAGCCAGCGGAGCTCTCCGACGTCCCTGCCACCCCGGGCGGCATCATCCCGGAATGGCGGGCGAGGATTAATCGGAACGCCGGGCGACAATTAATCGGAATGGGCGGGCGGCATCATCCCGGAACAGGTGGGCGACTTGCTCCGGAATCAGCAATCCATCAGTTGCTTGGCCCAAATGATGGCGTCGTGATCGTCCTTGCAGGTGAACTTGCGATAGCTGACGAAGTGAGCGTCGCGGCCAACGGTGAAGACACGATATTCTGCCATGTGGCAGCTCCGATGCGCAGGCGTCTAATTATCTTCGGCGGGAGGCCATTTCGTTGTTTGGGCCGCGCCCAGTCCCGAAATTCATCGGTCTTCTTCGATCTGCTTTGCGGCCATCGCACGCTCAACCTCGTCCGCAAGCGTATTCAGGTGATCGGCCAATTTGGCGAACATTTCTCGCTTGGTTTTGTCCGTGGCTAGATCGCTGATCAGCCTGATCGTCCTTTGGCGGGATGATGGGCCATGCCCGCCCTCACCCGCCGCAGAGATACCGAGCGCCCGGATTGCTGGCATATCTATTTTGGTGACGTGGGCGGCGCCGCGATTGGTCGCCGCGCTGGCGTTCGCTCCACGTCGACCAATGGGAATGGAACTGCGGGTTCTATCCGATCTCGCACCGGGGCGTTTCGGCTGGCGGCACGGCGCGGAGCTTCGAGCAGGCACGCGATGCATTCGCCGCCGCCTGGGTTGAATTGCAGCCGCGGATCGAGGACACGGATTACGTCGAGAACCGGCGAGATCACATCCTGAAGCTACCCACGGCCCAGCAGCAATTACCGCATTGGCAAACCGCCGTAGAGATGCTGATCACGGCTGCGGAGGTTCACCGGCATGGATGATGCTGGCTCGCATCGCAATGCTCAAGGCAATGAACCACGGCAGGGAGCGCGTGTTCTCCGATCGGAAAGATACGCATTGGGGGAAGCGGAAGCTGAAACGCGACGAGTGACGCGGAGCCTACGCGATCCTAATCCAGACGCGACATTCGCCGTCTCGGTTCCAACGAAACAAACTTGAAACCATTTTCCTCATTTTCGGAAATCGGGCGGCAACGATCGCCGGTCAGAGTCAGCCTCGACGCCTCGCATCGGGGCCGGAAACTGGAGGACAGAAAATGGCTGCTCTCGCTCGAGCCCTCATCAATCGCACCACTGGAACCGCCACCGACGGATCGCTGGCGACTGTGGCTCTCTTCAGTTGCGTTGGCTTGCTGGTCACTCTGTGCGCGATGCGATACGGCCTCGACTTCGGATCCATCTAGCAAAGTCCAAAAAGAAGCCGCCGCTGGGTTGAGCCAGCGGCGGCTCTTTGCATTTCAGACGATTGCGCCGGGCGTGATCCCGGCGGGATAGTTCAGCCGACCCTCAGATTTTCTGCGGACGTTTTGCCCCGGTTTTCCATCTCTTCATAGCTCACCTTGGCGCCCTCATTGAGGCTGCTGAGGCCCGCTTTTTCGACCGCCGAGATGTGCACGAAGACATCCTTGCCGCCGCTGTCTGGCTGAATGAATCCGAACCCCTTGGTCGCATTGAACCACTTCACTGTACCTGTCGCCACGTCCGCAC
>DASRLH010000447.1:0-8164 GCA_035648595.1 Tepidisphaeraceae bacterium
GCGACGGACGTTGCGGTCCGAGGCGCGATCGGTCGTGGGCCGACTGCCGTGTCCGCATGACTCTGAGCGAGGCTCGTCGCCACGCAGGCACGACGACGAGCAGTAGAACCGTTTTTTGGTTTTTTGAACATACAAGGCGCAAAGACGCAAAGGCAGTCTAAACATTTCATAACGAAACATTAAATCCATATGGTCGGGTGGTGCCTCGATTAGATAAGTGGGGATTTGATCGCATTCTTCTTAATGGCCTTCTCCACTCTGCGCCTTTGCGCCTCTCTAACTCTGCGCAATTCTTCCCGTCGCCGGAAAAATAGCCGGGGCTAAGCAAATACCGGCGCCACGTTCCCATACACGTCCGTCAGTCGATAATCCCGCCCGCCGTGGCGATAGGTGAGTTTTTGGTGGTCGAGGCCCATGGCGTATAGCAGCGTGGCGTGAAGGTCGAAGACGGTGGTCTTGTTCTGCACGGCGTAATATCCATAGTCATCGGTCGCCCCATAGCGCAGGGCCGGCTTCAATCCGCCGCCGGCGAACCACATGGTGAAGCCGTGCGGATTGTGATCGCGGCCATTGCGATGGCGGCCTTCCGCGCCATCCTGAAACTCAAAGACCGGCGTGCGCCCAAATTCGCTGCCGCACATCACCAACGTGTCCTCGAGCATGCCGCGCGATTTCAAATCGTGTAATAGCCCCGCGATCGGCACATCGACTGACATCGCATTCTTGCGATGCCCCTCGTAGAGGTTTTTGTGCTGATCCCACAGGTTGCCGAAGGCCTGCGTGGAGTGCATGACGGTGATGTAGCGGACGCCCTTCTCGGCGAACCGCCGGGCCATCAGGCAGGCGCGGCCGAAGTCGTCGGTGATTTCCTCACCGACGCCATATAGCTTGAGCGTGGCATCTGATTCCCCGTCGATCCCCATCAATTCCGGTGCCTGCGACTGCATGCGAAAGGCCAGCTCCATGTTCTGAATCTCGGCTTCAATGGCACGGTCGCCGGGCGATTTGAGAAGGTGATCTTTATTCATCGCGGCGACAAGATCGATCGCGCCGCGCCCGCCCGCCCCTGCGGGTTTGAGGTTGTCCCAGGCGCGGAAGGGCGATTTTGCGTCGGGCCGGCCGATCGCAGTGCCTGCAAATTGCGCCGGCAAAAACGCCGCCGACGCACCCTTGGGCGCGCCGGGCATGATCTCGATAAACGCCGGCAGATTCGCGTTCTCGCTGCCCAGCCCATACGCCAGCCATGATCCAAGCTGCGGCCTCGGCTCGCGGCCCGAGCCGGTGAAAATCATCCGCTTGGCGGTGATGTGATCCTCATTGTCGTGATGCAGCGAGTGGATGAACGTAAGCTCGTCGATCAGGCTGTTGATCCGCGGGAACAGGTCCGATGCCCACATGCCCGTCTGGCCCCATTGCCGAAAGCCGAACGGGCTTTTGAGGAGCGAGCCGGTCGGGGCAAACGTGAACTTCGGCTTGGCGATGCTCGCCGGCAGCGGCTTGCCATCGTCGCGCTGCAACAGCGGCTTGTAGTCATAGCTGTCCACATGCGACAGGCCGCCATCGAGGAACAGGTAGATGATGCGCTTGGCCCGCGCCGGGAAATGAGGCGCGCGGGCCGACAGCGGGTTGGCAGGCAGCGCGGCGCTTTCGCCGATTGCCTGGGCCGCGAAGGAACGCCGCGCAAGCACGTCCATCATCGCGACGCTTCCAAATCCCAGCATGGCATGCCGCAACAAATGTCGGCGACTGATCGGCGGGTTCATTACTTACGTCCGTTCTACCTAAAAGCGATGATTTCCGCGAAAAAAAGGCGATTCCTCACGGAAACAATGCCCGTCGTCGTATCACGGGCGTCTCGCCCGTGCGGATGGCGCGGCAGTCAGGGAATTTCGGTTCTGCCAGTCTTAATGCACCATGCACGGGCGAGACGCCCGTGATACAACGAGATTGCTCGTCCATTGAATCCAAAGTTCTCCACGAAAATGCTTTCGCGGCGGTAGTTTGCCCTATTGCACATAATGAAACTCGTTGCTGGCGTAGATCGCCGCGCAAACCTGAGCCCAGGCCTCCTTGCGGGTCATGCCGCCGGCGATGAGTTGATCCAGGGACGCCAGCGTCAGCTGGCTGATCTGCTCATCTGGCCTATGCGAGAACGCGATCAAATACGCCTGCTCCAATCGCTTTTCATCATTGAGCCGATCCATCTTCAGCAGCCGGTCGGCGAACTTTCCCGCGTAGTATTGGGGCAGCGGGCTGTTGAGCCAGAAGAGCGACTGGGCGGCGGTGCTGGAGGCGGGGCGCTTGTCGAAGCTCGCGCCGCTCATGTCAAAATCGAAAAGCGCCAGCATCTTCCGCACCTCGGGTCCAAGGCCCGGCGGAGAGCGACTGGTCGTCAACACATACATCGCCCGCCCCTTGCTCTTGTCCAGATTCAGCGGCTTGCCGCTGGGCTGGCGGATCAGATTATTCGTGCTGCTGAACATCGAATCAAACAACTCCTCGGCCTCCAGAGGGCGCGGGGCGAAGCGTGACAGATCGCGATTATCCGGGTCGGCTTGCAGCGTGGCGGCGTCGGCATCGCCGCTCATTTGATACGCGCTGGAAAGAAGAATCAGCCGATGCAGTTTTTTGATCGACCAGCCATCTTCGATGAAAGTGGCGGCCAGCCAGTCGAGCAATCGCGGATGCGTCGGCGCCGCGCCCCGGCTGCCAAAGTCCGAAGGCGTATCGACGATGCCGCGCCCGAAATGCCATTGCCAGATGCGATTGACCATCACCCGTGCCGTCAGCGGATTGCGGGGGTCGGTGATCCACCGCGCCAGTTCCAGCCGGCCGCTTTCCGGCGTGCCGATGGCGGCGCGCGGAAGCAGATGATCCAGCAGGCGCGGGACGCCGCGCGGAATTAGCTCCCGGCTCACCGATTCCACTCCGCCGCGAATGTGGATCGGCGAATCGGCCGGGCGCGGCTGATCGGTCACGGAGACGATCATGTCATGCGGCTGGATTCCTGCCGCGATCGATGCGATTTGCCCGTCCATCGCGTCCACGCTTTTCCGCGACGATTCATCCAGGTACGCGGGGATTTCCGC
Source organism: Tepidisphaeraceae bacterium (assembly GCA_035648595.1). GTDB lineage: Bacteria > Planctomycetota > Phycisphaerae > Tepidisphaerales > Tepidisphaeraceae > RYN-428. The sequence continues at coordinate 3,090 of DASRLH010000447.1, forward strand.
GACAGCCGGCCAGGGATGCTCGACGTCCTTTATGAAATTCGCCAATACCAGCGGATTGAGTTTCTGGTCCTTCGCAATTTGCTCGATTCGCGCATCCCACCCCTCATCTACCTGATACAGCCGAAACTTATCGATGCGGGGAAACTGCCCTTGCTTGCGTTCCAGCCGCAGAAAATTCAGGCCTTGGCGCAGTTGAAGCGTTGCGACGGTGGCCCAGCGCTGGTGAAGCAAATCCCACCCGCCGGTCGCGCCATTCAGCACGCCCGGCAGCGGCGGATCGCCGTTCACGTCCAGCGTCAGCGGCGACTTGACGCCCGCGGAATAGAGGGCCTCCAGCCGATACGTACCATCCGCTGGCAGCTCGAATTTATACTTCACCCACTGATATTCGGGCCCAAGCGTTTCGAGCACCTGCACGACTTTCCCATCGCGCGATCGCTCGCCGATGCGAAGATTGTGGAACCCATCATGGTCCTCGGCTTCGAAGCGTTTGATGAATGCCAGTGGCGTTTTCGCCGCCGCCGCCCGGTAGCGAGGTTCCTCGGCTTTCCATGTCGCCAGTAAGTCCGCGCGCCGATCGCTCAGGAATTTCCACTGCGCGCCTTTGATCGCGTCGATCCGCTTTTGCAGCCGATCATTGGCGGCCACTTCATCGGGCATGGCCAGCGGGCGCAGGAGTCGCACGCGGCCATCGCGCCAGTATTCGCTGAAATCGCCGACGATCCGCGTGCTGCCAAAGATGCCGGCCAGGGCGTAGTAGTCTGCCGTGGGGATGGGGTCGAACTTGTGATCGTGGCAGCGGGCGCAGTTGATGCTCAATCCGAGGAACGCCTTGCCGGTGACGCCGATCATGTCATCGATCATTTCCAGCCGAAGCCGGTTTGGATCGGTGCACATGTCGAACCACGGGCCGATCGACAGGAACGCCGGCGCGGTGATCTGATCGTATTCTTGCTGGCGATTTGGTGAAGCCGGCAGCAAATCGCCGGCAAGCTGCTCGGTAACGAACCGGTCGTACGGCTTATCCTGATTAAAAGCGCGAACAACGTAATCGCGGTAATGGCTGTCCCCCGCCGTATGTGGAATGCCCGGAAAGGTGATGCGGCCCGGAACATATCGCGCCACGTCCAGCCAATGCCGGCCCCACTTCTCGCCATAGTGCGGCGAAGCGAGCAGCCGATCCACCAGCCTTTCATAGACGCCGGGCGACTTATCGCTCAAGAACGCCCGCAATTCCTGCGCTGTAGGCGGAAGACCGGTCAGGTCAAACGTCACCCGCCGAATCAGCGTGGCTTTGTCAGCGCGAGGCGCCGGCGTAAGTCCCCGAACTTGCAGATGCGACAGCACAAACGCATCGATCGGATTATGCACCCATTGCGCATCGCCCATGGCGGGCGGCACGGGTTTGACAATGGGCTTGAACGACCAGAATTGTTGCCACTTCGGCCAGTCATACGCGCCGACACTGATTGGCGTCTGGATGGCCTCCGAAGTTTGTTCGCTCCAAGCCCACGGCAGCGCAGCGAAAGCCAGCAGCGCTAATACGCAAGCCAGCGCGATCCACCAAGGCGTTTCACTCCGCGGCCGCATCGAAAATCTCGGAATCAAAATCCTCCCATGAATTACAATCTTACGCTGTAAGGTCCATGCAAGATCAGGCGTTCCGCTTCCAAATCTCAGTCGAAGCCCCCACGCGTGTCCAGAATCTAAAGTGGCACGGGCGTCTCGCCCGTGCATTCGCGGCACCCCGCGATGTTCGACCGGTACTCCGGTCGAAGGCACTTGATCGCAGCGTTCTGAGGGTCTGGAGCAATCGGTCGCTGCGCTCGGGTTGTTTGGCCGGAGTACCGGCCAACGCGGCCCACCGGCGAGCCGCCCGTGCCGCTGCGTGATACACCCGGAGGGCGTGCAGCGTCCCGCTCCTTGTCGCCCAAACCATCCCGGCGGCACGCCTGCTCGCCAATTGCGATAACCCGTCCACCCCTACATACTAATCATCGCACATGCCGTTCGACCCCCGCACATCCCCCTCGCCGTCGGCTCATCCGCTGGACTATCGGCACAACCATTCGCTGCTCGCCCAGCGACGCCGCCGATCGGCGACGATGTGGGTAAGGATCTTCGCGGCGATGCTCCTGCTTTTGGCGGCGGCTGACGTGGTTCGCGTCGCGGGGCGCGTCGTCATCGCACGACGTGAAGCGCCGCTTTATGTGACGGCCTATTCGCTGCCGCTCCTACTGCACGCGGGCGTCTGGGGTGTGTTGGGCTGCATCGTAATTGGCGCCAGCGCCGCGATACGCCGGGCAAGCCGGGGAATCTTGCGACTTGGAATTGCCGGCGGGCTGTTCCTTGAGCTATTGCTCGTCGCATATACGACCGCGAAAGCCGTGCATCTGATGCAATTTGGCCTTCGGCGTTCGGTGCATCTGCTTCAGGTGCTGCTCGGCCAGCTTTCCCTTCTCCTTGCGGCCATCGCGATACTCGCCGTGGCGTTGCAGCAACTGATCTCGCTGTACCGGTTCGAGAGTCCCCCCGAAGACACAGCCAGCGCTAAAATAGTCTAAGATCAACGCTTGGAGGAAACCCTTATGCCCGCGACTTCCACATTTGCATTGCTGGCAACAATCCTGTTGACCCTGTCTTTCCCGCGCCCCGTCTCGGCAGCCAACGCTCCGACAGTCCGCACCCTACGACTTCCCGACGGCGGCGTGCAGCCGCAGGCGGCGGTGGGGCCGGGGAACGTCGTTCATATCATCTACCTCACCGGCGATCCATCCAAGAGCGACATCTTCTACATGCGCTCCGCCGACGGAGGTCAGAGCTTCTCCAAGCCGATCCGCGTGAACAGCCAGCCCGGCAGCGCGATCGCCATGGGCACGGTGCGCGGCGCGCATCTGGCGATCGGGCGCGGCGGGCGCGTGCATGTGGCGTGGATGGGATCTGCGACGGCTCTGCCCAAGGGCCCCGGCAAATCCGCGCCCATGCTGTACGCCCGCTCAACCGCGGATGGTTCATCCTTTGAGCCGCAACGAAATGTGATCGACTCCAAACCGGGCCTCGACGGCGGCGGATCGGTGGCCGCCGACCAGCGCGGCAATGTTTACGTCGCCTGGCATGCCCCCGGCGCGCCCGGCGAAGGCGAGCAATCCCGCCGGGTGTGGCTCGCCCGCTCCAACGACGACGGCAAGACCTTCGCCCACGAGCAATCCATCACCTCCGCCACCGGCGCCTGCGGCTGCTGCGGCATGCGCCTCTTCGCCGACCACGGCTCGCTCTACGCCCTCTATCGCACCGCCAACCAACAGACGCAGCGCGACATGACGCTCGTGCGATTCGACCCCAGGACCGCCAAAAGCGAATCGACGACGGTCGGCCCCATGCGCAGCGGCGTATGCGTGATGAGCACCGCCGCTCTCGCCGCCGGGCCAAACGATAGCGTACTGGCCGCGTGGGAAACCAACGGGCAAATCAACTGGGCCAGGATCATCAACGGAAAGGAGATCGCCGGGCAGGCCGTGGCGGGACAGCGAAACAATCCAAAACATCCCGCCCTCGCCTCCAACGCCGCCGGGCAAACGCTGCTCGTCTGGACGGAAAACACCGGCTGGAATCGCGGGGGATCGATCGCCTGGCAAATATTCGACAGCGAGGGCCGTGCGATTCGGGCCAGTGCCGGAAACACGCCGGGCCTGCCCGCGTGGGGCGCGCCCGCAGCGTTCTCGCGGGCGGATGGGTCGTTCACGATCGTGTATTAAGACTGAGTGTGTGCGCGATTGCAACGCCGTGCGCGAATATCCCGCGAGTTGAGGAATGTGGTGGGGCAGGCATTGGTGCCTGCCTCGAATCGGTGAGTGGAGGACATTCTTGTCCTCCCGAACCGATTCGAACTTGCTCGGCGGTGCAAGAATGCGCGCTCTCGGATCGCTTTCACCACGATTATCCAGCTTCGCTGTTGCTGCTTATCCGCGGCGCATCCCCGCCAATGCCTCTTTTCGACACAGAAGCGCCAACAACACAATCGGCAGCGCCAGGTCGGCAAGCGAAGTCCGGAGGGTCTCCTCTGGCAAGCTCAGACTCGTCGGGCTATAGGGCGTGTAAAATATCCAGGAACCCCGCAACATAAGCACGCTGACGAAGCCATACGCGGCATGCAAAGCGAGCGTGGCAATCGAGAAAATGAGAGCCAGCACGCGCCAGCGCGGCCCGGCAGCAAGGCATGCGATCATCCAACCGAGCCAAAAAAACCGCAAACGCCCAAGGCGAGGGAGATGTTTTGCGATATCCCATTTGACCAAATCATACCGGAGGGCAGCACGGCAGGTCCCCCCGGCATCGTCCACAGCCAGTAGTTCAAGCTGTTGGCGCGCTGGTCCAGGCCGATCAAAAAATTGCCGGCATAGCCGACGTGGGCGATTGCCATTGCAACCGCGACAAGGGTGACCAGCCCCAGCCAGGCCGGGCTGATATCGTCATTGCTCGCTGAGTCTTCGACGGATTGTGCGGCCGCTGATTCTTCCCGCATGAGAATGGCGAAGCCGCGCCGCGGACTGCGCAAAATAATTGGAATCGCCAGTTGCTGGATTTCCCGTCGGGTCAGGAACAGCAAGAATCCAAATCCCACGCACAGCCCAATCTCAACCGCCACCCACGCAAATTCCAATGCCTCCATCCGGCTCACGTCAATGACTGATGTTTCGAGCAACGAATCCACGAACAGGATGCCCGCCGCGATGCGCATCCGGCGCAAACCCAGTAGTGTGCGCTGTACGTTCCGCCGCGCAACCTTCATACGCAGCCGAAAGACCGCAATGATCATGTTCGGCAGAACCAGCGCCAGCAGCAGTGGAGACGAAACGGTGATGAGCGTGTAGGCCGGTTGGCTGTCAAACGCCGCCCGGAATCCCGACGAGGCCCGCGCAAGAATATCAAACTGATAATACCGTTCGGCACGGCGATTGATGAGTTTCCCGCACCCCTAACAAACGCCGTATTGCGCCAGCGACGGGTTCGTGGCACGATCCGGGGCCCATGGAACAGGAACTGACGGCCAAGGATGTCCGGGGACTCAAGCACTT
>DASRLH010000448.1:0-2296 GCA_035648595.1 Tepidisphaeraceae bacterium
CCCTAGCCCGCTCGCGGGCAGCCGCCGATTCCGCTCGCTTCCCCCGGCGTACCAGGAGAGGGATTAAAACCGCTCCATCGAAACCGTCACGCACCCGGCGATCGTGTCGGGGGAATCTTGGGACGCGTTCGGATTCCTTCACGGATAATCGCCAACACCTGTTCGCGCTCTGCGCCTTCCAACTCCAGGCGGGGAGGACGCACGCGTTCTGATCCCAGGCCGCACTCCTGCACCGCAAGCTTGATGTATTGCACAAACTTCACATGCGTATCCAGATGCAGGAGCGGCGTGTACCAGCGGTACAGCGTCCGCGCCTCATCCCATCGCCCGGCGGTCAGCAGTTCCCAGAGATATTGGTTTTCCCGCGGGAACGCCAGGCCCAGCCCGGCCACCCATCCCGCCGCGCCCAGCAGCACGCTTTCCATGATGAGATCATCGACGCCGCAGAACAGGGCGTAACGGTCGCCGACGGCGTTGAACAGATCAGTGATTCGTCGAACATTGCCCGACGATTCCTTGATCGCCACGAGCGTTTTTTCGTCGGCCAGCTCGGCAAACATTTCCGGCGTGATATCCACGCCATACCCAACCGGATTGTTATAGCAAAGGATCGGCAGCCCGCTGGCCCGCGCGACGGCGCGAAAGTGCGCGATCGTCTCCCGCGAATCGGATTTGTAGACCATCGCCGGCAGCACCATCAGCCCGTCGGCGCCCAGTTTTTCCATGTCGCGCGCATATCGGCAGGCCAGCGCGGTGCTGCATTCGGCCACGCCGCTGAGCACCGGCACGCGCCCCCGGCTGACTTCAATGGCTCGCTTGATAACCCGGCGTTTCTCCTCGGGCTCCATCGCCGTGTTCTCACCCAGCGAGCCGAGCATCACCAAACCGGAAACGCCAGACTCGATCAACGCCTCCAGATGCTTCGCGGTCGCATCCAGGTCCAGCGACTGGTCCTGGCCAAACTGCGTGCAGACGGCGGGGAAGACGCCTTTCCAGTGAATCTTCATGCGGGGAAAGTTTAGCACTATGAGAGGTGAATGCTATTCGACAAGCCGTGGGCACTCGAAAGGTCGAAAGGGGCGTGCCCGAATTTTCGGGCAGGCGTAACCGTTGACATCCACAGGGTTTGGTGGGGCAGACATTCCTGTCTGCCCGAATCCGCGAGTGCGGGGCATTCCCGCCCCGCCGAGCGGATTCGAATCGGTTCGGGAGGACAAGAATGTCCTCCGCTCACCGATTCGCGGCAGACAGGAATGTCTGCCCCACCATTCGCCAATTCGCTCCCGGAAAATCGGGCACGCCCCTCGAAAGGGCGCGCATGGCAGATTCGGCGATACCTCTCTTTCCCTCCCCCCGGCGTAGCGGGAGAGGGAGAACTGCTGTTGAAAATTCGGTAACTTTCATTTGACTTTGCCGACAGGTCGATAGGATATCGGTAGCGGGACTTTTTTTTGAAGCGGAGGATCTCAAAACGCCAATGCAAACGCCCACCGATCAGCGGCTCGAACCCGTGAAAACCGATTCTCCCCTGCCCGGCGCGCTGGGCAATCTAGCCTCGGCAGCGACGGGGCACAGCAACAGCGTCGCCGCGCCCATTCAAGGGCATGCGCCGGGAAACGGGCATCCTGCCAATGGGAACGGAAGCACCAATGGCAATGGCACTGCCCTCGCGCCCAAACCTTGGACATCGGCGGATTCCGATCGGCTCTATGGCGTCAAGAACTGGGGGCAGGGGTATTTTTCGGTCAACGACCACGGCCACGTTGCCGTGCATCCAAGGCGGGAGCCGAACATCTCAGTTGACCTGAAAACCCTCGTCGATGAGCTGCGCGAGCGCGACATCCAGCTTCCGATGTTGATCCGTTTCACGGATATTCTTAAAGACCGCGTGGGCCAGTTGCACGGCGCCTTCACCCAGGCCATCCGTGAAAATGATTATCATGGCGAATACCGGTGCGTCTACCCGATCAAGGTGAATCAGCAACGGCATGTGGTCGAGGAAATTCTCGAATTCGGCAAGGCCTTTAATTTCGGCCTGGAAGCCGGCTCCAAGCCCGAGTTGCTGGCGGTCATGGCGCTCGTCGAGGACGACAAGACGCCGATCATCTGCAACGGATTCAAGGATGATGAGTTTATCGAGGCCGTGATCCTGGCCACCAAGATCGGCAAGAACATCATTCCCGTCGTTGAAAAATTCAGCGAACTGGAGCTGATCGTTAAATACTCCAAGCTGCACAACGTGAAGCCCTCGATCGGCGTTCGCGTGAAGCTGTCGGCCAAGGGGGCGGGGCGGTGG
>DASRLH010000449.1:0-17545 GCA_035648595.1 Tepidisphaeraceae bacterium
GGGCATTGCCGCGCCCAGCCGAGGCATCGCGCTGCCCGCGGCCCGCCGGCGCGCTGGGCGCTTGTGCGGTAGTAGGCGCCTGTACGCGGTTCGCCGGTGCGCCGGACACATCGCCCGCGGCCCGGGCGGCTCGGCCCGGCGCCAGCGCGATCACGACGGGCACCAGCGCGATCACGACGGGCGCCAGCACGATCGCTGCCGCCGATGCCGCCAGAACCGCGAATTTCATTGAGGGTTTGTTCACAAGCCTGCTCCAGTGGCATCCGCGGTCGCGTTCGCCGCGCGATCATTACTTCCCGTCGCCGCCGGTATTCTGCTCAAGGTCGAAATCGTCATCACGATCTTCAGGTCGTCGAACCCTTCCTTGGCTCGCGGATTGATCTGGATTTTTTCGAGCCGCAAGGGAATGCTGGCCGTCTCCATGCGCCACAGCATCTGGGCGAGCATCGCCTGCGAACCGACATAGGTGGGATTCAAGGTCATAACTCGAAACTTGCCCTGCGCGTGATCCTGCGGGGTCGGCATTGTCTCGATAGTGAGTCCCGTTTGCGTCCTCCAATCTTCCAGCGTGTGAGCGATTTGTTTTTGCGCCTCGCCGGCGTCGGACTGCAGGCCGTTGGAGTTCATCGCCTTCCAGACCACCAGCAAACGCTGTTGCTTGCGCTGCAGCGCATCGCTTTTGTCGATGTCGGCCTGAACGAATTGCAGGTCCTTTTCAATTTGCGCCCGGCGATCCAGATAAGGACCGACCACCACGCTGTACAAGACCCACGCTCCCAGCAGCGCCATGACCGCGATGGCGATCTTTTTTTCACGTTGGGTGTAAACCATGGTTTATTCCAGTGGGCGGGCGACGCGGCGGCCGCGGGGCCGGCCCATTGCCCATTGCCGGCCGTCGTTAATGGGCGCCGGCCGCCAGATAATTAAAGTCAAGTGAAAACGACACTTCCCGGTCCGCGCGATTGGTGCCCTGCGAATAGCCGGGCTTGAGGTCGCTGAATCGGTGGGTGGCTCTGAGACGGTCCACAAGGGACTGCACGTTCTTGTCGCTGGTCGTTTTCCCGTTCAACTTGCCCTGCATGTTGTCGCGCAGATCGAAGCTGGTCAGATAAAGCTGCGCATCCTGCGGGACGGCCTTGAGCAGATCGCGCAGGCAATCGAGGTAGCGCGGGGTGCCCGCGTGCCATTGCTCGGCAAACTCGATCATCTTGACGTTTTCCACGGCGGCCTTATCCGGCTTTTTCCGTTCCTCAAGTTGGGCCTGCTTATTTGCCAGGGTCGTCTCCATTTTGTTTTGATCGACGTAGGCGGCAATGACGCCGGCCACGATCGCGCCGGCCGCCGCGATCGCCAGAATGATGCGCCGCTCCACGCGGGCTTTTTTAGGCGCGGCCAGGCGGGAGTGTAGGAAATCGACGGTCATCGGGCTTGTCGAAAGCCCCGCGACCGCCAGCGCCACCGCCGATGCGCACCCGCGCAACCCGGCCGGCGGGTCGCCCGCGCCCAGCGCGCTCAAATCGCCCTGCCGCGCGCCCAGCCCCAGCGCCTCGGTGACGGCTTGCCGGGCCGAGGCGTCGAGTCCGGCATCATCCCAAACGACGATGTCATGCAGGGGGTGCCCGTTGGCCGCGCCATTACCGGCGACACCCGCAGCCGCAGCGCCGTTGCCGTTGCCATTAGTTGCGCCGTTGGCATCGGAACCGCCGCGGCGGGGCAGGAGCAGAGCCGCGCGGCGGACCTCGCCAGCCACCGCCGGCGCCGCGGTCACGGCGGAAGACGATCCGACATAACGCAGCATCGCCGACCCGCCGGATTGCTGCGCCGCCAGTTCCGTGCCTGAAGGCGTGATCGACAGGACCATCGCCTCGCCGGATGATTTGGCCGTCGCCGCGCTCAGCACGGCGGAGGTGGGCGCGATGGCCCGCACTTCCAGTTTCGCCCCTTGCGCAATCGCCAGAGTCTGATCCAGGTGCCGCTTGGGAGTGGCGAGTAAAAGTACCGTTGTTGCGGCCGAGGAACTGGCTTCGCCGGCAAAGTCATAAACGAGGTCTTTGAGTTCCGGCGAGAAATCAGACTCCGCCTGAAGCCGCAACATGTCGGCGGCCAAAGACGCGGCGGCAGGGGGGACCTGCTTGAGCTTTGAAAGCACCCACCGCGCCGGAATGCCAAAGACGGCGTTGTGGGCGGTGTAGCCTCCGTTGCGAAGGAATTGGCCCAACGCCTCGCCCAGCGCGGCGGGCTGCTGCAGCCCGGCCTCCGGGGAATAGGCGAACTCGCCGGCGCGGGTGACCTGGCAGCGGTCGCCGGCCACTGTAACCTCGGCCACGAGAATCGAGCGTTCACCGATCGCCAGGCCCAACATTTTGTTAGCGCGAAACTTCATGTATTTTTACCAGCGGTCGGGTTTATCAACGTGACACGGGCGTCCCGCCCGTGCCGACGGCCCAAGAGTACCTAAACATCCATCTGATCCCAAATTCCATCACAACACGCACGGGCGGGACGCCCGTGTCACGATTGAAATTCGCTATTCCTCGCTCGACATCCCGATGCGTTTGGCACCCATGAACGGGCGTGCCGTCGCACACGGCGATTAGCGCAATAATCCGTTGCCGGCCCCGGTTCCAAAACCGTTGGAGGCCGGCGGGGGTTGGCCGGCGCGGAGCGCGGCGCGGATGTCATCGGACAGCGGCCAACCCAGGGATGTTAAATCCTTGCGATAAACAATCAAGGGCGGGCTGCTGCTTGCATCCACGACGATGCGAATGCGCCGAAAGGCGCGCCCGTCGCCGGTGACGGCGACAATATCCGCGGAGTAGAAATACGACTTGCCCGTAATCAGCGACCCGATGGTGACGGCCTTGGCCGGCGTGATCGCATCCATCACCCAGGCGACTCCCATGCCCGGCGTAGCGCCCGATGCCGCGCCCCCGGCCGACGCGCCCGCGCCGGTAGTCGATCCGCCGGACCCAGAGCTGCCGATGCTCTGTTGGGCGATGATGGCGTCGGCGTCGGCTTGCTGGAGGCCCAGGCACATCAACACCGGCTCGGTTGCCGTGTTCACGTTCACCCCGCCCGATCGCGTCTTGCCCGGAGTGGTGGTCAGCAAATCCTCGACTTTCGCGAGCTCGGCGGATTTCATGTTGGTCTTGACGGCGAAGTCGAAGATATTTTTGAACGTCTTGTTCATTGCCTGGCCCGATATCTGCGAGGCCCGCTTGGCGTCATTGAGGCCGGTCTTGAGGGCCGCCTGCAGGGCATTCTGATTGCCTTGATTGACGTTGCTGATATCAATGCGGGCCTGGCCGCTTGAGCTGGTGTTGGGCTCAGTGCCCCAGACGGTGACGTAGGGGGCGATGCCGCGCGAGGCGTTGTTCGCCGCGTTGAAAGCCCCGGCCATTCCGCCGGCTTGCTGCTCGGTCAGGTCCATCACGCCATTGTGGTTCAAATCCATGCCCCACATCACGTCGTCGCTCATGTTCTTGATCAGGTACAGTTCCTCGACGCTCTCGAAGAGGGCATTTTTCGAGGCGTAGGGGCGGGGCTGCGATTCGTAGAAGCTGCTTTCGGCGCCCTGGCCGGTGACGGTTTCGTCGGCATCGCGCCAATCGACGATGCTGTCCGCCAAATCCTGGGTAATGCCCGGCAACAACGCCAGCGCCTGGTCCGAAGCCGAGTTGAGCGGCAGCTTGGAGCATTCATCGCAGATGCCAAAGGCGTATTGATAATCCTGTTGCTGATACGGCTGGAGAATCCAGAAGTATCCGCTGCCCAGTTGCATTTGCTCGGCGGGAGTCTGCAAGACGGCTGCCGCGTCGCCGCCGCATCCATCGACGGCGGATAAAACGTATTGCTCGGCCCCCAGCTCGATCGCGGTCGTCTGGGCATCGGCCAACTGATTCCCTGAAGCAATCACCTCGGTGCGCATCGACCGAGCGAAGACCAGCACCAGCGCGCCCAGGATCACCATGATCCAGATGGCGGCGACAAAAATGATCCCGCGCCTACGAAATCGCAAGGGAATGGGATTGGCACATTGCTTCATTTGGGCGCCCCTCCAGTGGCGGCCGGCGGCGTGAGCGTCGCGGCCTTGCCGGTGTTCGAGGAACCCGATCCGCCTGTTGTGCCCGATCCGCCTGCGCCGCTCGTGGCGTTCGCGGTGCTCGGCACTCCGTAACAGGGGAGTTGGAACACCCGGCGGAAGTTGGCCAAGAGGGGGGTGCCATCCGGGTTCTTCTGCTGCGTGTCCAGCGTCAACACCACCGCGACCGCCAATGGCAGACTATTGCTCTGCTGGGTCGAATCCCAGAATGTGTTCCATTGGACGCCGTCGAAATATTGCAGGCTAAAGCCGTACACATGCCGGCAGAGAATTTCCTGATCTGGCAATTCCTGTTGTGGATCGAGCAGGTTGTTGGTTGTATTGCGGACCAGCACGAAATCGGCGCTGTTGGGCGGCTGAATGACGGTCAACTCGATTTGCTTGATGTCGCCGTTGGCGCCTTGGGGATGGAGCGGGGAGGAGGCGGTGGAGAAGAAGACCAGATCATCGGCCTCGTCGCCGCGCGCATCCTGGCTTTGCATGCCCTCGAAAGGCCCGGCAAAAACGCGCGGCTGCCCGCTGGCGTTTCCCTGCAAATACTGCTGCTGAAGCGTCATCTGGCTGCGCGGCGGCAACGCGCATTGTATGTCGTTGCGCAGCACTTCCATCACTTCATCGGCGATGCGCGCCGGCGCCACCGCCCGCTCGGCAATCTGCTTTTGCTTGAACCCGATGCGCAGGCTGTCAAACAGCGCCACCGCGACAATCGCCGCCATCGACAGCGCCACCAGCAATTCCAGCAACGTAAAGCCCTTGCGTCCGCCTCCAACACGTCCAACGGAGGGTTGGGGTGATTTGAAGAAAAAGCGGCGGGACGCCGCTTCTACGGTTCGCCCCGAACGCGGCTTCACCACTTGCCAACGCGGCTCGCGCGCAATATGTAGAAGCGACGTCCTCGTCGCTTCTGACGGCGCTGCGCCTGTGGAGAAGACACGCGGCGAGGACGCCGCGTCTACGAGGAAGCTACGGCCTCCGTAAAGGGGCGCCCCCGGACCTGACATGCAGGCTGCGAAATCGGACGAGGCAGCTTTCATTGGGTGCCTCCGGTCGTGCTTTGGCCGTCGGTCCCGCCAGCCGCGCCGGGCGCGGGGGCGGGAGTTTGATAGACGAGGGTTGAAACGGTCACGGATTGCGGCTGGCCGACCGGGCCGTTCCAAAGAACCTGCAGGTCCATTTCCTGCACGATGTTTGTGCCTTGCGCGCCGTTGGCCTGGCCCCACTGCTGCAACTGGGCGGACCAGGTGTAATCGGGCCAGCCTTCGAGGCTGAAGTCGCCTTGCAGGGCCGAGTTTTGCCACATGCCGGTGGCGATCAACTCGTTGAGCTTGGACTCGGCCAGCGAGGCGGCCTCATTGCGCCGCTTGGACGCGCTGGCCGCCGCTGACGACAGCGCGATCCCGCGCATGATGACCGGCAACGCAATCGCCAGGAGCATCAGCGTCGCCAGCACCTCGACGAGCGTGAAGCCGCGCCGGCGCCCAGGGCGGCGTTGGACGGCGAGATTGCTCGAAAAAAGTGCCATTTCAAAACCTGTGGTTTCGATTCTTAACGTGACACGGGCGTCCCGCCCGTGCGTGTTGTATGAAACTCGGAATCCATCGATTTTTCCTAATTCTCAGCTATTAGCACGGGCGGGACGCCCGTGTCACGACTGAGCTTGCGCATTCCCCGGCTGCAAACCTTTTCTGGCGCTGCTCGCCGGGAAACAGCGCGTTCTTGCCGCGCCCATTTTAGGTCTCATCGCGTCTGGCCCAACGGCGGCGGCTGGGCCAGGGCCAATTCCTGCTGGCGTTCGTCGTCGCTGAGCACATGAACATCCTCGGTGGCCGACAGGCAGCCGACCTCGATGGTCTTTCCGCTGCCATCGCTGAACTGCACCGTTCCCGGGTCACAGCGGCCATTGGGCCGAAACTCGATATAGATGCCGTCAATCTGCGGCGCGATGTTGCACTTGAAGGTGACGCCGGTCGGGACCGGAAAACTCTGCCCCCAGTCTTCACTGATCAGGGCGTACTGACTGGGCGTTTGCGCTCCGCTGAGCGGTTGAAAAGCGTTTTCGTATGCCGGCCCGTTTTGCACGGTCAGCCAGTAGGCATTCTGGGCCGGGTCGAAATTGAGCCGAACGCTCACGCCGCGCGCCACCGCCTGTGAGCGTGCCCACGCGGCCAGGGAAACGACCTGATCGGCCGAATTCGCCATCCGTTTGCCCCGCCCGAACACGTCCATGCGGGTGATCACGATCCCCGTCATGATCGCGATCAGCGCCAGCACGAGCACCAGCTCGAGCAAGGTAAAGCCGGCGAGGTTGGATCGGCGGGAACGCATGGGAGAAAGTGCTGAGTGCTGAGAGTTGAGTGCTGAGAGGGAGGTGCCTGGCGGCGTATTCCTCGATTTTCTTCTTTTCTCAGCACTCAGCACCCAACACTCAGCACTCATTCTTATTTCTGCCCCGGGCTTTGGGAGAAGTTATCAATGTCGTCGCCGCCGCCTTCGTGGCCGTCGGGGCCCATGGATAGAATGTCAAAGCCGGTGAGGTTGTTGGAGCCGGGGCAACGGTAGACGTAGGGATGTTCCCACGGATCGACCGGCACGCGATCGAGATAGGGGCCATTCCACGTTGACACGTTTCCGGGCTTCACCAACAGCGCGTTGAGGCCCTCGTCGGTGGTCGGGAACCGGCCGGCATCCACCTCGAAATTATTGAGGGCGCCGGAGATATTGGAGATGCCGGTCTTGGCCGCGCCGATGCGGGCCTGTTGGGTGCGGCCTGTCAGCTTGGGCAGCACAATCGCCGCCAGCACCGCGAGGATCACCAGCACCAGCATCAGTTCGATGAGCGTAAAGGCCGCCCGGCGGGCGCGGCTTCGTGGGTTTAGCAGTCGTGGGTTTAGCAGTTGTGGATTTTGCATGGGAATGACTCCGATTCGAGTTGCGTAAAAATTACTTGATAAGATCCTGGAGGGTGAAGACCGGCAGAAGCATGCCGATCACGATCGTTCCAACGATTCCCGCCATGACAAACAACAGCAGCGGCTCGGCGACGGAGACGAGCATGCGAAGCTGGCGGTCGAGGTCGCCTTCATAGGACTGCGCCAAGCGCACCAGTTCCTTGTCGAGCCGGCCCGTTTCTTCGGCGACGGCGATGGTCTCGACCACCGACGGCGGGAAAAGCCGCGGGCTGTCGGCCAGGCTCTTGGAGAGCGACGAGCCGCGCTGCACTTCCTCGATCGCATGCAGCACGGTGTCGGACAGCGTCTGATTGCCGATCGCTTCACGGGCGACCTTCAAGGATGACACAAGCGGCACGCCCGCGCCGATCAGCGTGCCGAGCATTCGCGCGAAACGCACCAGCGCGAAATGGGCGATAACCTGCCCCAACAGCGGCGTCGCCAGGATCGTTTGCTCCATCCGGCGCCGGCCCACGTCGGTGCGCACGGCACGCTGCAAACCGACGCCAACCGCAATCACTCCAGCGCCCACGAACAGGCCATAGTGTTTCAGCAAATCGCTGGACCAGATGATGAATTGCGTGATGCCCGGCAGGTTCGAGCCGAACTGCTTGAAGATGCCCTGGAACTGGGGGATGAAAAACGTGAGCAGGAAAATCACCACGCCCGTAGCCAGGATCGCCAGCATGCACGGATAAACCAACGCGCCCTTCACCTTGCCCTTGAGGTCTTTTTCGCGCGTGCGGAACTCTGATATCTGCGAGAGTACCAAGTCGAGGAATCCGCCCGCCTCGCCGGCGCGAACCATGGCGACGTAAACGCTGGAAAAGGTCTGTGGGAACTTGGCCATCGCCTCGGCCAGGGCGGTGCCGCCGACCACATCATCATGAATCTGGGTCCAGAGGTATCGGGCCGCCGGGTTGGACGCCTCGCGTCGCAGCAAGCCCATCGCCCGCGCCAGCGGCACGCCGCCGGCCAGCAGGTTCGCCAGTTCGCGGGTGAACGATTCGACCGCCTTTTGCGGAACGCGACCGGGCTTGGCGACGATGAGCGCCCTGGCCGCCGCCGAGTCCTTGCCCGGCTTTTTCTCGTTGATAACCACCGGATGCAGGCCCTGGGAGATGACCTGCGAAATCGCGGCGGTGCGCGTATCGGCCGACAGCGTGCCACTGCTCTGCCGCCCGTCCCTGCCAATCGCCGTGTATGCAAAAGTAGTCATTGGTGAATCAACTCTCAAACACCAGGCACGGGCGAGACGCCCGTGTCACAACAAACTGCTCGTTCTCCCGATCATTTCGTCACGGTTCACTCATCACTCGTCTCTTCACGCCGTCATCGCCACCGGTTCGATGCCAATCGTGGTGGTTTCATCCTTGGTCATTCGCAGAACTTCCTCGACGGTGGTGCGGCCTTCGCGGATGAGACGCCAGCCGTCTTCCCGCAGGCTCTTCATGCCCTCGCGGCAGGCGACCTTGCGGACGTCGCGCGAGCTGGAGCGGTCGAGTACCAGACCGCGAATCTCGTCGGTGACGGGCATCATCTCGAACGCGCCCTGCCGGCCGCGATACCCGGTGTTCTGGCAGTTTCGGCAGCCGCGGCCGCGGTACAGCACATCGGGCACCTCGTCGCCAAATTCCGCCCGCAGCTTGTCCACTTCCTCCTGGGGCTCCTCGGCCTTGCATTTGGGGCAAATGAGCCGAACCAGCCGCTGCGCCACGACCATTTCCAATGACGAAGCCACCAGGTACGGCTCGATGCCCATGTCGATCAGACGCGTCGTGGCGCTGGGGGCGTCATTGGTGTGCAGGGTACTGAAGACCAAATGGCCCGTCAGCGACGCCTGCACCGCGATCTCGGCGGTTTCGCGGTCGCGGATTTCGCCGATCAATACGACGTCGGGATCGTGGCGGAGGATCGCGCGAAGCCCGGCGCCAAACGTCAGTCCGGACTTGGTGTTCACCTGAATCTGGTTAATCCCGCGAAGCTGATATTCCACCGGGTCTTCAATCGTGATGATCTTCAAATCCGTCTGATTGATCTTGGAAAGGGCGGCATACAGCGTGGTGGTCTTGCCCGATCCGGTCGGCCCCGTCACCAACACAATGCCATGCGGCAAATCGAGCACGCGCTCCCAAACCGAGCGGTCGCGCCGGCCAAAGCCCAGATGTTCCAGGCCCAAAATCGCGTCACCGCGATCGAGAATACGCAGCACCACCGCTTCGCCGTGGATCATCGGAATGACCGACACGCGAAGATCGATCTCGCGCCCGGCCACTTTCAGCCGGATGCGCCCATCCTGCGGCAGGCGCTTCTCGGCGATGTCGAGGTGGCTCAGGATTTTCAGGCGCGACACGATCGCCGCGTGATACTTGCGGACATTGGACGGGATGTTCGCTTCCTGCAGGACGCCGTCAATGCGATAGCGGATGCGAAGCTGGTTCTCGAACGGCTCAACGTGCACGTCCGTCGCCCGCGCCTCCAGCGCCTCGGCCATGATCTGGTTCACGAACTTGATGATCGAGGCGTCCTGGGCGGCGTTGGCGGCGTTGTTGAGGTCCAGGTCGTCTTCGTTGTCCTCAATGACGGTCACGCCGTCGTCGGTCATGCCCAGCGATTGGAGCGTGTCGGCTCCAACGCCCAGCAGCCGCTTGGCGGCCCGCTCGATTTCCAGCGTGGGCGCCAGGGCCGCGCGGATTTCGACGCCGCTGGCCAAGCGAAGTTCATCGAGATGCGACGAATCAAATACCCGGCTGGTGACGACGAGAATGGCGTCGCCATCGTCGCGCAAGGGAAGCAACCGATGCTCAAGCAACAGGCGGGCGGGGAACTTGGCCAGCAGTTCCTTCGGCGGCGCCGCGCCCTCCAATTCGACATAGGGAATCTGGAACTGCTCGGCAAAGTATCGCAGGACGGCGGCATGGGCCGTGCTGTCGCCATTGGATTGCACCAGGGCAGCGGCCAACGCATCATCCAGCGACTTTCCGGCTACGACGGCGTCGCGCACCACGCCCGCCGCGTCGTCAGACAGCAATCCTCGCTGATGCAGTTGTGAAACAATGTCCACGGGTGATTGATCCTTCGTTACGCCCAGTATACCCAAGTCATCTGGTATATGCGCACAGGGTAAGAGTGTTCCAGTTGCCGCAAACTCCAGATTCCGCCGCCGCCGAAATTAAAACGAGTCTGAACAGATACTACCGTGTTTGCCATGCGGGTGTTGTGTGGGGCATTCGGGTGAAACGTAGAAGCGGCGTCCCCGCCGCTTTTCTTTTTCTCCGACAGAGATTGTAGCGTAACCGGTTTGTAAAAACGGGCGGCGACTTCCCGCCGCCGCCCGTCAGCGTCTGGGCTCCGTCCGGGAGTATGACGGAACCAACCGGAGTTATTGCTTCTGGGCTTGCAATCGCATGAGAATCCTCCAAAACGAGGTAAGCGGGATGAACATTCAGTGGACGGCGCGTGCAGGGGCCTGTTTGCCAAGCCTTTCAACCACAAGCGGTTGCATCGCGGCACGGCGCGTCGCTTCTCCGCCGGAGGCGCCGCGATATCGTTCAAGGCCGTGGCGGCAGGTGAGTCCCCTGATGCGCGCGCCATATTCCCCGCCGGCGAAGATTCTCCCCGACGGAATAACCGCGTATGATGGAGAGACTCATGTGTAGAGACACAATATGGATGGTGTGAAGGGCGGATCAGAGATTGCAGGCGACGGACCCCGAGCTCGTGCGGCAGATTCGGCAGGGCGATCAAGGGGCCTTTCGCGAAATGGTCCGTCGGCATGCCGAAGGCTTGTTTGCGATGGCCTATTCGCTGCTGGGCAGCGCGCATGACGCGGAGGACGCGGTGCAGGAAACGCTGATCACCGCGATGAATCGGATCGGCACGTTCGAGGGCCGCTCCACGCTGGGCACCTGGTTGCGCGGTATTCTGGTCTTCAAGGCAGACAAGGTCCGCCGATCCCGCAAGGTGCGCAGCGCGCTGCCCTTGCAAGATTACGACGGCGCCAGCGGCGGCCGGGCGGATTCGCGCCTGACCTCGCGATCACCCGTCGCGGCCATCGACAGTGCCGCCGATCTGAATGTCATGCTCCAGACGCTCTCGCCGGAGCATCGCCAGATCATCGTGCTCCGCGAATTGCAGCAACTGTCGTATGAGGAGATCTCAAAGATGCTCAAGATTCCGGTGGGAACGGTCGAATCCAGATTATACCGCGCCCGACAGGAGTTGAAGAAGCGGTTTGGCGATGAGCTTGCGTGAAGGCGTCGCCCGGAGTTCCGGAGAATTGCAAGCGTCAATGTTGACAGTCGGTGTTGATAGTCGGTGTTGACAAGAGCTTGGTGGGGCAGACATTCCTGTCTGCCCGAATCCGCGAGTGCGGGGCATTCCTGCCCCGCCGAGCGGATTCGAATCGGTTCGGGAGGACAAGAATGTCCTCCGCTCACCGATTCTAGGCAGATACGAATGTCTGCCCCACCATTCGCTTCCGTCCGCCGGACATTCGCTGTGCGCGTCACGGTAAGGCTTGACGGAGAATCGCGGAGGATCATCAATGGAATGCGAATACAACGCACTGGTCGGACGATATTACGATGGCGAACTGCCCTCCGAGCCGCGCCGCGCTTTCGAGCAGCACCTTGCGGACTGCGCGCCCTGCTCGGCCGATCTCAATCAATTGCAGGGCATTTCGCGCATGCTGCGCAGCGCCCGAATCGCCGATGGCTCGCCGGAGTTTGTGGGCCGGATGCAGGGGTTGTCCCATCACCTGGAAGAATACAGGATCGTAACCTTCGCCCGGCGGCTTTCGGCGGTGGCGGCGGCAATACTGGTCGCCGCGATCGGGTACGGCCTGCTCAACCCACGCGCCACTACGCCCCATCAACAAGCCGGCCTCGCGCCTTGGGAACAACCCTCGGCCATCCTCGAAACCGACCTGAGCGCCGCCGCCAGTTCCACCGATGACAGCAGCGCCCCAACCGGCGAGGCGCAATTCGCCAGCCTGCTGGTCGAGGATCTTTCCGGAGGTCATCCGTGAGAGGCTTGAAGCTGGCTATTTTGCTCGGCTTTGCCTGCATGTTTGTCGCCGGCATTGCCGTCGGCCGGGGTCACAAGCCGACGCCAACCGTTAAGCCCGCTCATACCAGCGGCCCGCAATCCTGGATGGCCGATCAGCTTCACCTCACCCCCATCCAGCAGGATCAGATGAAGAAGATCTGGTCGGATGCCATGGCCCACCGCCCGGACCTTTCGCCACAATTCCATCAGGCCGACCAACAACGCAAAGATGCGATCCGCGGCTTGCTCAGTGACGGGCAGGAAGCGAAATACCAGCAGATCCTCAAGGATCATGATGCCAAAATCGCGCAATTGCGCGGCCAGGCGGAGAAACCGTTGCGCGACGCCGAGGACGAAACCCGAAAGATTCTCCGTCCGGATCAACTGCCCAAATTCGAGGAAATCGTCAAGCAGCACGCCCACCGCCACGGCGGGCCGCCCCGTTTCCACCGCGGCCCACGACCCGCCACCGCACCTCAACACGATCGTCCTCCCACATAGCCGCACCTCCGGAGCATGGGGGAAAATCCGAAATCCGAAGCTCGAAATCCGAGCAAATCCAAATGTAAGAGAAGCGGAAAATTCAAAGGGCGCGTCCGGCCGCGTCTCTTTTAAGCGTTCTTTCTTTGAATTTTGATATTGTTTCGGATTTCGAGCTTCGGATTTCGGATTTTCCGCGCTTTGTGTCTCTGGGCCTGACATGCTGGCGAGCCGCGCCTCCCGTGGGTATATATCCGCTTCAAAGGAGATCGCGATGCCGAAGTTGAATGTCGAGGAAGTGGGGGAGTTTGAGGTGCCGCCAGGTAAGCGGCTGGTCAATGCGTTGAGCGACGAAGCCAAGATCGACCAGCTTCATGCCTGCGGGGGCAACGCGCGTTGCACCACCTGCCGGGTGCAGTTCATCACCGGCGAACCTGCCAACATCACGGCGGCCGAGAAGGAATTGCTCGAATTGCGCGGGCTGACGGCGCATGCCGGGCTGCGGCTGAGCTGTCAGATTCTATGCGACCACGATATGGCGGTCCGCGCGATCAGCCGGCAGGCCGGCTCGGGCCGAGCCACGCCCGGCGGCCGGCCGACCGATGACATCCAGCCGCCGCCGGTCTGGACGACGAAATAGCGACTGATTGCCTATGCTGAATGAATGTGCGCGAGTAGGCGCCCACTCAACGTGAGCGCCGCCCTTCGGGCAGCGGCAAAAAGGGGATCACTGGCGCTTCATCGCGCACGACCACTCAGCCTCCAATGGATGCAGCCTTCACGTTCATGCAGATTCTGTATTGGCTGGCGCTGTCGACCTGGTTCGGCGGGCTGCTGTTTGTGGCCGTCGCGGCGCCAGTGATCTTCCGCACCATTCATGAAAGCGACCCAACGCTGCCGACCGTGCTGAGCGTCAATCTCGAAGGCCAGCACGGCACGCTGCTCGCCGGCTCAATCGTCGCCAACCTGCTTTCCACGCTGCTACGGTTTCAACTGGTTTGTGCCGCGATTCTGGCGCTGGGGTTGATCGTGCAATGGGTGGCGCTGTACGACACGCAGGTTTGGCCGCTGGTGTTGCGGACGGCGTTGTACATCGGCGCGCTGGTGCTGCTGGGATATGACTGGCGGGTGGTTTCGCCGAGGATATTCCAACATCGCCAGGAGTACATTGACCACGCCGACGAACCGGAAATCGCCAACGTCGCCCGCGTGCAATTTGACAGGTATCATCGGGAAAGCATCACGGTGCTGATGATCGAATTGGGATTACTGATGGGGATTATCCTGTTCAGCGCCGGCATTTCCCCGCCCCATCGCTCGGCCCATCTTGATAATGCCACTTCGGTGGGCAGCCATAGATAAGCCGGCGTCTCATGTAGTTTTCATGTAAATCCCGATAAGGCGATATATTATCGCAAACCTCTCAACCGTCCGGCCTCCCCTCCGGGCGAATCCCCCAAGTTGAGAGCCCTCAGCCCCGGTCACCCCACCGGGGCTCTTTTTATGCGCTCTTTTGCCACTTGTGGCCGAATAGAGGCACGGTAACGTAGTGGTCTTGGCGTGACAGTTCCTCGTGTCTAAAAGTTGTAGAGGTTTCACGGATGAAACGATTCACCCGATTTGTCTGGTCGATTGGATGTGCGGCGGCGGTACTCGTTGGCCATGGCCCGACAGCCCGGGCCGATTTGGCCGCCGAGGTGCATGCGGTATTGCAGGAGAAGCTCCTTCATAAAACCACCACCGGCATTGAGGTTTACCGGCTGGGGAAGACCGAATCGGACGTGAAGGAGGTGTTCAATCTCAGCGCCCAGACGCCGCTCACGCCCGCCAGCAATCTGAAAGTCGCCACCACTTCCGCCGCCCTCGATCAGTTCGGGCAGGATTTTAAGTTCCGCACGATTTTGCTCATGCACGATGGCGACGTCATTATGGTCGGCGATGGAGATCCCACGTTTGGCGATGCCGAGTACCTCAAGAAAGCCGGCTGGAAAACCACCACCGTCTTTGTGAACTGGGCCGAGCAACTCAAGAAACTGAATGTCGCGCAGGTGAAGGATGTGATCGTCGATGACAGCGTTTTCGACGAGGATTTCTCAAATTCGCATTGGCCGGCGGGGCAGTATGCCGCCCGATTCGAGGCCGAGGTGGGCGGGATCAATCTCAACGCCAATTGCATCGACTTCACGGTCACGCCCGGTGCGCCGGGCCAGCGCGTCGGCTTTTCCACCGATCCGCGGACATCCTACGTGAGCGTTCGCAACAACTGCGTGACGGGAAATCTCAATCGGGTGCGCCTGAACCGGGATGTGGACAGCAACCAAATCACGCTTGCCGGCGAAACCCCCGGCCGGCGCAATGCGTTGGTCTCCATCACCATCCACGATCCGCCGATGTACGCCGGCACGGTATTGGCTGAAACTTTGGCCGCCAACGGAATCAAGATAACCGGCGCGGTAAAGCGCGATCGATCGATTCGCGCGGCGTACGAAAAAATCGCGAAGCCGGCGGGCAACTGGCAGGTGATTGCGATCCATGAAACGCCGCTGGCCGCCGTACTCGCGCGATGCAACAAGGACAGCGTGAATGTTTATGCCGAGAGTCTGTGCAAGCGTCTGGGGCATGAGACGGCCCACGCCGCCGGCACCTGGCCAAACGGCACCGCCGCCGTCGGAGCATTTCTTCGCAAGGCCGGCGTTGCGCAAACGGAGTTCAAACTCGACGACGGCAGCGGCCTGTCCCGCGCCGATCTGATCAGCCCGCATGCCCTGGCGCGCGTCCTGATTTACGATCATTACTCGAAAAACCACGACTTTTTCTTCAACAGCCTCTCGATTGCCGGGGTGGATGGCACGCTCGACAACCGCTTCGCCGAGCGCGGTCTGCGCGATCTCCGCCGGCGCGTGATCGGCAAGAGCGGGTTCATCGAAGGCGTCAGCACCGTCAGCGGCTACCTTCATGCCAAAGACGACCAGTGGTACGCCTTTTCCATCATGATGAACGGCATCCCGCGCCTCAGCAATTCACAGGTGAAGGTGCTTCAGGAAAAAATCATCCGCGCCCTCGACAATAACACCGCCTCGGCCTCGGCGCGGGGATAAAGCGCGCGGGAAATGGAACTCCACTTGGAGACGCCGGCGCCCTCCGGTGTCCGCGCCGCCCCGGATTGGAGGGGCGCTCCTGGGCATGATTGAAATAACGCTCCCTCCGATTGCGGCGTGGTAAGTGCGCTCTGAAAAAGCCCGTCATGTATCACGGGCGTCTCGCCCGTGCCGATGGCGCGGGGGTTGAGGAATCACGGAATTGCCCGATGACCCCTTTGCCGATCGCGTTTGCGTCAATTGCTCTTCTTCTTTGCGGCTGCGCGCAGAGGACGATAAACGAAAAATGAAGAAATATTTTTTTCTTGGAGAAATGACCGATCTTCGATACGATGCCCAAGTTATGCGTGGAGGCGCGGGGGTCTGTTGGAGAGTCAGGCATGCATCGCCGCATCATCCACTTCGACGGGCGCGTCCAGGGCGTGGGCTTTCGTTACACCACCCAGAACATCGCCATGCGCTATAACGTGCATGGCTACGTCCGCAACCTCGACGATGGCCGCGTCGAACTGGTCATGGAAGGCGACGACAAGGAAATCGACGGCGTCGTCCACTGTTTACGCCAGAAAATGAACGGCTTCATCCGCAAGATCGAATCGCAAACCTATCCGGCTACCGGGGAATTTGAAACATTCTGGATCCGCCATTGACCCGCCGTTCTTTCCGGCCAGTCCGGCCCATTCGAACCTTCCAAACCTTATGCCTTCCCGCACTTGCCCGCGCGGCACGGCCGGTTATGATTCCTCTTGGGAGGTTTGACCGATGTCCAAAGCCAATGTCGATCCGGTGGAGCTGCGGCGTTTCGCCCACGACCTCAATCGTTTCAACGGCGAACTACAGACGCTGATGTCCGGCCTTCACGCCAAGCTCTCGGGCCTGGAAGCCACCTGGCGCGACCAGGAGCAGCGCAAATTCACCGAGGCCTTCGCATTCACCGCCAAGGAATTGGCCAAGTTCCTTGAAGCATCGCAACTGCATGTGTCGTTCCTGGCCAAGAAAGCGACGTTGATCGAGGAATATCTCAAACAACGGTGAGGAGAAGCGGACATTTTAAGTAATGGCGCTTTCATTCCATGAGCAAGGCCGCCCGCGTTGAATCCATTGATGCCATCCGGCTGTTCCGCGCTTCGCTGCTGACCTTCGCCGAGAAGGCCAACGTCGCGCTGGGCGAGGCGGAGTCCGAGGTGCAGCGCGTCATGAGCTGGCTGGAAAACGAGCAGACCCAGCACTGGACCAGCGAACTGCGCAAACGCCAGGAGGCGGTCGCCAAGGCCAAGGAAGCCCTCCGATTCAAGCAGGTTTTCAAGAGCCAGACCGGTGCCAAGCAATCGACCGTGGATGAGGAAAAAGCGCTCGCCATCGCGGAACGGCGTCTGGCCGAGGCGCAGCAGAAAATGGTCAACACCAAGCGGTGGATGCGCCAGCTTCAAAAGGAAGCACACGTCTATCGCGGCACCGTGCAGCGCCTTTCCACCACGGTGCAAGTGGACCTTCCCACCGCCGCCGGGAAGATGGATCGGATGATCCAGTCGCTGGAAAGCTACGTCGCGCTCAACGCTCCCACAACCGACTTCGGCTCCGAAGGCGCCGCCGGCGGCGCGGGCGTTTCACGCGGATCGGGCGTGATCCCCGAGGCGGGCGGCGCCTACAAGGATTTGCGAAAGAGCACTCCGTCGGCGGCCGACCGTGCCGGCGCCCCCGGCGCCGACCTGGCCGCCGCCCCCTGGCCGACTGGCGAGTTCGCCCCCGGCGACGATGAAGCGCTGGCGAAGGTGCCCCTGCCGCGCCAACCG
Organism: Tepidisphaeraceae bacterium; assembly: GCA_035648595.1. Lineage (GTDB taxonomy): Bacteria > Planctomycetota > Phycisphaerae > Tepidisphaerales > Tepidisphaeraceae > RYN-428. The sequence goes on from DASRLH010000449.1 coordinate 17,471, forward strand.
GTTGACGGCAGCGCGATGGTCGTGATGGCCGCCAGCCTGGCCTCGGCCCGGCGGGTCTACTTCGAGCGCCTCGAC
>DASRLH010000450.1:0-9506 GCA_035648595.1 Tepidisphaeraceae bacterium
CCCCCGACGTACCGGGCGAGGGAGAAGCGTCCGTGGAGCCTGTATCGGTTGCCTGTTTCTGATATTGGCCTTATCGCTGCTGGCGTTGTCCGGCGGCTGTCAGGCGCCGGCGCCGGCGGCGAAGTTCGTGGCGCAGGCCCAGGCTCTGCACGACCAGTCGCTGGCTTCGACGGTGGCAAGCGATGGCGACCTGGCCGAATACGTGCAGGATATCGCCGATCGAATCGCGGCGGCCGCGAAGCAGGCGGCGCCCGGCCTGGCCAACGCCGACTTTCTTTCGCGCGTTCGCTGCCACCTGGTAAATTGCGATACCATCAACGTTTTTTGCACCGGCGGGACGCATATCTACGTCTATGCCGGGCTGCTGCGCCAATGCCAAAGTGAGGATGAACTGGCGGCGGCCATCGCGCACGCCTACGCGCATCTGATCCGCCTCGACCTGGAAAAAACCAGGATGCGCCCCGATCCGCGCCGGCTGCCCGCGGCGGTGGCATGGGAGTTCGTCATCAACCGATTCACGCTGGCGCAGGAAGAAAATGCCGATCGGCTGGCGGTGACGATTTACGCGAAAGCCGGGTGGGATCCGTCGCACTTTCCGGTGCTTTTCGAGCGGCTGGAAGCGTTCAGCGGCGGCAACGTCGCTCCAGACCGCCAGCCCTTGCCGGTGCGCGCCGCCGACGTGCGCGCAACCGGCGCGGATTTGCCAAAAATGCGCGGCGTCACACCGGTCGCCGATCCCAGGACCTTTATTTTATTGCGCGATCGGGCGGCAAGAATGAGCGCCGGATCCGCCGCGCCAACAGTTTCGGAAGTTTTCCTCCGGGCCTTTCCCAACTGCATGCTCTCGGGTGACACGTCCGAGCAGCGGGAAGCGCAGGAGCGGCTCAGGCCTCCGCCCCCGCCGCCGCGGAAACTGGAACCGAGTTGATTGAACTGGCCTATGCGCGTCACGATGATCTGAAAAATGGGGCGGTTTTTTCTGGAGTTGATTATGCAAGGCGTTACCACGGCAATCGTCGCGTTGATTTTCGCTTGTGTCGTTTGGCCGCATCTGGTGAAGAACCGGACGCAGTTTTATGCGGCGATCGCGCTGGTGCTGGGGATCATCGTGTTTGATTGCATCTCGCATATGAGCCAGCTTCCCGCTGGAACGCCCGAAGTTCCCTTTCCCAATCCCGGGCCGACGGGCTTGCAGCGGTTCTGTTACGTCGTCGAGGCGTTTTTGCAGATGGCCGCCATTCTGGTGCTGGTGATGTGCACCGGCGGCCAGACGCTGGGGGAACTCGCTGGTGAAATGCACAAGACGATCGACGTGGTTCGTCGCGGCGGGGAAGCCGTCACGTTGATCGTCCCGCTCAAGGGCGAGCAGCCGCGCCCGCGCGGGGTTGCGGCGCCGCGGGCCGTGGAAGATACGAGCATCCCTATGGAATAAGCCAAGGGCCAAAATCCGAAATCCGAATGTCGAAATCCGAAACAAATCCAAAATGAAGGAAATCGGAAAATTCAAAGGGCGCGTCCGGCGGCTGTTCTTTGTTTGAGATTTCTGCCTTTGAGTTTTGAATTTGTTTCGGATTTCGTGCTTCGGATTTCTATGCTCCCTTGAGTCGAGGACCTACCGCCCGAATATCCCCTCTGGCGAGCCAGCTAAAACTGTTGCGAGCGGCGGGGCGCGGCCGCGCCGCTCAGGGTTACGCTGTTGCCTCCGCTCGTGCAGGTGATCGTGACCGGGATGCGCACGGCAACCAGGGAGTTGTTGTAATCCGTGCCCATGTCCGCGGGCCCAAAGGAGCATGCGTTCACGTTCGCGGCCAATTCATAGACCGCGCTGGAGGTGCTGCCGGTGTAGAAGATTTGCAGCGTAATGCGCTGGTTGGCCGCGTCGTAGGTGAACTGCCGGTAGATCTCATTGGGCGTGAGCTGGTCCATCGGCCGGATCACCTGCACCCAGGTTCCGCCCGAATCGACCTGTACGGCGTCGGCGCGGCGCATCTCGGTGAGCATCTGTATCATCGTGACGCGCCCGGCCTGCGAGCAGCGGAAGTAGGAATCGTTAAGTTCCACCGCCTTCGCCGACGCCTGGAAGGCCGCCGATACCGCCACCAAAAGTATGGTGGAAATCACCAGCGAAATCATGGCTTCGAGCAGGCTCAGGCCGCGCCGTTTTCGCGGAATCCGGCGCGGCTGGGGAACGCTTGTGGTTGCGGGCTTCATGGGGCCACCTCCTCGTAGGTGCCGGGCAGGGGGGCAAACTTATTGCCGAAGCTCACGCCCGCCGGGTAGTTGGTGGTGCCGGTGCTGGCGATGATGATGTCGCTGTTGCCGGCCATGCTCATGGCGCTGTCATTGAGGTTGATGACGGTTCCCTGCACGACCCCGCCGGCATTGCCCGAATAGGTGAACTGGCTGGCAATGATGGAGCCGCCGATCGTCCCGAAGTTTCCGGTGAACGTGACGCCGAAATTGGGGGCAAGCAGGAACGCGCCGGTCAATGCCTTTTCGCCGGCGGGGAAATTGCTGTTGTTGGGCAGGCTGCTCATCGGCTGCGCGGTGACGTTTCCAGAGAAGGAAATCGTATTGGTGCTCAGGCTGCCCGAGGGGTTATTCTCGACGACGATCGCGCCGGTGATGGTGGTGTTGCCGCTGAAGGTCACATGATTGGGCGCCTTGATGTACAGCACGCCCTGGATGGTCGTCCCGCCGGCAAAATTGGGATTGGTGTTGGGGGGAATGATGGTGTTGACCAGGGTGCTTCCCGATCCCGAATAGGTGTTTTGCGTGTAGGCCAGATAACTGCTGGTATCAATATATGGGAACAAAGGCGGCGTAACGCCCGAGTGAATGTGCTGCGCGAAGTTTGGAGAATTGGATTTGTATCCGGCGATCGAGCCGTTGGCAAAGCTGTTGGTGCCGCTGGCGTTGCTGAAGGAAAAGTCGCCGGAGATTTTCGGGCTGCCGGTCATGGTCAGCGGGTTGCTGCCGCTGGTGGCCGAAAGCACGCTGCCCTTGGTGGGGTCGGTCGCGCCCTTGATCGTCACGTTGCCGGCCATGTTGATGGCGCTTTTGCTGGCCACGCCATAGTTGAAAATCGTGCTGGCGTGAGAGGCCTTTTGAAATTGGATCTGCACGGCCCGCCCGATGCTCGCGTTGGAGCCGTAGCCAGTAACCTTGGTCCAGACGAATGGCCCGCTGGTCCATATCTGCGCGCGGAACTTGGTTCCGGTATTGGGATCGAGCGTGATGAAGCCCGCCTGCGACGGCAGATAGATCAAGCCGTTGTTGACCGCGACCGAGTTTCCGCCCATGTTGGACGTGCCGTTCAACTGGCTCGCCAGCGCGGTGGCGACCGCGCCCAACAGGTTGGCGTCGGTGGTGGCCGGATCCAGGTTCATGTAACCCATCTGATATCGCACGAACTGCAGGCCCGACTCGCAGGCCAGTTGCGATTGCTCGATGGAGCGGTCATTCTTGGAGACTTGCACCGCCATCGTGCTGGCCGAGTAAAACCCGATCGCCAGCACGGTGAACAGCATCAGATAGAGCATGGCCAGCACCGACACAATACCGCGGCGGCGCACAGGCGTATGGATTACAGGTGACTTCATAAACACCTCACGAAGGATCGGCGGCCAAAGCCAGCCAGCTTGTCGTGTACACAAAATGCCCGGCATGGGTGATCGTTACCGTCACGCGCGCCGTTGGAAGAGCCTGATTCGACGGGAGCACGTTGCCGACGTTGTTGCTATCGACGGTCTGCACACTGATCGTTTGCGTCCAGTTCGGATACGTGCTGATGGGCGAGAGATTGGCATCCACCGGGGGCGTAAAGGTCTGGCCGTCCAGATTCCAGATGTCGTGATACGATCCCTCGACGGGCCCGCCCCCGTCCGCATACGGCAGTCCGACCGCAATTTCGTGGATGTTATTGGCCAGGTTCACGCCGGTGGACAGTTCCGTGGCCGCCTGGTTCGATTTGGTGCCGGTGGCCAGGAGCTGGCACATCGCCGTGATCGCCACGCCGATGATCACCTGCGCCATCGCTGTTTCCAACAGCGTAAAGCCGCGCCGCGGGCAGGAATTGGGTGGTTTGGAGAACTTCATCAATCACGATATCCAATTCATTCACGGCTAAGGCAAGTGAAAGCCATATAAATGCGGTATCATCTTGGGAGATGTGTCAGTGGTCAGTGATCAGTGATCAGTGGTCAGTTGCTAAGGCGGGTCTGACAACTGACAACTGAAAATAGAGATTTGACGGCCTATCGGACGGGCGACTACCATCCGCTGCGATCGAGGGCCCGAGCCTGACGTGAACCTGGGAATTGTCTATGCAGCCAAAGCAGGCGGGAAAGGGCCCATCGTCGAAAGCGGCATCCAAGCCGCCCAAGCCGCCCATGCCCGCGCCCCCCATACAGGGCGCCGAGGCCCTTAAGCCGGCGGTGCTTGGGCGCGCCACCGATGAAGATTTAATGCGCCGTTCCCAGCAGGGCGACAAGCGGGCATACGAAATCCTGTACGAGCGCTATCACGCCTCGGTCCTTTCCTACTTGTATCGAATGCTGGGGAATGTCGAGGACGTGGAATCAATCGGGCAGGAGGTCTTTCTTCGCGCCTGGCGTTTCGCCGCCACGTATCAGTACCCGCACAAGCTATCCACCTGGCTCTTTACGATCACCCGGAACCTGGCGATCAACCAATCCCGCCGCCGCAAACGCAGCCCGATTCGCAACGTGACCGAGCTGAATCTGGAAGGCATCGACATGAGCGGCGACCCCTACCAGGTTGCCGCCCGCGCCACCGATGATCTGGAGAAACAAGAGGAAATCGCCCGCGTCCTCAAGGCGCTTGACACGCTGCCGACCGATCAGAAGGAAGTGATCGTGCTGGGCGTATTTCAGGATTTGTCGTATGCCGAGATGGAGGAGATCACCGGCACCAAGGCCGTCACCCTCCGCTCGCGCATGTTTCACGGCCTTAAGCGACTGGGCCGGCAAGTGGGCCCTGCGTCCGAGGGAAATGATGAACAGCCTTCGTAGTTTCGCGGGCCCGGACCAGCCCCCAACCCCTGACTTTTTTCCGCATTAGAGGACGACATGCCGCCGGCGAATATGGAGGCCAATCCGCTTTTTGGGCTGCTGACCGACGCGCTGCGCGCCGGACCCGGCAGCCCGCAGTGGCGCGACGCCATCGCTGCCCTCCGCGAGCAGGGGGTCGAAGGCGCGGACGAATACAACCTTCTCCTGGAAGTCCGGGAGAATCTTGAAAGCGGCAAGGATTACCGCGAGGTCCGCGCCGGCACCGGGTTCACCCGCAAACTGCTCAGTGAGATCGAAAAGGAACAACCCGCCGGCAAACGCTCCGGGCTTCCCACGGCAACCTGGATCGCAATCCTTTGTGGATTTCTGATCGCGGTCGGCGTGGGGTTCCTCATTCACGGGCTGATGTCCAACACGCAAACCCTGTCGGGATCCATCGACGGCCTGCAGGACAAGTCCAATCGCTTCGTGGACACCCTGGCGAGCGCGGCGTTCGATAAATCAATTCCGAGCGATTGGCACGAGATCGGATCATTGCCGCTACAGGCAGATCGCGGCTTGCGGCCCGCTCTTTCCGACGCCGTCACAACGCGCAACAGCGCGCTATTGGGCGGCGGGATGGTGTGGAATCAGTTGGTGCCGGCCGAGCAGGCGTTCGCGGTGGATGTCGCGATACACGCCGCTCGTCCAACGGCCGCGGTGCTGCTCGAAGCCTTCGTCTCGACCGATCCCAATTTCAGCGCCTCCAAGGGCACTGCTTCGCGCGATCTGGTGTGGCAACTCGATGGCCGCGAGCAGCATATTTTGCTGAGCGGGAGCGGCCAAGCCCTTAAATCGCCGCCCGCGTTCAGCCAGGGCGAAACGATTCGGCTGATCGTGGACCGCGATGTCGCCATCATCGAACTGGTGAAATCGGATAACAAAACACAACGGCTTTGGGCCGGCCCTCACGCGCTGGGCGCCGGCCCGCGCATCGTCGGCGTGCGCTTCCTGCAGACCGGGGCGCCGGGCAAGGAAGACTTGAGCGTCACGAGCATCACGATCACCAAATAGCTCGCCTTCGCCTGCCCATTTGGGAATGCCTTATGCGGATCCCTTCGCCCCTCGATCCTGATTCGCCGGCGGTCTCTTCGTATTCCGACGTGGACGCCGCTAAATTTTTGGGCGAAACCTGCCATCAGCTTCGCGGGGAACTCAAGAAAGTCATCGTCGGCCAGGATCGGGTGATCGAGGAATTGCTGATCGCGATTTTCGCGCGCGGACATTGCATCATGCAGGGCGTGCCGGGCTTGGCCAAGACGATGCTGGTCTCGACGCTTGCCCAATCGATGGACCTGCGATTCCAACGCATCCAGTTCACGCCGGATTTGATGCCCTCGGATATCACCGGCACCGACATTTTGCAGGAAGACCCGGAGACCGGCCGCCGGCGGTTCGAGTTTCTGCCCGGTCCCGTTTTCGCGAACATCATTCTGGCCGATGAGATCAACCGCACTCCGCCCAAGACGCAGGCCGCGCTGCTTCAGGCGATGCAGGAAAACCAGGTGACGGCCGGCAGCCATACCCTCGATTTGCCCGTGCCGTTTTTCGTGCTGGCCACGCAAAACCCGATTGAACAGGAGGGGACTTATCCGCTGCCGGAAGCGCAACTCGACCGCTTTATGTTCATGGTGATGGTGAATTATCCAAAGCGCGACGAGGAACTGGAGGTGCTCAAGCGCACGACAGGCGTTGCCGACCCCAAGATCAAGAAGATCATCAACGCCCGGCGGATTCTGGAGCTTCAGGATATCGTCCGCCGGGTCCCGGTCGGAGACCACGTCTACACCTTCGCCCTCGACCTGATCCGCGCCACCCGCCCCAACGAACCGGGCGCCGGAGACTTCGTCCGCCATTGGCTCAGCTGGGGCGCCGGCCCGCGCGCCGGTCAATATCTCATTTTGGCCTCAAAGGCCCGCGCGCTCATGCTCGGCAGATTGTTCGTGACGATCGAAGACGTCGAAGCCGTCGCCCCGCCGGTCTTGCGCCACCGGATCGTCCCCAACTTCAACGCCGAGGCCGAGGGAATCTCCGTTGAGCAGATCATCGAAAAAGTGCTCGCCCTCGTTCCACGAGGCAAAGGCGACCGGCTTCTGTGACGCGATCGGCGCATTTCGGAACGCGAGACGGGAAGAATCGCGCGGAGATCCAGAGGCGCAAAGACGCGGAGACATGCGCGGAATCATTCAATGGCTCTTTATTGGAGGGCCGGCGCAACAATTCAGAATCGAGAGTTCAGTATTCGGTTCTGAGCCAACAACTGCTCTGAATCTCTGCGTCTCGGTCACTCTGCGCGTATCTTACTCGGATTTGAACCAAGGCACGTCGGAAAAATGACGCGATGCCGGGCGATCAAGCTCGGCTCAGGTAGCCGCCGGATTCGGTGCTCACGCGGATGGTTTCGCCGATTTCGATGAATGGCGGCACGCGGGTCTTGAGGCCGGTTTCCAACTCAGCGTCTTTCATCTGATTGGTCGCGGTGGCGCCCTTGATGCCCGGCGCCGTGTCCACGATCTTCAGGTCAACCGTCTTGGGGAGGTCGTAGCTCACGATGGCGCCGTGATGGAAGAGGGCAGTAAGCTGGGTATTGGGCTTGAGATATTTGATATCGTCGCCGAATACGTCCTTGGCGATGGAGTTCTGGTCGTAGGTTTCCAGGTCCATCAGAATATGCCCGTCGGCATCGCTGTAGAGATATTCAACCTGCCGATTGTCCAGGGTGGTGGTCTCGATGTCGTCGGTTGCGCCCACGCGTTTATCGATGATGGTTCCCTTGGCGACATCGCGCATCTTGAACTGCACCTTCGCCCGGAGGTTGCCGGGGGTATTGTGGTCGGCGTTGGTCACAACATATAGCTTGCTGTCGAATATGACGGCGGTGCCCTTACGGATTTCGCTTGCTCGCATGGTATCTGTCCTTCGTTTCGATCCGAAATTGTCCAACCGCAGCGCTGTCGCGACCGCTGCCTTTGCATTTCGCATTACGTCTGAAATGGCTAAAAGGTCGGGGAATGTACACGGGCAGAGCCGGACCGTCAACGCGGGATCGGACGTTGTTTACCCGCCATCCGTAAAAACTAAGATGCGTGGGTGAGAAACATTCATAGACCGGCAGTTCATTGAACCTTGGGTGGTGTGAATCGCTATCCCCCCTGAGGAACACTGCGGTCGTGAATATCGACCAGCGCCCACCCATGCGCCCCGTCGTTGAGGACGGCACCGCAAAACTCGCATGCGTTGGCCGCGCTGTCGGAGGCAGGGGCTCCGCAGTTGGGGCAGTGGGCGGAGGAGATTCCCTTGCCGGCGTCGGTTGCCGCGCCCGGTTGGCGCCAAAGCACAAACTGCGAATAGGTAAGCTGATCTCGCGCAATCATCCGCAACGGCTTGCCCGCCGCAGCGGCAACGCGGGTGCCGGTCCAGCGGATTTCGATCATCCCCCGATCTCCCCGCGCGTCGCTCGATACGCCGCGTAATTGCACCGAGCCCACCGCGCAATCCATGAAGAACTGCCGCTCGCCGTCCGCGCCTGGCCGCAGGGTCGGAGCGTACTTCTGGCAGAAATCATCCGTTGCCATTTTCCGCAGCGGGTCGATCCTGGCGACGCGATCAGCCGTCGCCTTCCTCCAGAATAGGACCGACGCCCGATCCTCCATTTCGACGGCGTTAAAGCCAGGATCGCGGGCCCGCAGCGCATCGGCGCCCGGCACGTTGTCATGGCGGGTTCCCTGCCATTCCTCGGCTTGCGTGATCTCCGAAAGCACCCAGTCATACTCGCCGCTTCGCAACAGCGCTTTGCAATGCGTGCAGTTCGCCGACTGATTCAATTCGATGGGCGCGCCGCAGTTGGGGCATTGCCCTTCGATCAGCCCCGGCCGGCCCGCCTGCGTGAGCGCGCCGCGCCGGCGCAAAAACGACCAGATCTCAACAAACTCATTGGGAACGCTGGGCCCGGGCGCGGGTTTTCCATCGGCAAGCGACACTCGGTAATCTCGGGCGGCGGCGTGAATCTTCACGGATAATTCGTCGAACAACCCGTCGGTCTCAAACTCCGCGAACGCGATATTGATCACGCGCAAATTGTCGAGTTGATCGCGCCATCCCTGCGATTTCTGCTCGGCAAACTGAAGGGTAAAGCGCTCGTGAACGCCGTCGGAAATGAACGGGCGAACCTCGCTTAGTTTCTGCCGGCACCAGGCATCCTGTATTTTCACGAATGCCGTGTTCACGCGCTGAAAAAACGCCTGATCGTCGAACGCTGGATCGTGCTGATGAAGCCCTTGGAGAACATCCTGGCGCGCCATCCCGGCCATCGGGGCCATGGCGGGCGGATAGGCCCCGCTCGTCGGGCCGCCCGCGTTTTGCCGCCGGTACAGCACATACAGGATGATGCCGACAACGATGAGCGGTATGGTGATGGCGGGGTAGTTGAGCAGG
>DASRLH010000451.1:0-12649 GCA_035648595.1 Tepidisphaeraceae bacterium
ATCTACGATTGCTTTATGGCCTTGGGCCGACTGGGCGGCCACCAAAACCGCAAGTCCGACGGCCCACCCGGCTGGCTCACCCTCTGGCGCGGATGGAATGACCTTCACCTGATGGTCATGAGCGCGCGGGCGGCTGGACTGGAAAAAATGTGACGAAAGATGAGGCGTCTCGCCCGTGCCTGGTGCTTCAAAATAGAAATACTGTAGTTGTTCTACTACGACCGCGCCATCGGCACGGGCGGGACGCCTGTGATACGTTCACCCCAATCGCTCGACGCATTGCACCGCGTTGCATTCGGCTGAAGTGTGACGGAATCAGGATAGCCATTCCCCCTTGCCCATCGCCCAGATTCAAGCTACGGTTCGGCATTCACCGAGGAAGCCTACGCCATGGTTGATCTGAAAGATGTACAGGAAAACCCCGCCAAATATCGCCGGGGCGCGGAACTGAAAAACGTAAAAGTTGATATCGACGGCATACTCCGGCTCGCCGGTGAACGAGGGGCGGCGCGCAAGGATTACGATCGCTTTCGCTCCGAGCAAAACGAGGCGTCCAAGCTAATCAGCAAGCTCAAGGATGCTTCGGAAAAGCAGGCCGCGATCGCGCGGATGGCGGACCTGAAGGCGAAGGTAAAGGACGCGGAGGAGCGTGAGAAAATCGCCGAGGCCGCGCTGATGCCGCTGGTCTGGCAGGTGCCCCAGCCGCCGGATGCGGACGTGCCGGTCGGAAAGGATGCCGCCGAGAACGTGGTGCTGTATCGATGGGGGCAGCCGCGAAAGTTTGAGTTTGAACCCAAAACCCACATCGAACTGGTTGAAAAGCTGGGGATGGTGGATTTCGACGCGGGCGTTCGCATCGCCGGCAGCCGATCGTACTTCCTCAAAGGGGCGGGCGCTGAATTGCACATGGCGGTGCTTCGGCTGGCGTTTGACCTGATGGTTTACGAAAAGGGTTTCACGGCGATGTCCGTGCCGGTGCTGGTGCGCGAGGCGGCGATGCGCGGCACCGGGTTCTTCCCCGCCGGCCGCGAGCAGGCCTATCGCGTCGGCGAAATGGACGAAACCGGCGAAGACGTCCGCTTCCTCACCGGCACCGGAGAAGTCGGCCTCACCGCCTACGAGATGCCCGCCAAGGAAAATGACGTCCATCTCACCGAAGCCGAATTGCCCCTCAAATACGTCACGATCAGCACCTGCTTCCGCCGCGAGGCCGGCACCTACGGCAAGGACACCGCCGGCCTGTACCGCGTCCACCAATTCGACAAATGCGAGCAGGTCGTCATCTGCCGAAACGATGTCGAGGAGAGCAAGCGCTGGCACCAGGAAATGCTCGGCTACTCCGAGGAAGTGCTCAAACGCCTCAACCTACCCTACCGCGTGATCCAATGCTGCACGGGAGACATCGGCGTGAAAAACGCCTCAATGATGGACATCGAAACCTGGATGCCCAGCCGCAAGAGTGAAAAAGACCCCGACAGCGGCTACGGCGAAACGCACTCCGCCAGCCGCCTATACGAATTCCAGGCCCGCCGGCTCAACCTCCGCTACAAAGGCGCCGATGGCAAAATCCGCTTCTGCCACACGCTCAACAACACCGTCGCCGCCAGCCCGCGCATTTTGATCCCCATCCTGGAGAACTATCAGAACGCCGACGGCACCGTGACCATCCCCGATGCGCTGCGGAAATATATGGGCGGGAAGGAAAAGATCGGCGAAGCGGGGAGCCTTGGCCGGTGAATACGCCGGCGATACGTCAGCGGGGGACGTCGCCCCCGAACAGGACCCACTGATATTTCGTTGGCAGGGGCCCTTACCGCGCCGACCCCGCCGCAGTGGCTGGCGGTTCGTGCCTCAGACTTCTCCAACGGTCAATATCGCGAGCAAAAACGGCGACACGCAGTGACCGTGGAATGGAGCTCAAGCTCAAGGATTCGTCCGCGATTGGAGGGCCATCGACAAGATCTGCCCAAACTGTGCCATCTCAACAAGTCCCTCCAACTGCTCCCGCTCAATATCCGAAAGTGCACCATCGGCATTCCGCTCGAGGAGTGCATGCATGCGGTCGATGAGCGCCGCCGACATCGACGTGACGTCGCCCACGGTGGACCGGGGAAATGTAAGCGTGATGCCTTCGATGGTGGATGACATAATTCAACAATAGGTTATGCCAGATACCTGCGTCAACAAAAACCTCCCCGCGCGACCGGCTGCGGGTGATTACGGACTTCCGCTCGGAGCGATGTGTTTTACGGAAAGCCGTCACACATGCGTCGGCGTCCTCAACGCATCGATCACGCTGGGCTTTGCGTCGGCATCTGGGATGACCTGCCGCACCAGTTCGGACTCGATTGCTCCGCGGATGGCGTCCTGCTTGGGATAGCGCACCTCGCGGTAGCCGGTGGCGCCCTCCGGGCATTTGAGCACGCGCACGGCTTGCTGATAGCCGGCGTCGGTATTCAGATTGATGCGCTCCAGGAGCGAAACGTACCAGTCGCGGAACTGGGTTTCGTTGCGGTGCCAGCCGGGTAGTTTGCGCCACCATTTCATGTGCTGGACGATCTGCAGGTGCCAATCGCGGGTGGTGATGGGGATGCGGATACGGTGCTTGCCGAGGTTGAATTCGGGGCGGGTGTGGTGCTTGTAGGCGATGCGGTCGCCGTTGGAGACATCCACGCCATACTTGGCGATGTCGCGCTGCTTTTTCTCGTATCGCGTGAGCAGGTAGGAGACGTACGGCTCATCCTTAATAAGCATCACCTTCGCAATATTCCACATTGCGGCCAGCGTGGCTGCATAGCCGCGCTGCTTGCTGTCGCGGCGGTAGATGCCGCGCACCAGATCAAAATAGCGCTTGGCCAGGTCGTAATTCTGATACTGCATCAGGTCGTAGATTCGCAGGGCCAGATCGTACTTGGCGCCTTCGGGCAAATCGCGCATCTGCTTCATCGCCCCCTGCACGATCCGCTCATATTTCACCGCCATCGCCCGGCCCAGGAAGCGGGTCTTGCGCAGGATGCGCACCTTGTTGGTGACCAGCTGCTCCCAGGTTTGCGGCTCGGGCTTGCGGGGCAGCGCGCGCGGCTCCAATGCCAATCGGCGACCGATATTGAAGGCCTTGAGATTCTTGCGATGATCGCGCCGAACCGAATCTTTTATCGCCCAGGCGATGCTGTGGGAGGTAACCGGAATCAGCCCAAGCTGAAACGCCACGCCCAGCAGCATGATGTTGGCGTACAGCTTTGATCCCAGCCGTTGCTCGCAGAGTTCGGAAAGGTTCTTGGCGTATGAATGATCGGGCCGGCAATGCTCGAAGATTTCCTCTCGCAAGGCATCGGCGTCAAAATCCTGCTTGCCGAGCAAGGCGTAAACCGTCGGCTGCTTATGCGTGTTGAGGACGGCTGCCGTACGATCGTCACAGGCGACGCGGAACTGCTCTCGCGGATCGACCGCACGCGCCGCTTCGAGAATATCGATGCCCATCAGCAGGTCGGCTTTTCCGTAGGGGATCAGGCCCGTGGTGGGATAGGATGTGACCGGATCGGGGATTGGAGCCTGGGCGATGTGTTCAGTTGCGCCGTCGCGCTTCCGCGGGGCGCGGCTCTCTTCCAGTCGCTCCTTCACAAACGTAATCTGCGAATAGACCCCGCCGTTGCGGATGGCCAAGCCTTTTTTGTCCGCGAAGATAACGCGGTATCCTTCCTTGTGCCCCGCGCGAACGAGGATGGCATTGACCACGCCAATCCCCATTCCGCCCACGCCCGCCATATGGGCGCGCCAGGCGTCTCCTGGCTTTTCCATCGGCGCGACGCGCGCCGGAATGGGCAGCTTGTCGAGTTCCAGGTTCGGCAGCGTATATCGCCGCCGATGCTGGCGGATGATGGTCACCTGCTCGAAGCTCGGGCACGGCTTCACGCCGTTGGCGATGTCATTGCTCACGCGCACGCGCTCGCAGGCGCCGTCGTTCACGCACCACGTCAAATCGGTGTCGATCTTGCGGCCATAATCCGTGTCCACGGTTGTCAGGCCCGGGCAGGCGGTTTGCTTCGTGCATTCCAGACAGTTTTCGCAGACTTCGGGCGTCACGTTCATGTGCGATTTTTTCGGCAGATAGCCATGCTTCTTGATGGTCTGTCGTTCGGCGCGCAGCACGTTGCGATGATGGGTGATGCCGCACTCTTTGTCGGCGATGACGACTTTTACGCCATCGCGCAGCAATGTGTCTTCGAGCACCTTGCGGTATTTGCCGCGATTGGCCGGGGAGAGGCGCCGGACGAGCAACGGGCTGGTGCCGGCCATTCCGCGAACGATCGCCTCGATATCCTGCACCCAGGTTTCGTTGCCGATCACGTCCAGTTCCGTGCCGGGGTGTTCCTGGTGGCCGGTCATGGCGGTGGTCCCGTTTTGCAGGATGATGAAGGTGATGTCCTGGCCGTTTTTGACGGCATTCGAGATCGCGATCTGGCCGGAATGGAAGAAGGTTCCATCGCCCATGAAGACGATTTGCTTGTTGGTGATGAACGGATCGATCCCTGATCCGGTGCCGGCCCCCAGGCCCATGCCGCTGTAATTGTGCATGAGCTGCTCGGTGGGGGCGAACATGAGCATGGTGTAGCAGCCGGTGTCACCGTGCGCGACCAGATCGACCGGCGGCATGCCGTGCTTGTCGAGCATGTATTTGGGATCGGCCAGATTTTGCCGCAATTCCAGCAGCGTGGCCGAGCTGTCGCGATGCGGGCAGCCGGGGCAGAACGTGGGCGTGCGCGAGATCACTTTTTCGTTAAACACCTGCAGCTTGGGCTTGCTGGCTTTGCGGATGCGGCCCAATTCCGCGCTGAGCCGGCCATTGCGCAACTCGGCGGGAATTTCCTCGGTGGTCTTGATGAGTGGGATCAGAATCTGCGCAAGCACCGATGGATTTAACCCGCGCAGTTCGGGGATCGCCTCCAATTTTCGAGGGAAGGTCTTGCCAAAAAGCCGGCCAGAGATTTGCGCTGCCTGTTCGGGCGGCAGCGCGTGATACAGCCCGTCCCTGATGTTTTTCTCGAGGAAGCTGCGTCGTTCCTCGATCACGATCATGTCCCGGCAAAGCGCGGAAAACTCCGCCACGATTTGCACATCCACCGGATAGCTCATGCCCATTTGCAAAACGGGAAACTGGCCCGACAAGCCCAGGTCGGCCAGGACGTGTTCGAGGTACGGGCCGGCCATGCCGGTGACGATGAAGCCGACGGGAGAGACGGCGGCGGGATCGGGGGTCGAACCCATCGGAGGGGCAGACGCCGATGACCCAGTGGGTGATGCGGAGCCACCGCCCCCAAACGTGGACGCCTCGGCCGCGGTAGATCGCGGAATGATCCGGTTCATTCCCAGTTCGCGCGCCGCGGCGATGGTCCTTGCATGCCGATCCGGGATTTCCAGTTCATGCTGCCAGGTGCGCGGCGGCAGGAGTACGCGGTCGAGATTTACGCTTTGGGTGTCCAGCGCGATCTTCTGGCGTTGGTTGACGGCGGGGAATTGGTTCTTGCGGCAAATGACGGTTCCGCCCCCATCGGCTTGCACGGTTGTCACAATGTATCCGACATACAACCCCGCCGCGCGCGACAGCTTGAACGACAGATCAATCCAATCCTTTAATTCCTGCGGCGTGCCCGGCTCGACCACCGCCATGCGCAGATGCTCGCAGAGGAATCGGCTGTCGGCGGGCACCTGCGTGCTGTCGCACCAGGGATCGTCCCCCATGATGATCACCGCCCCGCCCTGCGGATGCGCGCCGGCAAGGTTTCCAAGCGCCAGCGCATCGGAGGCAACGTGCACCCCCACGCTCTTCATCACGGCGATGCCGCGGCACGCCGCCATCTGCGAGCCATTGACGGCCGCCGCCCCCAGCGCTTCGTTGTTGGCCTGAAAAGCGCGCACGCCGTTCTTGATCAGGACATCCTTGATATCGCCCAGGACGTCGAAAAAATTAGCGACAGGCGAACCGGGATAGCCGCTCATTAGATGAACGCCCCCTTCCACCTCAAGGGCGCCCTTCACGAGCATCTCGTTGCCGGTAAAAACCTCGGGCCCGGACTCGGCCAAAAAACGCGGATCGGTTGGCATGACGGATCAATCCTTGTGCGACAGAGGAGGGAGGAAAAGTGCTGAGTGCTGAGAGTTGAGTGCTGAGAGGGAGAAACTGATGAGTGAGGAGTGAACCGTGACAAGAGATACGCCAGTCACGGTTCACTTCGCACTCGTCATTCTTTTCCCTTCTCAGCACTCAACTCTCATCTCTCAGCACTTCTCGTCCGAAGGCGTGGCTTACGAGGGTCCCACAGGAATGGGAGGTGATCGCAGGAGACGCCGATTTCTATCGCAACGTGAGGATGCCTGGCCTTGGGAGGAAAACCTTCCGCCCATCGGGAGTTGGCCGGTTAAAGGCCGCCTCCCCCGCCGGGAGTTTATGGCCGGCGGGGCCGAAATCGTTGTGAACTCACCGCCCGGCGGGCTGTGCCGCCGACGGGGCAGGTATTGTAACAGTACGCAACAGAATTGGGAGAAGGTCGCAAGCAAATCGGGTCGGATCAAATATGTTGAAGCGTTTGGCAGAATGCCCCAGCCCGTTAACGTTTCACGCGCGTCCCGCCCGTGCAGGGTGCTTTGAGATCGGCAATACCACCGATCAAACGCGTTGCGCGGCTCTCTGTGGAAGAAATGCGCCAAGAACGCCAAGACACCAAGGACGCCAAGAAAATCCGTCCAGTTTCCTCAACGCGTGAATATCGCGTTCTCCTTTTTTATTAGACCCTCTAAAAATATCCCCTGTGCGGCCCAAGTCCCGCGGGTATTTGGGGACGAAAATCGGAATTATTACGAGATCCAAGTTTACTTCTTGCATTCTTGGCGCTCTTGGCGACTTGGCGGTCTTGGCGCGACTCTTCGATCCGAAAACAGCGATCCGATTCGCCCATCGCCGAATATTGGACGTAGCACGAGTAATACATGCCGAACAAAGATCAACCCCGGCATAAACCCCTCACACCAACGGGCCGATGGATGGGGTGTTCCGGCTTCTATTGCCCGGGTGGCCGTGCGGAAGCGGAGAAACCGTTTGGAGGACGCAATGCGTTCACTACTCAATTCTTTCCGCCGGCTCTGCTCGGATGATGCCGGTGGCGAGGTGCTCGAATACGCCCTGATCGTGGGCCTGATCGTTGTCGCGGCCATCGCCGCCATCACCAGCGTCGGCACGAAAGTGCTCGCCCGCTGGACATCGCTGAACGGCAGCATGTAAACGATCATCAGAGCAACCGCTCTGGAAGCCCGGCACCCAGGTGCCGGGCTTTTTTGTTGGACCGCCCGCTTTATAATCCCGGCATGTCCGAGCCCAAACTGACGCATCTCGATGAACAAGGCCGCGCGCAAATGGTGGACGTCGGGCACAAGCCGCCCACCGCCCGCGAGGCGACGGCCGAGGGTTTTGTGGTGATGAACGCCGCCACGCTGCGGGCGATTGTCAGCGGCGCGGCACCCAAGGGCGAAGTCCTCAATACCGCGCGCATCGCCGGCATCCTGGCCGCCAAACGGTGCGGCGAACTGATCCCTCTATGCCATCCCCTTCCGATCGACGCCATCGCGGTGGACTTTGAAATACCCGACCTCAATTCTTCCGGCGATGCCCCCGTCCGCCTGCAAATACATGCCACGGCACGCATAACGGCAAAAACCGGCGTCGAAATGGAAGCCCTGACGGCTGTCGCCCTGGCCGCGCTGACGATTTACGACATGTGCAAGGCGATTGACAAATCCATGGTCATCGAAGGAATTCGCCTCGTCCGAAAAACCGGTGGAACCAGCACGCCATCCACTTCATAAAAAACAATATTTTTTCGCGTTTCCCGCACAATAACCTTGCAAAACAGACGTAGATTGGGTTAAATGTGCCAAATCCTTCCCAATCAACCGGTGAAGGATTCCAAAGCAATTTAGAGTCCGGCACAAGGGAGCATTCGCGGAGATGATTTCCGCCGCCGGCTCGATGGTTCCATTGTCCCCAACACCCTGGAGGTTCCCCGTGAGCAATAAGACCGTTCGCGCGCTGATCGACGCCCTCGAATCCCGCACTCTGTTGTCCGTCACTCCGGCCCCCTGGACGCCCCCGGGCCTTGGCCCCAAGGCCACCGCCGACTGGCTGGCGATCGCGGCGGACCAAAAACAGCTTTCCACCGATCTACAGTCGTCCTGGACGAAAATCCGCACCGATCAACAGGCGCTCTCCTCGGCTTACCAGGCCGCCCTCGCCACAACTCCGGTCAAGACGGCCCAGCAGCAACTGACCACCGACACCGCCAACCTTCAGCCCACGCTAACCGCCGACCGCCAGGCCATCGCCAAAGTCTTCTCGACCGATGGCAAGCAACTTTTCCTCGACCGCATCGCCATGTGGAAGGACTTCGGCAACGCCACCGCCGAGGCGGCTGACAAGGCCCAGTTTGCCACCGACGAGAAAGCCTTCACGACCGATCTGTCAACCGCGCAGCAGCAGTTGCAGAAGGACCAGATGACGCTGACCACGGATCGCCAGGCCGTGCAGGCCGCCATCAACGCCGACCCCGGCGTCGTCGCCGCCAAAGCCGCCCTCGCCACCGACGCCGGCGCCGTGCAAGCGGATGAAAAGCAACTCGCCGCCGACTGGAAGCAGTTCTGGACCGACTGGCGGAACAAGGCTTAAGCGGGGAGAAACGGGACTGTCCCGTTTTTTCCTTCCTCCATTCATGGCTGTCGCCCGCCCTTCAGGTGCTTGTCAAAAAAACCTTTCACCCGCGCGAAATTCTCCGGCCCGCCGACCAGTCCGGGATGCTTCGCGTCTCCGAAACCGTGACTGCCGCCGGGCACGATGTGCAGCGTAACCTGCACCCCGGCCTTTTGAAGAGCGTCATGAAGTATCTCGCTTTGAACCAGCGGAAGCATCGGATCGCGGTCGCCATGCATGATCAGAAACGGCGGATCGTCCTTGCTGATGTAGGTAATGGGGCTGGCCTGGATCGCCTTCTGCTTTAGGCGGTCGGGCGCGCCGCCCAGCAATCGGCTTTCGAAGGAATCGGCCGAGGCATCATGGCTGCTGCCGCCGGGGGGCGGCGCGCCGGCCCCGTGGTCCGCCCCGATCCTCTGATCGATCTTGAGTGCCTTGTACAAGGCGCGGGTATCGAGTTTCGTCAGATCGGAAGGGCCGAAAAAATCGCAGACGGCCTGCACCCGGCTGGAGAACTGGCCGTTGCCTTCATCACCTTCCAATTCCTTGACGCCTCCCGTGGTGCCCAATAGCGCAACCAGATGCCCGCCCGCCGAAGCGCCCCAGGCCCCAACGTGATCGGGATCGAGGTGGTACTTCCCGGCATTCGCCCGAAGCCATCGAACGGCCGCTTTGCAATCCTGTATCTGCGCCGGAAAGAGCGCCTCGGAGTTGAGCCGGTAGTCGATGCTCGCCACCGCATATCCCTCCCCGGCCAGCGGGACGGCGGTGGGATCATGCCGATCTCCCATGATCCATCCCCCTCCATGCACCCAGAGAACCACCGGAATCCGACCCTTGGCCTGTCGCGGCAGATAAAGATCCAGCAGAAGCGCATGCCCATTGACCCGCGCGTACTCCAGATCCGCCACCACCTTCACCCCCGGCGGAAGCACAACCACCGGCGAGCGGTCCAGGACAGGCGCGGCGGCGGTCGCGCCCAGTGCGAGCGCCGCCAGAATCACGCGAAACAACAGCCGCCGGTGGATCATGCAATATCTCCTGATTCGCCTCGCTTAAGCACCGCCATGAATTTGGCGTGTTCGGGACTGGACAACCCTTGCTCCAGGAAGCGCAGCACCCGCGCCAGGTCGGCCTCCAGCATCGCCGGCACATCGAGCCAGAGACCGGGGAAAACATTGCTGCGCAGCGTGCCGTCGGGCCCCGGCGCAAGCGGTTCGTAGCGGTCTTCGCGCAGCTCGAACCAATCGATCTCCCGGTCGCGCACGCGCCAGACCAGGTATTCGCGCACGCCATTGCTGCGGTACACGCCGAGCTTGGCGTGCAGGTCGATGCTTGCCGTGCTGGCCGATATCTCCGCAACAAACTCAGGGGCGCCTTCGATGTAATCGTCGCCGCTGATGACCGCCCGGCCCCCAAACGCCGGCAGCACGATCATCGTCGCATCCGGCTGAGGCTCGTTATCCAAATCGAGACGGATCGACCCATTATCCCCCACGCGCACCCCCGGCGTACCGGCCCGGTAAACCGCAAGCCACCCCATCAAGTCCGCATGAGGGCCCGCATGATGATCCCATCGCACCGCCGGCGACATATGCACGACTCCTTCGATCAGCTCCGCCTTCTTCCCGTCCGGCATCGCCTCGTAACGCCGCTCGAACTCGGCGCGCGTCAGCCGGTCGCCGGGCTCCAATGGAGGAACTGGCGCGGTTGCCTCACGCGCGCCGGGAATGAGAGTTGCGGGATTTCCCATGAGTGTGATTGTCGCGCTCGCGGCGGCGGATTGCAATGGAGCAAGGCACCGAGGAGCACTGCACCACGCTCGACAGCCAACTCCTGCCGGCCACGCCGGCCAATAAGCGGAGGGCCATGGACTTTCTTGAAGGTTCCACCGCCGTCGGCAGCACCGATCCGATCCCCGGCCTGGAGGCCGCGTTCCGCCAGCGGCCCCAGGTGATCTATCTCCTGACCGATGGCGACTTTCCGGACAACGACGCCGTCCTCCGCAGGATCTGCCAGTTAAACAAAGGCGGCAAACCCGCATCAACACCATCGCCTTCGTGGGCTCCTCCGATACCGACACCGCCTTCCTCGACCTGCTCAAAACCATCGCCCGAGAGAACGGGGGAACGTTCAAACATGTGAATGAGGAAGATTTGGGGAGGTGAAGGCCACAGTTTTTCATTGACTCTGGCAACGCAAACGGTATATTGCGGTGTACGCGGAGGCGGGCCGGCGCCTTGGGCACGGGCCGGCCGGTGCGATTTTGGCCCCGGCGTGCGTTGCAATCCTGCCCGTCTGTACCCCCGACGTTTTGCGAAAACCCGGCGAATTGATTCATCGTAATACGCTTGGCGAGCCGTTGCATTGATCCGCCGTTGATTCCCTCCCAAAGTTTGCACACACCCGACGTGAGGTATCCGCATGGCTACGCAACCTGTAAATCAGCCCCCGATGATTCCCGGCAACAAGCCAACCGCCCCGCCCGCCGTTCCTCCCATGCCCGGCGGCAAGCCGGGCGCGCCCCCGCCGGTGCCGGGCGTAATGGCCGCGCCGGGACAGAACCCCAACCTCAAGCTCCCGGCGGGCGCGCAAATCGTCGGCGAGCCGATGTTCGAGGAGGAGGATGGGCTTCATGCGCCGATCGGGTTTTGGCAGCAGCCCTGGGTGCAGAATATCCTGCCGTTCGTCACGTCGCTTTCGGTTCACGCGGCGATTCTGATCATCGGGCTGCTCGCGTATGGCGCGTACAAGTTGGTGAATACGCCGCCCTCGCAGGTGCAGACGATCATTCCCGATTCGTCGTTGGCCGATAACCTGCCCGGCGGCGTGCCCAATGTCGGGCTGGGCGGCGACCCGCTGCGACAGGCCATGCAGGACAAAGACCCCACGGCCGGCACCAAGGACGGGTGGGCCGACAAAAAGGGACCCACCGTTGACATCACTCAAACCGGCGGCAACGCCGACAGCGACACGGCCTCCATCATCGGCCCCGGCTTTAATACCGCCGCCGGCCGGGGCGGCGGCGTGGGCCTGCGCGATGGCGGCGCGGGCGACGGGTCCGGCACCCAAGCTATGTTCGGAGCGCCAGGCGGCGGCGGAATCGGACCCAAAGGCCCCGTCTTCGGCAACGGCGGCAACGCCCACCAGATCGCCTTCGTCTGCGACGCCTCGGGTTCCATGATCACCAAAATGGCGTCGCTCAAGGATCAGCTTACCAAAGCCATCATCGGGCTTCGTCCGGTGCAGTCGTTCAACGTGATTTTCTTCCAGGATCAAAAATGCGACGCCCTCTCCAAGGAAGGGCTGATCCCGGCAACCCCTGCCGCCAAGCGCAAGGCCGGTGATTTCCTCGAAGGCATCACCACCAGCGGCACCACCGACCCCATCCCCGGCATCAAGATGGCGTTCCAATCCCACCCGCAACTGATTTACCTGCTCACCGACGGCGATTTCCCTGATAACGAGCTCGTCCTCAAAACCATCCGTGACCTCAATAAAGACCATAAGGTCAAGATCAATACGATCGCCTTCGTCGGAAGCGGCGACGATGACACCGCCTTTCTCGACCTGCTCAAGACCATCGCCAAGGAGAGCGGCGGAACCTTCAAGCATGTGAATGAAGGCGATCTTTAAGGTTGCGATCGATAGCGGATCTGGTCGATTGCAGAGCCGCCAGTTCGTGGGAAAGAGCCGGCCAACGTATCACGGGCGTCTCGCCCGTGCGTTTGGCGCGGCAGTCGAGAAATTGCGGTATTGCCGATTTCAAGGCAACACGCACGGGCGAGACGCCTCATCTTTCGTCACATTTTTTCCAGTCCAGCCGCCCGCGCGCCCATGACCATCAGGTGAAGGTCATTCCATCCGCGCCAGAGGGTGAGCCAGCCGGGTGGGCCGTCGGACTTGCGGTTTTGG
>DASRLH010000452.1:0-36101 GCA_035648595.1 Tepidisphaeraceae bacterium
CTGTAAAAACGAATCCATGGCGCTGTCCTTTCGGTGAGTGGTTTTTTATCCAAACTCACTTTATCGAAAAGGCCAGCGCCTTTGTATTCCTACATTTGGTTGTGGCCGAAGCGCAGCGAGGCCACGCTGAGTGTCTTCGTGTCTTCGTGGTTAATCTTCTTCTTCCGCTGCGGGGCGTGAAACCCGCAAGACACGGGCGGGCCGCCCGTGCCACTAAAACTCACAACCGCACCACGGCGTTGGCCCAGGTGAGGCCCGCGCCGAAGGCGACCATGATCACCACGTCGCCTGGCCCGGCCCTGCCGCCGCGCACGGCTTCGTCCAGCGCCATCGGGATCGAGGCGGCGGAGGTGTTGCCGTATTTGTCGATGTTGACGAAGGCCTTGTCCATGCCAAGCCCCAGCTTGTGCATGGCCGAGTCGATGATGCGCTGGTTCACCTGGTGCGGGACGATCAGTTTCACATTGTCGGCCTTCAGTTCGCACTTTCGCAGGGCGTCCTCGATCAGTTCCTCGAATCGCTGCACCGCGAATTTGTAGACCTCGCGGCCCTTGATCTTCATGTATTGATTGCGTTCGGAGAGAAGGGCGTCGTTGATGGGATGTCGGCTGCCGGGCTTGCAGCAGAGCATTTCCCAGCCGTTGCCATCGGCATGCAGGCTGCTGTACAGCAGGCCGCGGCGCGGGTCCGAGTCGCGCCGCAAAACGACCGCGCCGGCGCCGTCGCCAAATAAAATGCAGCTTCCGCGATCGGTGTAGTCGGTGATTCGGCTGAGGGTTTCGGCGCCTAGGACCAGCACATTGCGGTACATGCCGGACTTGATGAACGCGGCCCCGGTCGCCAGCGTGTAGAGGAAGCCGCTGCAGGCGGCGGCCACGTCAAACGCCGGCGTGGAATGCAGGCCCAACGCGGCGGCGACGAAGCAGGCGGTCGAGGGGAAAACCATCTCGCCGGAGATCGTGCCGCAGATGATCAGATCCAGGTCGGTCGGCTCAAGCCCGGCAGCCTGCAGCGCCTTGCGGGCGGCGGCGGTGGCCAGCGTCGCGGTCGATTCCCCGGCCCCGGCGATCCGCCGCTCGCGGATGCCCGTGCGCTGCACGATCCATTCGTCGTTGGTGTCCACCATCTTCGACAGATCGGCATTGGTAAGCCGAGCCTCGGGCACGCTGCTGCCGGTTCCCGCGATGATGGCCGAAAAAGTGGACATTGCTTGGGTTATACTTTACCGCACTGGATCAAATCCGAATTCCGAATCCCCGAAATCCGAAACAAATTCAAACTTCAAAACTCAAATTAACAAGTGACGCGAGATTCGCAATTGTCGTTCGTCATTTGCAACGCAGTTCTCCGCCTTTATTCGGAATTCGACATTCGGATTTCCGGCGGCGCCACTTCATTTCGCAGCCCGTCCTGCATCCTTCATTCGGAATTCGACATTGGGATTTCGGAATTCCGGCGGCGACGCATCATATTCGTTTTCCCCCGGCTACTCTTCGCCGCCGGGTATGCTCTTGGCGATCTGCTCGACGATTTTTTCATTCACGCCGCTCGTCGCTAATTGTTTGCCGACCCGGATGGCGTTTTTGATGGCGCGGCTGTCGGAGCGGCCGTGGCAGATCAGGCAGTAGCCGCCCACGCCCAGCAGCGGCGCGCCGCCGTACTCCTGCCAATCGTGACGCTGGTAGATTTTCTGCATCACCGGCTTGAACTGCTCGAGCAACTGCGGGGCATCGGCTTCCAGCTCGGCCATGATGGTCTGAAACAGCCCTTCGGAAAGACCTTCGGTGAATTTCAGGATGGTGTTGCCGACGAACCCGTCGCAGATCACAACATCAATCACGCCCTTGAACAGATCGCGGCCTTCCACGTTGCCGACAAAATTGATCTGCGGCTCATCGCGCATCAGCTTGCGGGCGGACTTGATGATCTGCGTGCCCTTGGCGTCTTCCTCGCCGATGGAAAGCAGCCCGACGCGCGGCGACTCGATGCCGCAAACGGCATGGGCGTACGCGCTGGCCATGATGCCGTATTGTTGGAGGTGCCGGGGTTGGGGAGAGATATTGGCTCCCACATCGCATATCACCACCGGCCCATAAAACGTCGGCAGCAGCACCGCGATGCCCGGTCGGCTCACGCCCGGCAGCGTCCGCATGCGCAACTGCGCGGCGGCAACGCACGCGCCGGTATTGCCGGCGGAAATCACCACATCCGCCTCACCCCTGGAGGCCATCTTGCACATGACGGCTATCGAGCTGTCGGGCTTGTTGCGGATCGCCTCCACCGGCGAATCATCCATCTCGACCACCTGCGTGGTTGGGATGATTTTGTAAAATGATTTTTGCTCGCTGGGCAGTCCGCTGGTGGCCAAGCCATTGCGGCTGACCGATTCGTCCCCGACCAGAAACACAACATCGCCGGCATCCAGCAGGGGCGCGGCTTCCCAGCATCCCATGAGGATGGCAGCCGGTGCCTTGTCCCCTCCCATCACGTCCACCGCAGCGCGCACGAGAAATCCTCCGTGTGGGCGGCGGCGCCTAGGCCGGCTCGGCGTCCATCTGAAGCGCCAACTTCGGATTCACATATCCACAATTATCGCAGGCGCAGTGCGGCAATTTGCTGCTGCCGCACTGCGGACAACGAACGTAATGGATCGGCTTGAGGGCATGATGCGAGCGGCGCTTGCGCTTGCGGGATTTGCTGTGTTTCTGGACGGGAAGCATGAATTCTAACTCCTTTGCGCCAAATGGATCGGGGCCGGCACTCGCCAGCCCCGGCATAAAAGCAGCCCGCAGCACAAATCGACAAAATCCCCGCCGGTCGGGTCGTCCGCCGGTCGGGAAAGAGCGGTACGTTAAAGAGGGGGCGCGGGTCTGTCAAGGAAAGCAGCCAAGCGCCCCGTGCAACCTCACGGCAATCGCATTTGAACAGTTCGGCGCTTGTTAGGTAGCGACCGCGCGCAGGGGAGTGTATGTTGGTTGCGTCGTCGCGAAGCTCCGCAGCAAAAATTAAGCTTTCACCCATGAAAGGAGCTTGCGCATGGACGCCCAAGCGACCGAGGGTTTGCTGCGCTATTTCCGAAGCATTGCCGATCCACGTTCGGCCAACGCTCGTCACCCGCTGTGCGATGTGCTGACGGTGGCGATTCTTGCCGTGCTGTGTGGCGCTCAGGGATGGGCGGCAGTTGAAGTCTGGGGACATGGCAATCTTCCATGGCTCCAGACGTTTCTGGAACTGCCGCATGGAATCCCGTCGCACGACACGTTCAACCGCGTCTTTGGCATGATCGATCCGCTGGGCTTCGAGCGATGCTTCATGAACTGGACAACGGCCTTGGTCAAGAATGCCGCCGGATTGTTCGTCGCGGTGGATGGCAAGACGCTTCGCCGAAGCTGGAAGCGGGCGTGGAGCAAGACGCCGGTGCATCTGGTCAGCGCGTTCGTATCGAAGAACCAACTGGTTCTGGGTCAACTGGCGACCGATTGCAAGAGCAACGAGATCACCGCCATTCCCAAATTGCTGGCCATGCTACAACTGGCGGGAGCAACCGTGACGATTGACGCCATGGGTTGTCAGCGGGACATCGCCGCCCAGATCATGGGGCAAAACGCCCACTACATTCTGGCAGTGAAGGAGAACCAGCCGACGCTTCACGAAAAGGTGAAGGGGCTGCTGGATGGAGCGATCATCGAGTCATTCAAGGACATGCAGCACTCTTTCACGGAGGAAACCGACGATGGCCACGGCCGCGTCGAGACACGGCGGGTGTGGGTGACCCGTGAAGTCAAATGGCTGGGCCGGGACATTTTGGACCTGTGGCCGGGGCTGGCCAGCGTGGCGGCGGTGGAATGCACGCGGCAGGAATTTGGCGACATGAGCGGCAAGGTGAGCACCGAACGGCGATACTTCATCAGCAGCCACGACGGCACGAATGCTCAATTGATCGGCGATGGCGTTCGAAGCCACTGGGGCGTGGAAAACGGACTGCGCTGGTGCCTGGATGTCGCCATGAATGAAGATGCATGCCGTCTGCGGATGGACAACGGAGCCGAGAACTTTTCGCGTCTGCGGCGAATCGCGCTGAACAAGCTCAAACGCTGGCAGCCCAAAAAAGCGAACGGAAAGAACCTCAACGTCGGCATTCGACTCAAGCAGCAAATGTGCGGATGGAATCGGGAAAGCCTTATTCAGGCACTACTGGCCTAAATGCGATTGCCCTGGGCAGGCTGCTGCGTGCAGAAGGCGCGGGAGGGGCAAATTCACTTCTTGCTTCCACTTATGTGATCGCTGAAATTCGCGAAATTCACTTCAAGACGCCGGCCAAATACGGTATCACTGCCGAACAGACCGACGAGATGGCGCGCGCCGTCATGTCGTTTTCGATGCTTGCGTCCGACGTGCCGGAGGTATATCGGCATCCATATGATCCGGATGATTCCCACTATGTGAACCTCGCGGTTAAAGTCGGCGCGCAGCTCATCGTGAGCCGTGACCGTCACCTCCTCATGTTGGCTGACACCGCCCGGAGCGAAGGCCGAGAATTTCAGTCGCGGTTCCCATTTCTACGCGTTCTCGATCCCGTTCAACTGCTGAGAGAATTGGATTCTCCCTCGTAGGGTTCGCTTCAGCGAACGCGGCTCTTGCACCGTGGGCCGCAAACCGCGTCCGCTGAAGCGGACCCTACAATTTCCCTCATGTGAGAGCCAGCCTTTCACGCCAAGGCGGCATCGCGCGTGAACTCCATAGCACCCGCTTTTCATTCCTCCCCCGTCCCCTATGATTCGCCGCGAAGATGGATGCACCGGCAATTCAATCCGATTCACCCCCGCCCGAACACGTTGGCCCCCGGCGCGGACGGTTCTCGCTATTTGCGCGGGCATTTTCGCATCGCAATTATCGGCTGTTTTTCGGCGGGCAGAGCATCTCCCTGGTCGGCACGTTTCTGACTCAGGTGGCGATCGTCTGGCTGGTGTATCACATCACCGGCAGCGCGCTGCTGCTGGGAGTGGCGGGGTTTGCCGGGCAGATTCCGATGTTCCTGCTGGCGCCGTTCGGAGGCGTGTGGGTGGACCGATGGAATCGGCAGCGGATGCTGGTCATCACTCAGTCGCTTTCGATGCTGCAATCATTTGGATTGGGCATTGCCGCGATGATGCTGGGGGCGCATGGGGAAAACGGGGATGCGGTGGTGACCGCGCTGATTTGCCTGGCCGCGTGCCAGGGGTTTATCAACGCGTTTGATATGCCGGGCCGGCAGGCGTTTCTTGTGGAGATGGTGGACCGGCGCGAGGACCTGGCCAACGCGATTGCGCTCAATTCCACGATGGTTCACGCGGCGCGCCTGGTGGGGCCGGCCATCGGCGGACTGCTGATCCACTACGTCGGCCCGGCGCTTTGTTTTTTCATCGATGGCAGCAGCTACGTCGCGGTGATCGCGGCATTGCTGATGATGAACGTCAAGCCGCGCCCGCCGCGTGAAATCGCCATGAGCGTGATGCATGATCTGCGCGAGGGGCTGGCATACATCTGGGCCTCGGCGCCGATCCGGGTGCTGCTGATCCTCATGGCGCTGCTGAGCCTGACCGGCATGCCGGCCCTTTCGATCCTGATGCCGATCTTCGCCCGCGAATTTGGCGGCGTGGGAAACAGCGACGAAATGCTCGGCTTCCTCATGGGCGCCTCGGGCCTCGGCGCGCTCATCGGCGCGCTCTACCTGGCGTCGCGAAAATCAGTGCTGGGCCTGGGCCGGCTTATCGCCATAGCGGCGGGCGTATTTGGCGGGGCGATCATCGCCTTCGCTTTGTCGCGGCATCTGTGGCTTTCGCTGCTGATCGTGCCCGCCGCCGGGTTTGGGATGCTCATCAGCTTCGCCTCCACCAACACGCTTCTGCAAACGCTCACCGCAGACCGCATGCGCGGGCGCGTCATGAGCTTTTTCGCGATGGCGTTCGTCGGGATGGCGCCCTGGGGCAACCTGATCGCCGGCATCTCCGCCAAGTATCTGGGCGGCGGCGTGAGAGGCGCATCGATCACGTTGCTATGGTCCGGCTCAGCCGTGCTTGTCGCGGCGTTCACCTACGCTGCTTTTTTGCCAAGGCTGCGCAAACATATCCGCCCGATTTATGTGCGCCAGGGGATTCTGCCGCAACCGGTCGCGGAAGGATTGCAGACGGCTACTGAAGCAGTGAGTGGCGCGGAATGAGGGAGTCGTTGGGGAACTGATGCGGGAACCCAAGTGACGCCAAAAATCCGAAATCCGAATGTCGAAATCCGAAACAAATCCAAATGGAAGATAAAGCGGAAAATCCAAAACGGAAACGCGGTTTTGAGCCTTTGAATTTTCTTCGTTTGAATTTGTTTCGGATTTCGTGGTTCGGATTTCGGATTTTTGGCGGCTTTCGCGCAAGCGCCCCACTTCTTACAGATCACGCTGCTACCACCATCGCGGTTCGTTCGCGCCGAAGGACGTATTTCTTTAGCAACTGCACGGGCCGATAGCTTTGCTTGGTCCAGGCGAGCGATTCCAGTCCCCAGTCATCGCCGACGTTCACCAGCGGCCGGTCCGACCAATTTTGCCGGCAGAACTCGCTGAAGATGAACTGGGCCAGACCCTTGGTTGTGAGGTCCGTTTTTTCGATTGTGATGCTGCTCTGGCAATCGCCCAGCGGCTCGCCAAAGGTGAAGGCCTTGAGGGACCAGTCGGATGAAGGTTCCTGCACGTACACCACCATTCCTTCCAGACCCAGCACATGCGCCGATTCCAGGCATAGCTTGGTGGCGATGGATTCGCGGGCGCGCTTGATGGCGTTGGCGGTCGGTTCTCGCACATGCTGGCCGTCCTGATGATCCTTCCACTGGTCGAGCAATTTGATGCAATCGGCCTGGTGAATCGCCGCGCGGTACGGCTCGACGCGATTTGAATAGTTTCGCAGGAAGCGGTTTTTCGCCTGCCGCTTGCTGGCAAGGTCGCCGCCGGCCAAGTCGATCATGGCGCGGACATCGTAAACGTAATCCGCGCCCATCGGCTGCACTTGCAGAGTGGCCCGGTCGAAGCGGGCGAGCAGTTCCTCGCTGGCATATTCGACGCGGGTGCGGTCGGGAACCTGATTGTGAACGTTGTAGGCATCCATCAACTCGAAGGCTTCGCGCATGGCTTTGTCGGAATGGGTGTCGCCAATGGGAGGCATGAGCAGCGTCAGGTCGCCGGTGCCGTTGGCGAAAACGCACAGATGCCCTTCGATTTGCTTCCAGAGGATGCGGAGGCTGTTCCGCCAGGTGTAGAGTTGGGAGAAGGTGTAGTCGGACAGGGGGGCGCGGAGGGACGAGAAATAGGGGTCAAGCACGGCCCGGTCGGCGAGTTCCACCGAGCGGAGGCCATAACCCGAGAAGGGGTCTTCGTCCATAAAAGTGACGGTTTCCTCCAATGTCCCCGCCGAATCGGCCGGGGTGCGGCATCGCACCCGTATCGGCCTTGCGGTACGGGAAATGTTCCACACTCCCGTCCGGGCGAGCCAAGCGATCCCGAAAGCTGATACCCCGACAGGTTGGGCACTGTATTCGGGCTTCCGCTACCAGTAGTATATCGACTGTCCGCTAGATTAGAATAATCTTCACGAAATTGCCAACACCCTTTTTGTGCAAATGGAGAATTTGTGTGCGGCCTAATGGGTTGAGCAAGCTCAATGTGTCGGGCAAAGAGAATCGCGGGGCCGCTGGCCGCTGCCTGTTTCCATCGCGCGCTGTAGCGCACGGCTCGCAATAGTCGGTGGTGATAGGTCGAGTCGAGGAGCAGCCAATTCACTTGATAGCGGTCCAAAACGTCTTGCCAGCCAGTCGCGGCTGAAGTGACTGTGCAATATTCCTGCCAATGCCCGTCGGAATACGCCTCTATTCGTCCGTCCATGAAAACCCGATGGCATGGCCCCAGCGACCAATCAAGGTATTCGCCCCATTCCAGCCGGCTGAAGACCCGGCCATCCGCCGGTGCGCCATTCAACACGCGCGAAACCCGCCGCAAATTATCTTCCATCCGATTCGCCGAGCGCACGCTCCCGAACAGTGGGTTATATCGGCCCATTTGCGGCAGGCTCAGCACACAAATCGCCAATAAAACCGCCGCCAGTGAGCCGCCGGCAAATGAGGGACGGGCCGGCCGTAAGGAAAAGCTGCCGCCGTCGTATTCCAATTTCTGTTGCGCTGGCGCGGCTCCGCTCCCTCTACCGATACCCCGGGAGAGGGTTGGGGTGGGGGTCCGTCCTCTTGTCTCAACACCGTCGACCCCCACTTTCCCCTCCCCCGGAGTACCAGGGGAGGGGAAAGTGGCTCGCAGCAGCGTTGCGATGATCGGCGCCATCGCCAGAAACCACCACGCCACCATCCGCACCGACCGGCACGCCAGCGGCAGAAAGCAGAGGATCATCACCATTTGGCGAATCGTCGGCCGCCGACGGGCGATCAGGAATAATCCCGCCAACACAGGCACCGAAGCCCAGAACATGAGGCCGACCCCGGAATGTAGCGTGGGCGGCAGCCATTCCTCGATATGCCGGCCCGCCGCGGTTGAAGTGATGGATCCGACGTATTGATAGACCCGCCACCCATACGGATTCAGCAACGTCGCGGCAATACTGGCCGCGAAGCACAGCGCAAGCGGCCAGGGAAAGGCGTCAGCCGACCAAGCAATCGAAGGATTGTCGCGCCGGGTTTGCATTCGCCATTCCACAATCGCCCCGGCAGTAAACGCGCCAATGAGCACGAGACCGATTGGAAATCCGCCGTGCAGATTGGCCCACAGCGCCGTCAGAAGCGGGACAATTACAAGGAATCTCCATCGGGCGAAGTGAGATCCCACGGCGATTGCCGCGGGAGCGGATTGAGCTTCGACGATTTGGTCGGCACGCGCGCCAATGCCCGCTGCCGTATCACGGGCGTCCCGCCCGTGCGCGTTGCGTTCGAGTCTGGAAGAATCGCAACTTTTAGGTCCATGCCATAGGCACGGGCGAGACGCCCGTGATACGTGGCGCCACTCGATTTCGCTGGAAAATGGACCGTGTTGATCGCCGCATATCCCCGCCCGGGAGGCATCGGCTTCGCTTAACACGGAATAAATCAGCCCGAACAACAATAGCGACAACGTCTGCGGCCGAATGAGCAGAAGTTGCCAGATCCCCAGGAAAACGATCACCCCCGCCGCGCTGGCCGCCGGCCCGGACCCCGAGGCCCGCCGGCAAAGCCGAACGAGCACGGCCATCGCCGCCGCCAGCAAAAGGGCATTTGCCAATTGGACGCCGGCCAGCCCACCCCAGGCAAACAGCCGATAATACATCACCTGCGAAAGCCAGTTGTTGTCACGCAGCAAATGACCCGAAAGCGTGAACGTGAACAGATCGGCATCGACGATTCCCCCCTGCCCGACGATTTCCCGCCCGCGCGCCAGGTGATGCCAAAAATCCGTCTGATACCCCCGGTCCATCCCCCCGGCCACGAACGCCATCGCCGGCGCAACCCAAAGGCGCACCGTCCCCATCGTCGGCAGAAATTGGCCAGGCCGTCGCGCCACCGTTAGAGCATGTATCGGCCCCATTGAGTGACGGGATAAACCCCAAGAAGCCGCCGCTCCCCCGCGCGGCGGTCGCGACTAAGCCCCATCCGAAAACGATGAGAGGCCCCGCGCCCTGAAGCATCTCGGCCACAAACAGAAAAGGCCCGGCGCCTTTCGGCGCCGGGCCTTTCCAAAAGCGGGTGATCGGGGTCGAACCGACGACATTCACGTTGGCAATCGAAGCAACCGTTTTGTGAAAACCATCGAAATTAGCCGCAAAACAACGATTTCTGACTATACCGCCATTCGCAGACGTTCGCAAGTGATAGCGGTTTTTGAGTGTCCTACGGGGGGTTACAGTGTCAGAATTGTGTCAGATTTATTGTCGGATTCTTGCACAGCCAGCCGGGTGAACGTCGCGGGTTCGGCGGGTGGTTTCAGTGTCAGTTATTGTGTCAAACTGTGTCAACAGCAAAAGAGGGGGCGGTAGCGCCCCGCCCCGACCCTGGCGAACCGTTTAAACAATCCTGTCGGCTTAGCCGCGCGCCCCGGCTTGGTGTGAATGCGATGGCGTCTTAATGATCTTCAATGCTCAATCGCCAGCCCCAGGCGCCGGGCCGTCTCGATTTGAATGATCACCCCATAGGCCGATCCGCCCTCGAGCTCAACGTAGGTTCCGTCGCGTGGGCCGAGTCCCGTGATCTCGTGCGTGCCGGAGACGCGCAGCCGATCTCCGCGCGGCTCGATCACGAGTTCGCCGGCGTCGGCCCGAACCTCAAGTTTTTGGAAATGGTATCGCCCCTCGATATCGCGGAGAATCGCGTGAAGAAATGTGTTCATGCTCAAACCTCGCCCCACTGGCCGGCCAGTGCGTGCGGCTGTGCTTTTTGCGGCGTCTGAATCGCTCACCTACCCTTGGGCATGGCCCGGTGGTCAAACGTCGCTGGCGTGCGTCCTGGCGTGCCGGCGAACCTCAACAGCGCTGTCCCGCGTTTGCCGTCCGCGCCAGTTCATCCACGAGCTTCACGGCCTTCACCGCCGCGCCATGGTCGCCCGAATCGGTGGCTTTTCTGTAGAGCAATTTCGCCGCTTCGATACACCATCCCCTTGCAAGCGCCCGATCCGGCGTCCCGGCTTCGGCCAACTTTTGGAGCGCCGTGATGATCGCGGGCCGCGCTTCGGTGGCGGGCCACTTGGCTTTTACCGCTTCGGCAATGTCCGTTTGGGTGTGGCCGGCGACGATCCAATCAAACACGGCCTGGCCGACTTCGTCCAACGGGGCAATCTTCACGATGGCGGTTTTCTGGTTGCGGCTCATTTGGGTTTGGCTCCCGCCCGGGCGGTCGTGAAAAGCTCGTCGATCCAAGTGGCGTGAAACTGGCAGAGGCTTGGATCGGCGCTTATGCAAATTTGCTCGATGTTTTTGCAGCTTCGCAGATTGGCGGATGATTCGACGGTGAACGTCCCGCCATCCTGCATCTGCATCAGCAGGATTTTGGCGTGTGTGCGGAGCGCGAGAAAACTGGCGCGGCCTGCCCGCTGGCCGAGTTGCTGTTCGGCATGATCGAAGATCGGGCCGCTGGTCTTGGCGAAGTAGAGCGATGCCAGCAGCCGGGCGGTTCCGATTTGGCCGGCGTCCAGCAGCGCGCAAAGCGAGTCGATATTTTTTTTGCTGAATCCCAACGTGGCGATGTGAAGTCGCTGGATCGCGCTGCCGGCAAGCCGGATCATGGCGGGCACCAAATCCCACAAGGCGAATTTCCCGCCGATGATCAGATGCAGACTTTCGCCCGCGCCCGGCAACACGCCGATGGCGGCGGCGGCGTCCTGGCGCTGGCGGCCGTCTCGCGTGGCCGTACGAGCCTGCTTGAGTGTCAGTCGGCGGTCGCCTTGCAGGTGCGGCTTGGCGGCAAGCTGCTGCTCGATGTCGGCGGGCGAAAGGATAGCGTTGCCACACGCGAAGTCGATCATGTTCGTGTCGTGGTGGCGTTGCGGCCCGCAATGAATACCTTCGTGCATCCGCCGGGGCATAACCACCTGGCCAGCCGCCTGCTACGGCTCTTGGCGCGATCGGTCGGCCTGTCCCAGGTGAAGCCGCAGACTTTGCATCTGAGCCGGCCATCCTCAATCAGATCAACGCCACGCTCTGCAAGAAATCGCTCCATCGGCCTGTAGCCGGCCAATGTGCTTGGGTTGATCTCCGTCGCGTCCGGCATATGCGGCCCCAAAGGAAAAGAAAAACCCGCCACCGCCCGAAAAAACGGTGGCGGGCCGAACGGGGCATGGACAGAATCATCGGCGCCGGCCGCGAACGCGCAACCGGCTGGCTTTGACATCGGCTGCGGACACCGGCGCACCAAACAGCCAGCGTGTCGTTTGGCCCAAAGCCTTAATTTCCTCGACCATTTCGACAGTGAACCCGCCCTTGCCGGCCAGCTTGTCGAGCAACACCATTGTCTGTGACACGCCTACATTTAGGCCGGGGCCAAGGTACATTTTTGCGGCGTCGGGGTCGGCTTGGATGAGTACTGCTTCAAAATGGCGGGCCGCTTTCGGCCCGCACAGTTCCAGCAGCTTGGCCGGGCCCACGCGGAAGAAGCCCTGGCCGATGAGTGGGGTGGCCCAGCCCGGCAGCGCTGCGCATGCGGCATCGGATGGCGGAATTTCCCACCAGTCGTTCGCGATGGTGGAGTCGAGAGAATTTGTGTCGAGTCGATTCATTGCTGGCGGTGCTCGGTGGAAAAGTTACTGGCTGATCGCGCTGCCGGCGCTCACCACGAAAGGAACAGCGACAATCTTTCGGTGATCGCCGCCTCGTAGCCGTAGCCGTTCAACCGGCTGGCCAGGTCGTGGATGGTGCGTCTGTCGGTGGCAGTTGGGAAAGGAACGTCCACAAATCGCCGACCCTGCCCGGCGGCTTCCTTGACGAGCGCGTCGATACGGTCGAATTCCTTGGCCTGCTCGGGGCTGGTTTTCTTCTCCATGACTTCGCGGATTTGAGTTACGTTTATCATGCTGTTGCTACCAAAAAGTTTTACTGTGACGAACGAACAGGGAATCGCGCCCCCGCTGCCGACTACGAAGTCGGTTGCGAAGAGACGTCCAAATCGGAAATAACGTGGAAGGATTCCACATGCCGGACGGCAATGTCACATTCCAACTTGGCCACGATTCGCACACTGCCGCTGCTGCTGAAGGTGTAGGGGTCGATCAGCACTTCCACAGATTCCCCCCATACCGAAATGACCAAATCCTGCCACGCACCGAAGATGATCGCGCTGAGGTTCGTGCCGGTGCCTTTTGTCAAATTCGAGGGAATCGAGTTTGTGACGAAAGCATTTCGGCCATCGCAGTAATCGAGGCTCCCGCCGCTGGCCAGTGGTTGTGAGCGCCACACCGGCTCGGCAACCGCGCCGCCGGTCACTTTGGGAATCGTTTTCAGCAGGCCGCGAACCTTGGGGCTGGTGACATACGCCAGCGAGCCGGCGTCCGCGTTCCCGATGGCCACTCCCGTTTCGAGGGCAAGAATCTGCGCGTAGGTCGGGACGCCGCCATTTGTTCCGATCGGGTTGGATTGGATCGCGCCGTTTTGGAGGATGCCCACCGGCTGATTGCCGGTGCCAAGGCCGTTGAGGGCGGCGGCGTCGAGCGCCACGCCCAGGCCGCGGGCAAGATCGTTCTTCACGAACGTCTCGGCGCTCAAGCTTGACTGCAACCAAAACTTCCGCGACAGGTCACTGAAGATCGAGCACGAATGCGGCTCCATCAGCACATCGTCCAGGGTGGCATTTTGCTCTGAAGCCGGCGCGGCTGAATCGGCGTCCCAGGCGGGCGTGGCGATTACCGATTCTCGAGGCAACTGCAAATTGCCGACAAGCCCGGTGATGATCGTGGCGCCGGCGGCAAGGCAGACCGTCCGCGACCTCAAGGCGTCGATAAACCGCGCCGGATCGACGGTGGTCGCCACGGCACCGGCGCCGGTGGTTAGATCGAGGGCACGCCGCTCCAAATCCGGGCCGGTGGGGATGGTCAACGGGATATGGATGCCGGCGGTGGGCTTACCACTTCGCTTGGCCAACTCGCGACTGACGTCCCTCTCGATCCCCTCCAGTGGGCGCTTTTGCGCCAGCGAGCGAATCGCCCGCTGAAGGCTATACTTTTCAAGATCGGCCCGCGAAAATCCGCTGAAGTATTCCATAATCTGTTGTTCCTGCTCGATTGTTAATTCGGCCCACGCGGGCCGGGTGTTTTTATTTAACGCCGCGCCCGCTCACGCCGCCCGCGACTGCAATTCCATCAGGGCCAGCATCCGTTGGCACCGCTCGTACGCTGGCCGACTGCCGGCCACGCAGCGCCGCGCCGCCTCTCGGGTTTCGTCGTCCACGTGGTAGACGTCCCGCTGACTGAATCCCGTGCTGCCGTAGGCCGGGTTGGCGACATAGCTGATCTCGCCCAGGTCAACGGATTTCAACGTGCGGACGGCGCGGCCATCGCTGCCTTTTGCCCAGGCGTCCCCGCCCTTCGGTACTCGAAAGCCGAAAGACATGCCCTTGATGTCACCGCGCCGCGCGAGCTCAACCAAGTCTCTCGCGTAGCTGGTGTCGGGGATATCGTTCTCGAAATGAAGGCCATCGAGGGTTTCGGTCAGCCGGAGCGTGCCGCTGGAAGTGCGGCCCATCAGCCGGTCGGGATCGTGGCCGACCAGCGCGCGGATATCGCCGTTCTTACTCAGCGAATCGCGGAAGGCGCCGGGCGCGATGATCTCCTTGAATCCGCCAAGATCATCAGACGGGCTGTTGAACGCCGCGGCCCTGCCCGTGAACTTGGCTGGCTGGCCATTGCTGGTGGGGAGTACGCGAAGCTCGCTGCCGACGGATTTAAAGTATCGGGTTTCAAATTGCTGGTTCATGCTGCCTTGCCCTTCGTCTCATGGCGTTGCAGAAAATCGTTGACGGCTTCGGCCTCGAATCGAACGGCGCGGGCGAGCTTCACGGCGCGAAGATCACCCCGCCGAACCGCAGCGCGAAGCGTGCCCTCGGAAAGCTGTGTCGCTTCGGAAACCTCCCTGATCGTGAACAGCCGCGAAATTTCGCTGCTTGCTGGTTGGCTACGCTTCATCACCCTTAAAGTCGTTCGCTGTCGCTTGTCCGCTAAACATTCGCGCAGCAAAATTTTTTTTGCATAGCCTGTGTTTCATTTCGCGTCCGCGCGCGTGAGGCGGGGCGACGGTCTCGCGAGACCTTCGATCCTAGACTTTTTACCCCTACCCCCCCTACAGGGCGTCCCGCCGGGCCGCATTTGCCCATTTCCCGCGTCGGCTCACTCCAACCCTACGTCGGGGGCATCCAAGGCTTTGCACGTCTCAGAATCGCCCCCATTGCCAGTACCTTCTGAACATATCCTAGCGATAGGTTATTTAGAATATTCTGGCGCGGGTGAAAGCTGGAGGGCGGGCCAGTTGTGCGGCGTCAGTTCCGGTAAGGTGGATCATCCCGAATGACCAGCCCGGCGGGGGTGTTCGCGCCGACCGGCGTTCGATCCAGTTCAGCCATCAGTTTGTCCGCCAGCGCGATCGCGTTGTCCATCTGCTCATAGCCGGCCAGCCATCCGCCATCCGGCCCCATCATGGCAATGAGGAATGCCCTGGCCGTTTCAAGTCGCTGCTGCTTGCGTTCTGAATCGTTCATGGTCGAATCTCCTGTTTTGCAATTTGGTCATTGTGGTCATGCAAACGCCCTGCATGACTCACATGACCTCTGTACTTGTGTAGCAAATATTTATATAAATAAATATATCCTTATTTTTGACTTTACTGGATTCCTGACCTTTATGACTAGATCGGGGAAAGTATGACCAGAATGACCAAATCAAAAATCTGGCCGCTCGGTGCTTACCACCCAGAAACGATTCTTTGATTGACTCGGAATTTCTTGCTTGGCTTGCGTCCAGCTTTGCGCTTGTCGCGGTCGTCGGCTGCGGCTATTTCAAATATGAAGGCGCGGTCGATCAGCGCATCGAGCCCGCCATCCACGCCGGCGACTTTCCCATATTTCCCTCTCAACGGGTGCCACGCATCGCGCACCGTGAAGGTTTGCCACTTGTTTTTTTCGATGATTCTCCACAGATCACGCGCGGCCCCCATGCTCGGATCGGTATACATGAGGCTGAACGCCGACAACGCCTGGTCGATGAGGTATTCCCCGAACACAATGGCCCGCTTCATCGTGTCGGCCTGAATCTCGCGCAGATTTTCCACCGCGCTGAAGTTGTCCGCGCAATGGAGAAGTCCGGCAACGCGTGCGACCTGGCCGGGCAACTTGCTGGCCCAATTCGTGTAATGCTCGAGTTTCCCGCCCTCTCTCATCGTCGGCTCCATTCGCTTTTCAAATTCGCTCCAAAGCTGCTGAGATTCAGGCGAAAAGAACAATTCGTGGCGGATCGTTCCGCGATTGTTGGGGATTTTCGCCAGCGCGTTGACAAGAGAGTGCCAGCCCTCGGTGACAGCCGGCGGGATCGGTGGCCCGTCGAGGGTGCGATACCCAAGTGGGGAAGCGGGCATCATAAACAAGAATCGTCCCAACATTCCCCGTTCAAGAAATACCGGGTTCTCCGCGATTCGCACAAGCTTGTCCCGTTGCGGAGAAACGCCGATGCTCAGCGCGGGATTGTCAAGCCTCACTTCGGGGCGCGATCCGCGATGGACGAGAACCTTCGCCCCGGACTGTGATTGAAGATAGATGTCCAGATTTGCATTCCCGTTGCTGTATCGCCCGGCCATCATGTCGAACATGCCGCCCTCGTCGGAAAGCAGCGTCATGCACTCGTTGTTGTCGGACATCATTGTGCCCAAGTGCTCGGGCGTCACGTCCTGCGTGAACAAGTGCGGCAGACGGGGGATCTCCGGCAGGGTCAATTCAAGGTCGGCGATTTGCTGCGCGATCGGATCGAGGTATCCGGGATTGCCGCCGCCCTTTGTGGCGTCCGACCGCAATTTCAGGATTCGCGCTTCGATGGTTTTGCGGATCGATGTGGCGACGACGATGTCCTGCTGAACCTTGGCGTGACGCCGGCGGTCGATGTCGGAAAGAGGATCGGAAACCTTACCGCAAACCGACGACTTGCGGTTGCCGCTCTGAAGCGGCGCCAGCATCCAGATACAGAGAGGTTCGGAGTGGTCTGGCTTTGTGCGGACGCGAAACTTGTCTTGAACCGTCGCTGCCACAACCGGCAGCGCAAAGCATACGCAGAGTTCTTTGGGGGCTTCGGTGGATGCTGAAACCGCGTCGA
Source organism: Tepidisphaeraceae bacterium (assembly GCA_035648595.1). GTDB lineage: Bacteria > Planctomycetota > Phycisphaerae > Tepidisphaerales > Tepidisphaeraceae > RYN-428. Next base: position 16,826 of record DASRLH010000452.1, read on the forward strand.
TCATGTCTCCCATCGCGTGAAGGAACACGCCGTTTGGGAGTTTGGGCGTCAATGGTTGATCCAGTGGAATCGGCGCTGGGTCTGGTTCTGGCGCGGGCGCCGCCGCGCTCGCCGTCGCTGCCGTCGCGGATGATGAGGCCTTTCCGCCGCCGCTGCTTGAACGCCTTCCCGCTTCCTCGTCTGTCGGCGGCTGCTTGTCGCCCTGCAGGTGCTTCCCGATCTGTCCCGACTTTGCACAGACCGCCCATCCCTGATCGATCTTGTAATTCAGCCGACCAGTCGGCCATTTTGGAGAGCATTTTTTTTCGTTGTACCAGTGCATCGCGGCCCACGCTTCGCCGCCGCGGAGTGCGAATCTGGCGATCTCGCACCCTGCCCGGAATAGCGCATGGTCGCCGTCGCTGAAGGCCACGGAATCATCGATATTCCCCAGGTACTTGATGCAGCGCTCGATGATCGGCGTCACTTCACCCGTCCACGGCGCCGCCGAATAATCAACGAGCCCGTCCAGGTTGTCTTTCGATTCATCATGCCGCCGCGCGGCCTCGATCAAAAAATCTGCCCGCTCCTGCTCGACGGTTGGGATGGAATCGACACCCCCAATCATCCAGGCGTAGCGGTTGCCGCTCGGGTGAAGTGAAGGCGGCATGAGAACATACCCGCCCTCGGCTTTCGTCTCGATTAGCGTTTTCTTGTCCTTCTTGCGCGCGAGCTTTTTATTTCGCCCAGGATCGGGACACCGCAGGAAAACCTGATACCCGCCGCCGCCGGATCGCTGGATCGGCAGACCGTCCACCCCCCCCCACAATGGCCCGCCATGACTCAAAGGCTTCTGCCGCGTCAAAGTCCAGCACCAGCAGACTGCCGGACACCTTCCCGCAAACAACCGCAAAGGCGTTGCGATTCGATGCCCATTGCGTGACAAGCTGCTCGCTGGCGATGATCGACTGATAGACCTTCCATGTCCCCGCCGGCCTCTTTTCTTGGTTGATCGGAATCACGGACAGGCCGGCGGCGCGTGCTTCCAGGGCAGCCGAAAGAATTTCCGATCCGCTGCTTGACTTGGCCGCACTGTTCTGATATGTTTTCATCGGTTCTTGATTCTTGCCCGTCGCTCTTGCTCGGAGCGGCGGGCATTTTTATTGTGAAGTTGCTCAAGTCGCGTGAACGCTCAACTGGCCTTACGTGCCGATCCGATCTTTTGAAGCTCGTCGCTGATCTCTTGAACGGCCTCGGGCGAATAGACCAGCACGCGCCCTGCTTTCGCGTTGGGCTTGATGCCGCGCGAGAGGATCACGTATTCGACTTGGTGCGTGCCGACGCCGCACTGCCGGGCGATCGCGCCAATGGTGGGAAGCTCGCGGAGTGATGATTGCATGTTGCGTCTCCGATAGATGCTGCCAGTCCAACACCGCTTCGCGGTGTAAAGGACGGACCTCAGTCATAGAGTCGAAGCTCGCGGCCCTCGCATGAAACATTTTGGCAAAAATTATTTTTCCCCGCTCAAATTCCTGCCGCCGTGAGCCGCGACTCCGCTGCCTCGATCTCGCGTTGTCGCTGGCGTGGCGTCGGGGCGTTCGGCTGGGCGTCGGGGTCGGTGAGGGCGCGGATAAACCGCTCAACGGCCTGGCGGCTTGTGAGTTGCCCGCCGGGTGTTCGGATTGTTTCCAGCCGCACGCGGTTGCCCTGGAGATCGACCGCGCCATGCAGGGCGAAGCGGTAGATACTGGCCACGTGGGCCCGCTTGCCGGTCTTGCGATTTTTGAACACTGCCAGATTTCCGGCCTCGCGTAGAGTGAGAAGGGTTTCGTTCGTAACGTCGATCATGTTGCACCTCGGTAAAATTGACCGGGGGCATCATGGAAAACGGGCGGTGCGCAAACGGTGCGCAAAGTCGCATCCTTTTTGCGCACTTTTCGCGCACTTTTTCCGTACTTTTCCAGCCTGTGTCTGAAATCTTCCCACTGATGACAGGTGATGCGTTTGATGGTTTGGTCGCTGACATAAAGGCCAACGGCTTGCGGGAGGCTATTTGGCTCCATGAACAAAAGATCATCGACGGCAGGAACCGCTATCTGGCGTGCCGGCAATGCGGTCAAGAGCCTCGATTCCGTGAGTGGGATAAAAGCGGCTCTCTGGTGTCATTCGTAGTGAGCCTCAATCTTCATCGCCGGCAACTTAATGAATCCCAGCGCGCCATTGTGGGGGCGAAGATTGCGAATATGAGCGTTGGTGACAATCAGTACAGGGGCGCGGGTAGGCCCTTGGGCCTACCCGCGATATCCCAACCAATGGCCGCAAATCTCGGGATTGAAACTTCGATTTGAGGCTGGATTTACAGGGGTTTTCGCGTGGTCAGTCGAGTATCAACAGGCCGTTTTTTGTTCGGATCGACCGCGGATGGCCCGCTTGAAGCAGCAGGCCGTTGACGGATCGGACGGCATTTTTGAGCGCCGCCGCGCTCGGGGCATCTCCCCAAACCGCCTGGGCGACGGTCTCGATCTCCCCTGCCTGGCCGGGCGTGTTCCAGAGGTTGTGAAGCAGCCGCCACGGAATCGGCGGCAGTTCGTGGCGCCCGCCGGCCCACAAAAACGAGTTCGGCGGGATTGGGCCGTCGGTGGTTGTGGCGGCGGCGCCGCTGATCCTCAAGCAACCGCTGGCCTGCAAGCAAAGCAATTTTTCGATGGCGTCCAATTTTTGCCCCAGGGCGACGGCCAGCGCTTCCCGCGCAACCAGATTACCCTGGGGCGGCACGAAGTCGGGCGCGGCGATTTCATTGAGTGCGATGAGGCTTTGCAGTCGAGGATGAGGCGCGTAATCGTCGCCGTGGATTTCCCAAAATGTGCGGGCCAGATCGAGCACGTTGGCGGGCTTGTCGGTGGGGTTCACGCCAAGGGTTTTTTGCCGGTGCGCGATCGCCTCGAATCCGAATTTGGAATCGCGCATGTTCCAGCCGATCCAACACCCTCGCGCGTGCGTTTTCACAAACTTGCCGAAATCGGCCAGGGCCCGCTTTTCGCGGCCAAGGGTGCAATCAAAGATGGACTGCTCTCCCGTCGCCATCTGCTTGACGCCGATCCAGAGGATTGCTCGGCTGTAGGTGTAGATATCAAATTCGCGATCGCACTCATAGTGGCAGATTATTGCGTTCTGGAATTGCTCGCGGGCGCGAGCCACGGTGTTGATTGCTGATTCTCGAGGTGTCATAGTTTCACCATCCTTTTGCGGGCGGGTTCGGGCGGCGGGGCCGGATGGTGAATCAACCCGCGCCGCTCCGAACCTTCGGCGGGTAATTAAGCCGCCGTTCCCGATCCTAAATTATACTCGATCATCCGATCTTGGCAATTACCTGCTCGGCCTTCCGCGTGTCGGCCTCGGCGTAAATCTCCGTGATGGCGCTGCCCAGCCGATGCCCGAGGATCGTCTGAGCCACGTCGATGCCGTATTCGGCCCGCAGCCGGGTTGCCGCCGCGTGGCGAACCTGGTGCGGATGAAAACGATGCTCGATGCGCCACTTCACCAGCAATGCCCACTTGGCCGGGCCAAGCCGTGCTTTCCATTCGCCGGGCGTTTCAATGCGGGTTTGATTCTTCCTGCCGGACACGGGCACACGCCGGCGGGCCAATTCATCCGGGGGCGGGAAAGCCACGTCACACGCGCGCTTGATGGCGTTGGCGTAGCTGTTGGCCGTGTATCGTTCGCCGGGCCGGCGATGGGCTTTGTTGCGTCGGTTGCTGCCTGGGGTGTTGCCGCACGATTCGGGGGTCTTTCGCCTCTCGTGGAGCAATTCCCGGCGTTGCACATCCGCCTCAGCCGGCGAAAACAGGAACGCATCGGGATCCATCTTGAGGAACGGTTGCAGGATCGTCTGCCCCTGGGGGCCGAAGCGAATGATGCGCTTCGTGCCGTGGTGTTGGGTCTTATGTTTGCGGGGCTGGTACAGCCACACGTTGCCGGCGCGGTCGATGTCGCTGGTGCGGATGATGCAAAGCTCGCCACCACGGGCGCCGGTAAGGCGTTGCAGCTTCAGCAGCGCCGCCACTTGTGTTGACAGAAACGGCAAAGCCGCATCGACCTGGGCATCGGCCACGGGTCGTACAGCCTTGCTCTCGGGCGCGGCGGTCTTGCCGCGCTTCAATCCGCCGACGGTGGCAAGTGCTTGATGCACGGTGACGGGGACAAGCTCATTCTCCGCCGCCCACTTGAAGACGTGACGGACGGAATTGATTTGAGCGTTGACGTGCTGGCGGCTCCATCGCTTTCGCATCTGGCCCAGTTTCGGGGGCTTGCCCTCGTGCTTCGGATCGGGCCGCGCTTCGATCATGGATTCGCGCACGACCTTCAGTGCCTTGGGGCCGAACGCCGCCGCCTCGGTGCGACCGTACAGGCGTTGCAGGGGGCGCAGTGACGCGACGAACCCCGCGACGGCGGGGCCGGGGTTTCCCTCGGCGTCGATGTAATAGCTGCGGGCGTGAGTGTAGAAGGCGTCGATCAATTCCGTGATCGTCAAGCCGACGGGGGCATCCGGCGTGTGTGCGGGAAGCGCCCGACGGCCCTGGGCGATCCATTCGCCGATGACACGGGCATATTCATCCCGGCTGGCTTGCGTGTTCCATTTGCCGAGATAGACGGCTCTGCCGCCGATCCGCACGAAAGCGCGATCGGTGGGCTTGTGCCGGCAATACTTGGGGTTGAGTGCTTTGGGGCGGGGCATGATGGGAAGCTCCGAAATGGGGGTTAATGTGTCACTGACACAGAAACCGGCTAATTTCGGCCGCTTCCCTTCACGCGAAGGGGTACGCTAAATAGCGTTCGGCAACAGGTTTATCTACAAAGCGGGTGATCGGGGTCGAACCGACGACATTCACGTTGGCAACGTGACGCTCTACCACTGAGCTACACCCGCGTCAATTCGTGCAGGAGTATGGTAGCGAGCGATCTCCAAGCTTGCAAGTGGGCGAAGAGGACCCAATTTCCAAGGGGTGTGGCCGGAATTTGTGGCAGGGGATACCCGCCCGTGGCTTACGCAGCCATTCCATTTCACGCGTGCCCCAGCGGCCCCTCGTTTTCCCGGTCCATCGATTCCTTGAGCGGAACCAGGAACTTCACCAGTTCGCTGAGCACGCGAATCTGCGACAGTGTCGCGTCGATGCGGTGCACGACTTCCTTGGGATACAGATCGAGAACGGGCCGGGTTTCTTTCTCGAAGACGTCCATTCGCCGGTTGATGACCACATCGCTGGCGTCATCAAACCGATTTTCCTTCAAGGCCCGGCGGCGCAGGCGCTCGACCATCTTGGTCTTCTCGGCACGCAGGTAAATGATGGCCGCCACTTCGATGCTGTCCTTGAGAAGCTCGGCTTGTATTTTATTGCGCGGCAGGCCATCGAGTACCAGGAACTGGTTCTCGGGATGGAAAGTGTTGATCATCTCCATGCCCTTGATGTACTGCTTCCAGAGCTTGATGGTGAATTCATCGGGAACCAGTTCGCCGCGACCGGCATATTCCCAGAACTTGCGGCCAATTTCGCTTTGCAGGTCGAGCGAGCGGAAGATGTCGCCGGTGGCGCTGTGGTAGAAGCCGGGGATTTGGCCGATGATCTTGCCTTGGGTGCCCTTGCCGCTGCCAGGCGCGCCGAAGAGCAGGATGGTGCGGTATCGGCGGGCGGTTTGGATCGGGTTGTCGCTCAATTCCGAGAGCCTGCCGTGAAGCTGCGGCGGTGGTAAGATTGCCGTGCCCTCGCCGTCGCCTGAGTTGATCGCCATCGCCTTATTCATCGAAAAACGCTCCAATCATCAAGAGAAATCGGTGTTTCCCGATAGTGTAAGGTACACCAGAAATGCAGTGCGGCCAAGCCCGATAACCACGAATGGGCGTGCGTGAGGATTCTGGAGCTTCTCAAGCCTTCAAGATAGTCGGGCAGACATGCTTGTCTGCGACGAACTTATCCCGCGCGCCTCAGCCGACTTTGCCCATCCGACCCCAGCCAGACCCGCCTGCCATCCTTGCAAACGCCAATCCAATCGTACCAGATCAGATACGCCAGAGCCGCCAAAGTCTTTGTGGCCTCGTCATATGACTTCATCAATTGCTCAACCTCCGCGTGATCCGATGCATTGAGTTTGGCGAGAATCTCCGCGGCTCGAGTTCGGCTGACGCCTTTGAATAATCGCACGCGCGACACGTTTACCGCGGCTTCGAGAACCTGGCGCGGCCCCCAGAGGAATATTTCGACAAGCCCGATCACCTCGCCGCGTGGGTTTTGTACGAAGCGGATCAGGGCATCAATGTCGCTGAACCCCACCGACGCCATCGGCTCATAGTCAAACGACGACGCAATGGCGTCCGTGTAATACGAGCCTTTCGTGCGCCATTCCGACAAAAACAGCAGCGGCAGAAAGATCACGACGCTGGCGGCCAGCGCCCACGACCATGGAATCAGGAATCCCCAGCTCAATCCGACGGCGCCGTAGATCAAAGCCATGATGAACGGGCCAAAAAACATCGCCGGCAATCCAACGAGCAGGAGGAAAATGATCTTGCTCTTCAGCTTTAATTCGCGGGATTTCAGATGATCGAGGATGGGCTGTTGGGCGTCAGTCATCGGCAAAGTCGCAAACGGCAACGTGGGAGAAAAGGAAGTATAGCCAAGTGGTTCCGGGCAAGTCGCGGGGCGCGCGACTTACGTCCGCGCGTTGCCCCCCTCTCCCGACTGGGAGAGGAGAATAAGGAGCCCGCAATGACTGTCACGCACCCCCCTCCGCGCCTCCGCGATTGGAAGGAATACAGGGCTTGACAATCCGTGGGAATCTGTCAGAATCCCCCGCCCTTTTGCGAAAGAAAGTTGGAGACGACATGTACGCGATTATTGAAGACAAGGGCCGGCAGTTCAAAGTGACCACCGGCCAAACCATTCTGCTCGACCGTCCCGGCGAATCAGCCGGTGAAGAGAAGACCCTCACGTTCGATCGCGTGCTGCTGGTCAGCGGCGACGGGAAGCCCAGGATCGGCGTTCCCACCGTGCCGGGCGCCACGGTTACAGCGGACATCGTCGCCGAGGCCAAGGGAAAGAAAGTCCGCACCGTGCGCTACCATCGCCGCAAGGGCTTCCACAAGACCATCGGACATCGCCAGAAATATCTGAGCGTGAAGATCACCGGGATCAACGCCTGAATTTCGATAGGCTTGCAGATCACCTGGCAGATCGTGGGGGCGCAGGGTAATCGCGCATGCCCATATGGCCGCGCCCTATCGCCGGCTTCCCGAATTCACGCCCGCTGTCACGATATTCGCTTGTTGTGGCGTATCGAAGCGAAGATCGATGCCGTCCTTCTGCCCCGCGTCCACCCGGCCATACTGAGCGTAGATTTTCTGAAGATATCCCAGTTTGCGGGCGGTGCTCACCTCGATGAACGGATCCTTGTCGCTTTCCGAAGGGGTGCGGCCCCAGCGCACCTGTGTGCCATACTGCGTCACCAGGACGACGTGCGGCTCGCGCGGATTGCCAAAATGCGACACGTCCACCTTCAGGATTTCCTGCGCATAGGGTTTGTCCGACAGGAGCCAGACCATTTCCAGCCCCGCCGCCAGATCATCACCGATCCATTTTTGGCCGGCCTTCTCGGGCGGGGGTCGGCGGACGCCATCAATGATGCGGATATCGACGCGGCCATTCTCAACCCGCACGATCCGCGGCACCTCCGCCGGCTTGTACAATTCGGGCAATCGATATCCGTTGCGGTCCACCAGCCAATAAAAATCGCCCCATCTCACCAGCGCCACCGGCACACGATATTCGCAGTCGATCTCCAGCGTGTCGCCCGGCTTCTGCCGATAGGCACGGCGCACTTCATACACCTTGCTGATCCACGGATTCTTCTCCAGCGAAGCGCGTGCGTTGACCAGCATGTCATGGTCGAACGCCGAGGAGATCCCCGTGGGCCGCGCGCTGGCCGCGATGCGCTCGGCGAGCAGGTCGCTCATCCACGCCGGCCGATGCTTGATGACGATGGTCGGCGGCTCGCTGGGAATCGCCACCTCGCGATCCACGTATTGCTTCACATAATAAAACCCCGCCCCAAGGCCGCCCACGAACAGGCAGGTCATCAAGCCGTGAGCGAAGACCTTCCTCAACAGCGCCGCCCGCTCGGGGCTGATGTGAATCTCCCGGCGTTCGTTTTTCTTACTGGCTTTTCCCATACCGGCAACACCGCCTCCGCCTCGCGAGAACTCCCGAACCCCACACAGATATTCTCGTTATCGGACGCGGGCGGGGGAAATGTTGAATGGCTGAACCGAAACGATCTTTTCTTCGCACCCCGAAGAGGACTCACCACGGAGGCACGGAAACACGGAGGCGCTTTTGGTTGATCCGGTGCATGTCGACCAAAGATAAAAGCCATTGGTGTTCTTGTCTTTTCGCAAAGCAGCGTGTCGCCTCGAATGCGCCTCCGTGTTTCAGTGCCTCCGTGGTTGTTTTCCCTCAGATCGCGAGTTGCGCGGCGGCTCCTGGCGCTTTGTGCATCGACTCCTTTGTGGTAAATCGTTGATCTCAACGCGCCACCAGCAATGAATCGCCCCCTCACGCTTTCCATCATCGGTCTCATCATCCTTAGCTTCGTGATTTCGTTTTTCGCAACGCTGGCGATGAAACGCCTGGCCCCGAGGATCGGCTTCGTGGATAAGCCCGGCGGCCGCAAGATTCACGCCAACCCCAAGCCATTGGGCGGCGGCGTCGCGATTTTCCTGGGCTTTGCGCTGCCGATGGTCGTGGGGCTGGCGGTGGTGCATTTCATGGGCCCGCCGACGGAGCTGCTGGGCCCTCCCACGGGCCATGATTCGATTATCCCCGCGCTGTGGTCGGGCGCGCGGAATTTGCGAACCAGCGCCGCCATCAGCCTCGTCGCCGCGGCATTGCTGATTCATCTGCTGGGACTCCGCGATGATCGCAACGCCCTGGGTCCCTACCTCAAGCTGGCGGCGCAGCTCGCCATCATTGCCGGCCTTGTTTCGTTCAACGCGGACTTGCGCATTCTGACGTTTCTGGGGCCGGCGGTTTCGATCCTCATCACGATCCTTTGGATCGGCGCGATCACCAACGCCTTCAACTTCCTGGACAATATGGACGGCTTATCCGCGGGCGTGGCGGCGGTCTGCACCATCGCCTTTCTCATCACCACCGTTTCCATCCATCAATGGTTCGTCGCCGCCTCGCTGGCGCTTCTGCTGGGGGCGCTGCTCGGGTTCCTGTGCTTCAACTTCGCGCCCGCCAGCATTTTCATGGGCGACAGCGGCAGCCTGGTGATCGGCTTGTTGCTCGGGACGCTCACCGTGCGCACCACTTTCCTCCCGCCCGGCGAGCATTTTGGCGCCGGCTGGTACGCGGTCTTCGCGCCGGTGATCGTAATGGCGGTGCCGTTGTATGATCTGGTCGTCGTCAGTATCATCCGCCTGCTGCGCGGCAAAAGCCCTTTCGTGGGCGACACCAATCATTTCAGCCATCGCCTGGTGGCGCGCGGCATGTCGCGCCGGACGGCGGTGTTGTGCCTGTACCTGATCAGCGCTGCCACCGCCGTCGCCGCCATCATCCTGGCACACGCCCCTTCAACTTTCGCGGCGGTGCTGGTCTTCGCCCAAACGCTGCTGATCCTGGGCGTTGTCATGCTGCTCGAGCAACACCCGCTGCCGATATCTCCGCAAGCCCGCGCCGCCAACGGAGAAGATCGAAAATAGAATCCCCGCTGCTCACGGTAAGGCATCGGTCTGGCGAACTGGCGGAGTCATCCTGATCGTGACACGAGCGTCCCGCCCGTGCATAGTGCGTTGCTGTTGCCCAGACAACGCTTCCTTGAAGTCCGCGCCGCAGGCACGGGCGGGACGCCCGTGTCACACCGAGCGTACTAACCCTCCATCGAATTGCAGGTACGTGTAATGCCATAATTGAACGATTACGATTACGTCGTGCCACGTCGCGCCGCCGCTCATCGCCCCCACTCCCGCACCGCCCATTCCGCGGCGCAATCTCCCGCCTGGCATTGGCTGACTCGCGCGGCGTTGGTGCTGTCGGCGGGGTTGGTGGCTTGCCGGATGCTGCTCTCGGAATCCACCCGCGGCGCGTTTGATCCCGCGGCCGATGCCCTGAGCGCGCCGCTCACCGCCGGCGCCGGAGCGGGGCTGATGCTTGACGTGCTCCTGTGCCTTCCGGCACTCCTTGTCCTGACCCGCCGCGCGTTCGACAAAGATTACCAACTGATCCGATCCTGGGCGCACCTGCCCATGGCGCTGCTGGCTGCCTGGGCCGCGGTCAGCCCGTTATGGGCAGCCGACAAATTCGCGTCGGTTGTGTCGGCTTCCCACCTCGCCGCGGCGCTCGTCTTGCTTTGGTCGTCTTCCCAACTGATTCGCTCATGGCTGGGGTTGCGGGTGATCGGCGGGGTGTGCCTGGGACTCTTGCTGGCGCTTTGCATCACCGGGTACTACTACCGCCTGACCGATTACCGCGAGCTGAAGCAGGCGTGGCTGCAAAACACCGATGGCCTGCGCGACAAAACCCTCGCGGCCCGGCATCTTGAACCCGGATCATTTGGCGCGAACATGTTCGCCGGACGGGTGCTGGCGGGGCAGCCGATGGGATACAGCAATTCGACCAATACCTACGCCGCCCTTTTGGTGCTGCTGGGCGTGGTATCGGCCGGATCGATTCTCCAGCGCGCCGCCGACCGCGATCATGTCGGCTGGATGATTCTGCCGGCGGCGGCCATTGTCGCCGCCATCCCCTTGATCCATTGGACCCAATGCCGGGCCGCTTATGTGACCCCGATTTTAGCCGGCATCATTCTGCTGGCGGCCTGGGACCTGCGCCGCCAACTCGCCCGCCCGCGCTGGGCGCGCACGGCTTACTTCGCCGGCGTCGCGGCGCTCGCCGCTATAACATTCGCCATCATTCATCACGGCCTGCGCTACCGCACGCTCTGGCATGACAGCCTCAGTTTCCGCTGGAACTACTGGGTCGGCTCCTGGCGCATTCTCACCCACGGGCTGGCGCAATACCCGCGTCGCTATTTCCACTTTCTGGCCGGCGTCGGATGGGAGAATTTCGGGCCGTTCTACCTGGGCCATCGCCTGCCCGCGGCTGCCGAGGAAATCCGCGATCCGCATAATTTCATCGTTCGCGTCTTCGTCGAACTCGGAATGATCGGCGGCCTTCTTCTGCTCGCCTGGATGCTCCGGCTGTGGTGGGAATTGACCCGCCCGATGCTTCCCGGGGGTCTGGCCCCAAATCCGCCTCGCGCGCCGGCCGGTGCGTCCTTCGCCCAGGGCTCCCACGCGCGCAAGACGGCTCTGTGGACGATCTTTTCCATTGCAATCATCGCAATCACAGTCAATATATTCGCTTCCATCGATCTCACGACCGACGGCTGGCTGGTCTTCCTGGAACTGCTCCGCCGCATGCTGTTCGCGTGCGCGCTGGTGATGGGGCTGTCCGCGGCCGCTTTGCGGCTGCCGGTGCCGCGCGGCGAAAAATTGCCCGCGGGAGAACTCGATTTCGAGCTGGATGACCGTCCCGCGCCCTGGGTGCTCTACGCGATGCTGGCGGCCCTGGCGACGTTCCTGATCCATAACCTGATCGAGTTTTCCCTCTTCGAGCCGGGCCCGCTATGCCTGTTCGCGCTCATTACGGGAAGCGCGCTGGGCGTCCGCCGGGCGGGGAAGTCCGTTCTCACGCAAAGGGCTTCCGTAAAGCCAAAGCTCATCGGGCGGACGGCATTGGCGGTGGGGGGGCTGGCTTGGCTGGCCGCGCTGGCACTGATCGCGGCGCCCATCGCGTCGGCCGAGGGATTGGCGCATGACGCCGATGCCGATGCCCGCGCCGCCGCCGCCCTGCGCGAGCCACACGCCCCGCGCGAGCCACGGCCACCGCGCCGCCAGGATCTTCAACGCGCCCAGACCCTGGACTTGCGCGCCGCCCAGGCCATGCGCCAGGCCTTCGCGCGCGTTCCGTATAACGCCCAGTACATTGAACATGCGGCGGAGTTCACGCTGGCCGCCGGCCCGCTGCGCGATCCGGCCCCCGTCAAGGCGATGCTTGACGCCGCCATCGCGGCTGATCCATCGTCGGCTTCCAATTTCCAATCGCGCGCACAGTTCGAGTTGTTCACGCTGCGCGACTACGACGCGGCCCGCCGCGATTATCGGCGGGCGCTGGCGCTGGATCCGAACAACGTGCGTCTTCGCATGCAATTCGCGGGCGCGCTCAAGGAATTGTCCCGCCGGCTTCACCGCCCCGATTACGCCGCCGAAGCCGCGCTGGAGTTTGACCAGGCGCTGAGCATGAATGACCAGTTATCCAGGGAAGAAGTCAAACGTCTCACCCCCACCGAGCTGGCCCAGGTGCGCCAAGCGCTTTCGGAGCTGGGCGAGACCAATCCCAATGGGCCATCAACCACCCGCCCCTCCTCCACTCGCCGGGATCGAATGGGCGCGGATTGATTGGACCTCTACATCGCCGCGATCCCATCGGGCGTCACCAGCAGCAGCCGATCCGTCACCTGGTGCGGCATGCGCAGATAATCCTCCGCCACCTGCTCCTTCACCCGCGCGATGGTTTCCGCGTCATTGCGGAAGCACAACAAAATGTCGCGCGTGGGTATTGCGGCGGCAAACGGGCTTCCCAAATGTTCCTTGAGCCGCTCGTGCAGCGTCGGCAGCAACAGCCGGCTGGCGTCGTAGCCGTCGCCGGTCTGAAACAAAATCAGGCTGACCCGCCCGCTCTCATCCTGCGCCGCCGACGCGACCATTGATTCGCTGCGGCTTACCAGATTGTCAATCGCGTTGGCGTGCAGATCGTCAGCGGTGACGTTCCATTCCTCAAACTGCGACTGCGGGATGTAAGCGATCGTGCGGTCGCTGTCGATCGCATACGCCACCCGCAGCCCCTCCACCAGCGGCTGGCTGAGCGTATCATCATGTGCCCGCCCCGCATCCTCCGGCAGCACCATCGGCAAAATCCGCTCCTTGAGTTGCTCGTAGCTGCCGGTTCGATCCGGCGATCCCTCCGCCGCCCGCAGCAACTCCACGATCCACCGCTCGACGTGCCGCCGCATCTCCTTGGGGTTGAGCACCGCCAGCCGATAAATGTTCTCTAGCGAGACGACGTTGCCGTTGACGCGCAGCGAAAACCGATCATCGCCCCGCGCCAGCTTCACCAGAGGAAACCGGGCCGGAACGACCTGAAGAATCTGCTCGATAAACTGCTCGCGCGTCAACCCGTCCATGCCCTGATTGTAGCCGGTTGCGCAGGCCAGTAAAAGCGGCGTTTCCGCCGCTTTCGTCGCATCGTATGGAACCAGAGTAGCAATGGAAAGATCAGGCTTCCCGCTGCTGGCGCGTGCCCGAAGGCCTATCGGAAACACCCGCCCACATACGCCATCGCCCCGCCTTCATAACACGCCTCGATCGCGCGGATCATTTCCACCGGCTTAATAATCGCCATACATCGGCCCACCGGGCGGGAGAATTGCAACACCGACTGCTCGCACAAGCTGGCGTCCTGCTCGCAGCCATCGTTGAGCCGCACCACGCGCGAGCGCCAGCAGGCTTTGGTCCGACAGCAACTCAGTTTCCCCATCGTGTGCAACGTCGTCTGCAACGGATATTGCACCCAACTCACCGGCTCACGCCCGCCGAGCAGCGCGACGTACGGCTTCTCGAACGCCGCGCATAATTTTCCAGCAGCCGCCGTCGCTGCAGCCACCGGCGCAAATGGAATTGGATGCGCCGGCGAATCGGTTACAAAAGTAACAACTCCAAGGCGCCGAGAAGTGGCCGGCACAAGTATTTGAGGAGTTGAGCCTGGAATCGAGCCGACGCCGCGCCGACAGGTTAAACAGGCATGCCCACCCATGAAAAGCGCGCCTGTCCGGTTTTCCGCGTTCGGGAAATCCGCACGTCCGGTTCGATCAGCGGGACGTGTAAGCGGAGCGCCTAGCACCACCGCGCCACGTCTCGACTCTACCCTTTCCATTGCTATCCCCATTTTCGGTCCCCTCAAGCCAGTAAAGATACTCACGGATGAACTTTCAAGTCATCAATCGTCTTGGCGTCGTTACAATCGCGGGATGCCAGCAGGAAGTAGACCACTCGATCGCATCGTTGATCCGAGCGCGGTTTCTTACGTTTTCTTCAGAATACCGACGGCGTTCGCGATGATAATTCGGTTTGATTCTGAGATTTTATCCCCCGACGCAATCAAAGTTGAAGACAACCCGCCGAATCACCCGGATGACGGTCATGAGGCCATCAATCGCGCCATTTCGAGGCTCAAGAAATGTGGCTGTGCGGTTCAACTGCTTCCCGAAGATGACAAGTCGCTTGTGGCCGAGATCGTAACCTTTGAGCTCACGGGCCGAATAATGGCGCGATCAGTGTAGCGTGCATTGGAAAATCGCGTCGGCTCCTTACCCGTGGACGAAAGGGGGCGAAAGGGCTCGGTGGGGCGAAAGGGGTCAGCGGAACGGAAACAGGGTCGCCGGTCGCAGCGACTTATACGGCTGACTCATCTATAAATCACGAACCACCGCGTCACGGTTTCCCGCCATCCTTCTACGCCGATTCGGGAAGCCTCGCTAAAAAGTGGCGCGCCGCGCGGCGATGAGTGGCTGAGTTTGTCGCCTTGAGTGCAACCAGCAGGGCGGGAGAAAGGAAAGGACAGTCCGGCGCGCTTTTGTTGTGCCTTCGGGCAGTCTGCTCTTCGTCCGCCTATATGGCGTATTCTGGAACCATGTATCTCGCCTTCCGCGTTCGTCCGCCCGCGACGGGGCCGGCGGGGACGCCGCCGTTCCCGAGTGTGCCGCCGGATGGCTTGTATTTTCTCGAAATAATGTTGCGGCCGACAGTTAGACAATCCGCGCGGACCGATCGGCATGATGCGACTTGCCGCCACCCTATGCCACGATCCACGCGGCCGCGCGGTGCTCGTCAGGCCGGAAACGACGGCAGCGGAACTGTGGCGGATACGAAATCTGTCCCCGCATTCTTCCCCCCTCCCACCTCGTGGCGGACGCATCCTGCGGAGCGGACCGGGGTCAAGGTGGATCGCCCGGAGGGAGGGGGCCCCATGTACTCATGGGGAGGGACCTTGACGCCGATCCGCGCAGCGTACAATTAGCTGCGAGGTGGGAGGGGGATAAATTCAACCGCCGCGGTACTCCGCGATTCCTTACTCCGTTGGGTTGCGGCCAAAGGCGGCGCCCGGTTGACTGCCACCATCGAATGCAGTATCCCATGCGTAACTTCCGCGTCCTTCGACCGGGGAGTGCCGCAGGCAAGGATGGTTTTATGCCATCGTCCTCATCAAAACGCACCGTCGGCACGAACTTCGCCGAGACGGACTTCGGCTACGATGCCCTGGAACGGCAAAACCGCGTCGTCGCGCCCGGCGGGACAATCACGCGAAAAGTCTGGACCACGCCGCAGCGCGTGGCGTCGGTGTGGGTCGGCACCAACGACACCGGCGCAACCGATTCCGACCCCACCGGAGGCGGCGCGACCGGCAACAACATGGTGCAAATCACCGCCAACCAGTACGACGGCGGCAGCGCGGGCGGCGATGGAAATCTCACGCAGATTACAAAATACGTCTCGGCCACGACCGGCGATACGCGCGTCACCGCCCAGGGCTTCGACTTCCGCGACCGCCAAACCAGCACCACCGACGCCCTCGGCGGCTATACCGCGTTCACCCTCGACAACCTGGATCGCACCACGCTCACCCAGCACTACGCCAGCCTCGGCGGATATCTCATCGCGCAATCCGGCACCAACTACGACAATCGCCGGCGGGTCTACCAGGAGCTAACCTACGCCGTCGATCCAACCACCGGCACCGTCGGCAACGCCCTCACCACCAACATCTGGCGCGACGCCAGCGGCAACATCGTTCAGCAAATTAACGCCGGCGATGGGAAGGTCTTCAACAAATCCGCGATCAACGGCGTCGGCTGGGTCACCAACACCTATCGCGGCTACAACACGTCCGGCACGAGCTACAGCCAAGCGCAGATCGTGACCAACGACACGATCGTCGAGGAATCCGACTTCACATTCGACGAAGCCGGGAACACCATCGCCACCGCCACCCTCCAGCGCCTCAACGACGCGACGGGGACCGGCGCGCTTTCATCGGGCACGCAACCCAAGGCACGCGTTTCGTACGACGCCACTTGGTTTGACGGCTTAGACCGCAGCTTCGCCAATGCCAATTATGACGCTGCGTCCAGCTTCACCCGGCCCACCACGCCGCCGTTGTCCAGCGCCACGGTGTTGGTGAATTCGATGGGTTACGATGACGCCGGGCGCGTCAATCAGACGACCGACCCGCTACTGATCGTCAATCAGACCGGCTACGACAACGCCTCGCGCAAGACGCAAACGATCGAGGCATCTGGTTCCTCTACTCCCCGCACCACGAATTACGCCTACACGGTCGATGACCAGATTGCGACGATGACCGCCGTCAACGCCACGACCGGCGACCAAACGACGACCTGGGCCTACGGAACGACTTTGAGTACCTCCGGCGTCGCCCGCAACGACCTTCTCGTATCCATAACCTATCCCGATTCCGTGAGCGGATCGGATGTCGTGGCCTACACCTACAATCGCCTATCGGAACAGTTCACTATCACCGATCAGCGCGGCACGGTGCGCATGCTCTACCGGGACAAACTGGGCAGACAAACGCACGATTCGGTGCCAACCGTCGGCGCCGGGACAGACAACGCCGTTCTGCGCATCTCGACAACCTACGAAGTTCGCGGCATGGCCAAAACCATCACGAGTTACAACAACGCCACGCCAGGAAGCGGCACCGCGCTCAATCAGGTGCAACTCGATTACAACACCTTCGCACAGTTGATCACCGAATGGCAGGAGCATTCGGGAACCGTCACTGGTTCCACGCCCAAGGTGCAGTACGCCTTCGACAGCGGCGCATCGAGCAGCAACGAAATCCGCTTGAACGCCCTGACCTATCCGAATGCACGAGTCATCAGCCCCGACTATGGCACCTCCGGCGGCATGAACGACCTCCTGAACCGCGTCGCCGGCTTAAAAGACGGAACGACGACACTGGCGAGCTACACGTTCATCGGGCTGAGCACCGTGATTCGCCGCGATTCACCGGAGCCGCAAATCAGGCTGGATCTGTGGGGCGGCACGTCCGGCGTTTTCGCCGGATTGGATATTTTCAGCCGTATCATCGACCAGCGCTGGCTCAACTACTCCACCAGCACCGATCTGGATCGTTACCAGTACGGCTACGACCAAAGCTCCAACCGGCTATGGAAAGCGAATCTGCTGACCACGGGTCTTGATGAATATTACAGTTATGATCCACTCAGCCGCCTGACCCAGATGCAGCGCGGCGTACTCAACAGCACGAAAACCGGCATCACCGGCACCCCGGCCCGCGAGATGGACTACGGCTTGGATATCACAAGCAACTGGGGCAGCTACCTCACCAAGACCGCGGGCGCGACGGACCTGAATCAGACGCGCACGGGCAACAAGGTCAACGAGATCACCGCGATTAGCGGGACACCCAAATGGACGACACCCGCATACGATCCGGCTGGCAACATGACCACGATGCCGCAGCCGGCGAGCCCCGCAAACTCGTACTCGACGGTCTACGACGCTTGGAACAGAATGGTAAAGATCAGCGCCCCCGGCGGCACTGTCGCGACTTATGCCTTCGATGGCCGCAATCGGCGGATCGTCAAGGTGACAACCTCGCTCGGCGAGACCCGACACTTCTACTTCACCGATGATTGGCAGGATATTGAGGAGCGCATCGGCTCGCCGTCATATGTGGAGCGACAGTATGTATGGGGCATTCGCTACATTGACGAGCTAATCTGCCGCGATGCCACCCCCGGCGGCAGCTCGAGTTCCTCAAGTAGCAGCAGTTCCAGCAGCAGCTCGGGCAGTGGCGCTTTGCAGCGGCTGTACGCGATACAGGATGCGAATTTCCGGTTGACATGCATCTGCGACACAAGCAGTTCCGTTAAAGAGCGTTATGGATACGAGCCGTATGGCACCCGCATGATCTACTCCCCGCTGTGGGTTTTCTTAACCACAACGGCCTTCGACTGGTGGGTCGGTCATCAAGGGTTGTCCTATGATCGTGAAACGCTGTTGGTTGCCAATCGTGATCGGACGATCCACTCGGTGATTGGAGTGTTTCAACAGCGTGATCCGGCGGGCGCGTTATATTCCAGCGCGAGCCTCTATGAGTACGAGAGTGGCCGTCCGACGTCCTTCCTCGATCCGGATGGGCATCAGGAGGTCGTCGATATCAGATTTGGTAATCCCTACGTGAGTAAGCCCAAAGCAGGTACCATGTGCTGCTTGAAGTGGCAGCAGGACTGGGTTCTCATGGGTTATGCGTCCGCGGGGGCTTGCATCAGTGCTCTTTATGCAAAGTACTCCGTGACCGCATTGTCCGGTTATATCGCCGCGGCCACGGGGACCGTTTCCCGTGTTCTCTCCGCAGCAGGGAGTGCGACCAAAGCTTCCGCGCTGACGGCCGCCGGCACCGCCCTGGTAATTCCAGCGGTGGCGGTCGGCTTGTTATCAAACCGGGTTGGGCTTGTCGGTCTCAGTGGAATGTGAATCGGCCGTGTGTGTGTCATGGGGAACCCTGCGCTCGGACGGAAGTTGTAAATGACAAGGAGATGCATTCATTATCGCGCGCTATGAGGAGTAACGATGCGGTCCAGCACTTCAATAAGTATTTCGGGGTTTACGGTATACTGGATATTAACGAACACTATTTTCTGCATTTTTGCGCTTGGGCACCCGGTCGGCTGGTTGGCCACGTACCTAGGTTGGTGCGGAATTACGATCTCTATGCTCGCAAGTATATTTCTGCTCCGAGGGCACCGGAAGGTTAGGACAGCGAAACGGGGGCGCGGCTAGATGGCCGCCGGCGTGACGTGAATGGCGGGCCAGAAGGGCGCGAAGCAAAAGGGATTAAACAACGCGGATGAGGATGTAACGTATCGGCCTAAACAGTCGGCGAAACTCGATCCGAATGATACAATTTACTCTACATCCTTGCCATGATGGGTAAGCAAAAGACTGCCATGTATGAATCGGTGAGTCACGATTAGCGCGTGGACTCTACGCGGCCGTCACGCGACGGCAAAAAAGAGATCGCGATCAGAGGTGAAGCTCGACAGGCTTGTGGAGCCACCTCTCTCGTTGGATGGGTCA
>DASRLH010000453.1:0-2562 GCA_035648595.1 Tepidisphaeraceae bacterium
GTAGCCGCGAATACCCCATCCGTGATACAACAGGCTTGTGGACATGAGTTTGTCTCCTTTCTGAAGCTTGGTAACTCCAGAGGAGACGGCCATGTCCATTTTTTTTCAAGCACTACCTACGCAAAAGCCGGAAGAACCATATTATTTTCCCGCTGTGGTTGCCTTCGCTGTTCCTATTGATTCTGCCGACGATCCAATTCCGGAAGTATTTCAGGGGCAAACGCCGCATAGCCCGGGGCTGTTGCCGGTCCTGCGGCTATGACCTTCGGGCTTCTCCCGATCGTTGCCCGGAATGTGGGGTGCAAAACTATCCTACGGGAAGCAAAACGGAAGCGGGCGTTTAGCTGGGCCATTGACGGTATGATGCGATTATGCGCCGCTGCCTCTTTACGTTGATGTCCGTACTGTCGCTGATGCTTTGCGCGGCGGTTTGCGTGGCATGGGCGACGAGTTATACGAATGTCGCAACGATGGACCTGATGCACGAGTGGGTAACACCGACCGGCGGCGATATAGTGACCACGAATATGGCGTTGTACCAAGGCTGCGTCGGATATTTTCGAAAGGTGTACAGATTTGACACGCCAATTGACGACGACACAGATTGGTCAAGATTCAGGATGCGGCGAGTTTCGCACGATCAACTGGACGCTTTCATGGCGGTGGATTATGCAAATCGGTGGGGCTTCGGTTACGAGAATTCAACCCGGATAGGGCAGGCGCCTTATGGGGATCCGACGGAGACCGATTGGGCCGTTGTCATTCCGATGTGGCTGCCCTCGCTGCTCCTATTGATCCTGCCGCTGATCCAAATCTCGAAGTATGTCAGGGGCGGACGCCGCATAGCTCTCGGCTGTTGCCGGTCCTGCGGCTATGACCTTCGCGCTTCTCCAGATCGTTGCCCGGAATGTGGGAAGGTGCCGCCCAGCAACGCCGTTGTGGCGAAGTGAATCACTGCGGGTCAAGCAATTGAGGGGGTATCTCGGTCGAATCGAGGACGGGTGGCTCGGTTTTGTTCACTGGTTCAATGGTAGTTGCCACGGAGGTTTGCAGTTTTGCCGCGATCTCCTGCAGCGCCGCCGCCAGTTTGATTTGGGCATCGGCGAGGGACTGTTGGCCGCGCGAAAGTATTTCAAGCGCAAGCTGCGTGGGATCGGGCATGGGAGGATAGGCGATTGCCGGCGGAGTATGAGGTTCGGGAATCCCCGTTTGCGGGTCCACCTCGACCAGATTCCCCGGCGCCAGCGGCTGATCGCCCCAGGGAACCGGATCCAAATCCAGCGCCGCGCGGACTTCATTTCGCGTCATCGCGCCAATGTGGCTGGCGGCGCGGGTTTGCTCCAGGGCGAAGACTTCATCCTCGCGGATCGGCGAATCGTAGGCGACGAACAGCCGGCCGCCGGGGTCGAACATGGGGACGAGCCTGGCGTTGAGCGTTTCCTCATTGCGGGCGCAGCGCGGGAGGCCGGCGTCCTTGGTATGAGCGTAGTCGGCGGTCTTGGCGGCGGCGAGGTTGGAGGCGTTACGCTCCAGCTTGGCATCGGGCACCGCGAAGACATTGCAGATGTCGGTCTTGATGGCGCGGGCGCGCTCGATCTCGACGATATCCTGTGGGGCCCATTGCATGGGCTGGATGGAGCCGGGGATGTCGCTGACGAGCAGCCCGCCGCGACCGGCCATGGCGAAGGCCTGGCGAAAGGCGCTGCGGACGCGCTGGGCCTCGGCGACTCCTATGCCCCCGCCCTCGGAGTCACCGCGCGGACTCCACACCGCATCGGGCCGGCCCATGTTCTCGAGCATGGCATTCAGGTGGGCATCCTCCTTGCGGCTGATGCGTATCTTCTCGATCGCCGCCGCGAGTGGGGAGTAGCCGCCATAGTAGGGATTGTCGGGATCGGGGAAATGGAACTTGATGATCTCGGCGGGATCGTAGCGAGCGCCGCGGGCTCCGCCGTATTCGTAGCAGGCGATGAGGCGTTTGCCGGTGCGGTCGGGGACTTCGCGCACGAGGTGCGGGCGGAGGAGCCAGAGTTGACGCGGGATGCCCAGGCCGTCGCGCTCGATGAGCCAATAGGCCCGGCCCACCGACTCCAGGTAGAGCTGCGTCATCCAGCGCAAATCATACCCGCACATGCCCGGCTGATCGGGATCGGGATTGGGGGCCTTGAGCAAATCGAGCAGGGGGTGATCGGTGACCTCCTCCACTTTCACTTCGCCGGCGACGTAATGCGAGATGGCGGGGTTGGTCTTGAGATGAGAGAGTAGTTTGCGGGCGACTGGGGCCGCCTTGAGATGCCGGCCGGCCTTGCGCTCGCCGGGGCGGGTGCGCAGATACAGGCGAAGGTGCGTGCCGGCCAGGAGATCGGCATTTAGGGAGGCGCAGGCATAGGCCGTACCTACCAATTGCTGCACCAACTCGCGCGGCATCGGCGCGCGGCTCTTGCGAAACACATCCGAATACGGCGCGCCCAACGGCAGCGGATCAAGCAAGCCAAACTGCGCCGAAGGCGCGGCTTTGATGTAGTGGCCGTCGAGGGTGGGGGCGAGGGGGAGGCTGTAGAT
>DASRLH010000454.1:0-3753 GCA_035648595.1 Tepidisphaeraceae bacterium
TTGTATCGCGTCAACCCGCCGCTCATCCGGCTGATCGCCGCCGCGCCCGTTGTTCTTCTGCATCCGAAAAACCACGTCGGGTATTACGATGGCCCCATCAGCCCGACGGTGCGGGTCGAGTTCATGGCCGGCAAGGAATTCATGGACACCAACGGCAAGCGGTCGCTGTGGCTCCTGACCGCGGCACGCTGGGCCTGCATTCCGCTTTCATTGTTGGGCGGAATGCTCTGTTTCTTGTGGGCGCGGACCTTGTACGGCACGCTTGCCGGGATCATGGCACTTGTGCTTTGGACCTTCTCGCCGACGCTGCTGGCCTTCGGGCATTTGATTACGCCGGACATGGGGGCGACGGCGCTGGGGGTTGCCGCCGCTTATGCGTTTTGGCGATGGCTCTGCGCGCCATCCGCGCCGCGCCTGGTCGTTGCCGGGATCGTGATGGGGCTGGCGGAGCTTTGTAAGACGACCTGGATCATCCTGTTCGTTCTTTGGCCAATCGAGTGGTTCGCCTTCCGCCTTTTACAGCGCCCACGTCCGATCCGGTTTTTCCGCCGGGAGTGGCTTGGGGTCATCGTGATTTTGGCGCTGGCCGTGTGGGTGATCAACCTGGGCTATTGCTTCGAGCGCTCTTTCAAACGCCTGGGCGACTACCAGTTTGTCTCCCGCACGCTCACCGGCGCCGCCCGATCCCCAAACAGCGCCGCCACCGGCAACCGCTTCGCGGGAACCTGGCTGGGTCATATCCGCGTGCCGCTCCCGGAGAATTATGTATCCGGCATCGATATTCAAAAATCCGAGTTCGATGAGCATCTATGGTCCTACCTGAACGGCCGATGGCGCCACGGCGGCTGGTGGTATTACTACCTGTTCGCGCTGCTTATCAAAGTACCCATCGGCGCATGGGCGCTTGGGTTGATCGCGTTGACCGTTTGCTTTGTAAAACGGGGATATCGTAGCACCCCCGGAAACGAGCTGTGCGTGCTGCTTCCGTTCGTCGCGGTGCTTTTTCTGGTGAGTTCCCAGACCGGATTCAACCACCACCTGCGTTATGTGCTGCCGATCTTTCCATTCATGTTCATTTGGGCCAGCAAGGTCGCACGCTCCTTGGAATTTGGCCATAAGCGGCTTGCGCTCATTGTCGGCGCCGCGCTGGCGTGGTCCATCGGCAGCAGTCTATGGGTCTACCCGCATAGTCTTTCCTACTTCAATGAGCTGGTCGGCGGGCCGATGGGCGGCCACTATCACCTGAGTAACAGCAACACGGACTGGGGCCAGGATTTGCTCAACCTCCGGCGCTGGCTGGACAAACATCCAGAGGCAACACCGCTTCATCTCGCCTATGACCTGCCGCTGATCGATCCGAAAATGGCCGGGATTGAATCACAGCCGGTGCCGATTGGGCCGCAATCGAGTCGGGCGGCGTCTGTTGAACCACCTGATTTGGGTCCTCTGCCGGGGTGGTACGCGGTGAGCGTGAACAAACTGCACAATATGGAGCGGGACTACGACTATTTCCTGGACTTTCGGCCTGTCGGATACGCGGGATACTCCATCTACATTTATCACATAACGCCAGAACAAGCCGATGCGGCACGCAAGAAGTATGGTATGGCGAAACGCTCCGCGGGGCCGGCGCCATCGACGCACGCGGTTGGCGGAAATTAGGCGAGTACGGGAGGCCGTCATGATCGCGAGCGAACAAGACTGCCCGGACACGGCTGCACCGCACACGACTGCCGTCGAGCCTGAGATATCAATCGTCATGCCGTGCCTGAACGAGGCCGCGACGCTGGAGGTTTGCATTCGCAAAGCCCGGCGGTCGCTGGAGGCGCTTGGGATCGAGGGCGAAGTGGTGGTGGCCGACAACGGGAGCTCGGATGGCTCGCAGGGGATCGCGATACTTGCCGGGGCGCGTCTGGTGACGGTTGCGCGCAAGGGGTATGGCAGCGCGTTGCAGGGCGGCATCGCGGCGGCTCGTGGAACGTATGTCATCATCGGGGATGCGGATGATAGTTACGATTTCTCGAACTTGAAGCCTTTTGTTGACAAGCTGCGCGGCGGATGCGAGTTGGTCATGGGGAATCGGTTTAAGGGAGGGATCAGGCCGGGGGCGATGCCGGCGTTGCACCGGTACCTGGGCAATCCGGTTCTCACCGCGTTGGGTAAGCTCTTTTTCCATAGCCCGTGCGGTGATTTTCATTGTGGGCTGCGGGGATTCGACCGGCAGGCGATTGGGAAGCTGGACTTGCGGACGATGGGGATGGAGTACGCGAGCGAGATGGTCGTGAAGGCGACGCTGCATGGGTTGCGGATCGCGGAGGTTCCGACCACCTTGTCGCCGGATGGACGGGATCGGCCGCCGCACCTGCGGACGTGGCGCGATGGATGGCGGCATCTGCGGTTCCTGCTGCTGTACAGCCCGCGATGGCTTTTCCTTTACCCCGGTATCGCGCTGATGATAATGGGCCTTGTGACGGGGGCGTGCCTGCTGCCGGGGCCAGTGCGAATTGGGCGGGCGACGCTGGACATTGATACCTTGATGTATGCCGGGGCGGCGGTGCTGATCGGCTTTCAGGCCGTCACGTTTTCGTTGTTCACGGTTGTATTCGCGACGGCGGAGGGGCTGCTGCCGGACAAGCCGCGAGTCAGCCGATGGCTTGGGCCGCTCACGCTTGAAGCCGGCATCTGTGCTGGGACGGCGCTGATCGTCGGCGGCCTGGTGATTTCACTTGGCGCGGTGTGGGTTTGGGGTCATAATTCGTTTGGCGATCTCGATCCTAAAAGAGTTGCCCGGCTGGTCGTGCCGGCCGTCACGACTCTAACGCTCGGCTTCCAGGTCCTGTTGTCAAGCTTCTTCCTGGGCATTTTGAAACTTCGACGACGGTGATCGGCGCGAGATTGCGCACGTTTTCAATTTGATCAAATCGATCGCGAGGAATTCATGGACGTGCAACACATGGCTTTGCAACCGCCGCAACTTCCCGCGGAGATTCGACGGCCTCCGATGTTGACCGTCATCGTCCCGGCATACAACGAAGCGGGAACGATCCATCAACTCTTCGGTCGAGTGATGGCGGCGCCTTTCCAGATACAGGCTATCGTGGTGAACGACGGCTCAACCGATGGCACCGCCGACGCTCTTGAGCATTGGCGCGGGACGCCAAGGCTGCTGATCCTGACGCACCGCACAAACCTCGGCAAGGGCCAGGCGATCCGCACCGGCCTGGCTCACGCGCTCGGCGTCTTCACCATCGTGCAGGATGCGGACCTGGAGTATGATCCCGCCGATTACGCTCGGCTGCTTGCGCCGCTGCTTGCCGGCGAGGCGGATATGGTGCTGGGGTCGCGGTATCTCAATGGCGGGCATCGCGGCGTGGGCCGATTGTTTCGGCTTGGGGTGCATGGGCTGAACTGGGCCGTGCGCATGTTGTACGGCATCAACCTCACCGATGAGGCGACCTGCTACAAGGTGACCCGGACTTCGATTCTGCGGCGGATGGATTTGCAGTGCAGCCGCTTCGAGTTTTGCCCGGAGGTGATCGCCAAGGCGTGCCGGATGGGGCTGCGGATTGTGGAGGTGCCGGTGTCGTATTCGCCGCGGGGCAAGAGCGACGGCAAGAAGATCCGCCTCCGCGACGGCCTCGCCGCGCTGCGGGCGCTGTGGCGCTGGCGAAAGCGGGATGGGCCGGCGGGGGAGGGGGCGGCATCAGAGGAAATAGCGGTGGGTCGCCCGGCGCGAGTTGCCCTGCCCAGCAC
>DASRLH010000455.1:0-13158 GCA_035648595.1 Tepidisphaeraceae bacterium
CGAACGCCTTCGTACCTTGTTCGCCCTGGCTTCCATGCCAATACTCCTTTGAATCAATCGAACGATAATGCCACCAATATGTTATACTCGCTGGCGGACGCAAAAAAATGTGACGAAAGATGAGGCGAGACGCCCGTGATATAACACGGGTCCGTCGCGCAGGCACCCACCCCACCAGCGACCAACAACCCACAACTGACCACTGACAACTGACCCTGCACAATGCTCCGCGAACTTCACATTTCCAATCTTGCCGTCATCTCCGACGTCCGCATGGAGCTGGACGCCGGGCTCAATTGCTTCACGGGCGCGACCGGCGCCGGCAAGAGCCTGGTGATCGGCGCTGTCGAAGTCTTGCTGGGAATGCGCAGCCCCGCCGAGATGCTGCGCGGCGGCGCCGACGAAGGGCGCGTGAGCGGCGTCTTTGAAGTGAAGAACCTCCAACTGCTCGCCAGGGTCCAGGAAATCACCGACGTGCAGGTAACGGCCGATGGCGGCGAACTGCTCATCACGCGCCGAATGTACGCCAGCGGGCGAAGCTCCGTCAGCCTTAATGGCAATCCGATCACGCTGGGAATGCTCAAGCAGGTTGCCGAGCATCTGGTGGATGTTCATGGCCAGCACGATCACCAGTATCTGCTCAAGCCGGCCAATCAGATCGACGTGCTCGACCAGTTCGGCGGACTGTCAGCGTTGCGAAAAAGTTACCATGAAACCTTTCAAAAGGTGATGGAGGCCAAACGGCGGATCGAGGATCTGTCCGCCAACCGCGCCCTGCGTGAGCAGCAACTCGAGCTCTACCGTTTTCAGGCGCGGGAGATCGACGCCGCCGAATTAAGTCCGGGCGAATACGAGGAATTGCGGTCGCGCGCCTCGATCCTGGAGAATCTGGAAAAGCTGAAGAAGGACACGCACTCGGTGCATGCCGCCCTGTACGAGGCCGATGGCTCGGTGCTCGAACGGCTCAAGATGATGGGCGGAATCCTCGCCGAGCTTTCCATGCTCGACCAAAATCTCAAAAGCCCGACCGGCAGCCTGCGCGATGCGACGATCGCTCTGGAGGAAGTCGCCTTCGATCTGTCGCGCTACCTCGACAAGCTCGATCTGGATCCCGGCGAACTCGCCGAGGTGAACGAGCGGCTCAATACGCTGCAGCGCGTACTGAACAAATATGGCGATCCCGCCGAAACCACGCTTGCACATCGCCAGGATCTGGCGGCAAAGATTGCCGACCTGGAGCGCACCACCGACGATTTCACCTCCTTGAGCCAAACGCTTGCGCCACTGACAGCGGAACTGGATAGATGGGGGCACGAGCTTAGCGCCAAGCGAGCCGGCGTCGCCAAGAAACTTGGCCCGATGATCGAAAAAGAACTGGCGCACCTGGGCATGGAGAAGGCGAAATTCACCGTCGCGCTCGCGCCGGCCGCCGGCGCGCTGCCGGGCCATTCCTCGCCCGCCAGCGCCTCTGGATTCGATCAAGTCGAATTCATCGTGCAGACCAACCCCGGCCAATCGCCACAGCCGTTGCGGAAAATTGCATCCGGCGGAGAACTGGGCCGCATCATGCTCGCTCTCAAAGGCATCCTCGCGCAATCCGACCGCATCAGCGTTTTGGTCTTCGATGAAATCGACGCGAACATCGGCGGACGCCTGGGCAGCATCATCGGCAGCAAGCTGCGCCGCCTCGCCGCCCATCATCAGGTGCTGTGCATCACGCATCTGCCGCAGATCGCCTGTTATGCGGATCGGCATCTCACTGTGCATAAGCAGGTCGTCGGCAACGCCACCGAAACCAAAGTCCGCGCCGTCGAAGGCGCCGACCGCCTGCACGAGTTGGCGGAGATGATCGGTGGCCAGCGCATCACCGACGTCACCCGCGCCCAGGCGCAGGAACTGCTGGACACCGCGCACGAGGAATTCGCCGCAAGACCGAACGTGCCCGCAACGGAGCCCCCCGCCCCGCAAGCCACGCCAACCTGCGCGAAAGTCAAATCGAATTCCCGGCCCAAGGTCAAGGCGGGCTGAGGCAGCTGCTTTTTCGGTAAACTTCAGCCGATCGCGGAGTGGTGGAGCGGACGGAAGAAAACGCTTCGTCGTATCACGGGCGTCTCGCCCGTGCGGATGGCGCGGTGGTCGAGGAATCACGGTACTTCCAATCTCAAAGTGCCACGCACGGGCGAGACGCCCGTGATACGTTGACGAGCCGCCTCCAAAACCTCCGCGGCGTTGCAAGCCGCTGAAGTGTTATACTTTTTGAATGTCTCCGCTGCCGCGGTATCTTGCAGGAATGCCAGCACGAACACACCATTGGATCGGTGGATTATTCGTCATTCTCGCGCTTGGCCTTGCATGCACGGCGATTTTCATTCCGCGCGAAGCCGGCGGCGAGGAACGCAACTACGTCAATTCCGAACTCCCCTGGCACGATGCCGTCGTTGATTCGCACGGAAAACTGCTGGCTTGGTATCACCCCGAAAGGAATCAAGGCTATGACAAGGTGCTTCATCTCGCATGGGATTTCATGGAGCACAAAATCCCCAATGACGCCAAAAGCGGATTGAAAGTCTACCTTGTCAATGCCGTGTATGATGCCAAGATGCTTCAGGGCACCAACTGGCAGGGGAACCCGGCAAGCACCTTCGGCCAATTCGTGGACTCGCTCGTCGCGTGGTATCCATACTCCGGGGACCAGGAGGCAATCCCCCTGGTGCGTTCCATGCTCGATCATCAGCTCGCGCACGGCACAAGCCCGGCAGCTTGGGCGTGGCCCAAGGTGCCGTTTCCCACCAATCTGAAAAACGACCCCGAATATGGGAAAAACATCCGCGGAATGCCGGCGAACTTTTATGGCGGCATCGAGACTGACAAAGTCGGCGAACCGGGCATCGGCGATGTCCTGTTTTACGAACTGACCGGCGAGCGAAAATATCCTCTCATTTATGGGCCGATTCGCTGTTTGGCGCTGTTGGAAGCTTGCGGGCCTTTGCCGCCGCCGCCGGCGCGGCGCAATTCCTGGGCATACGCCTGTTGATATGCAGGATTGGCCTTGAGGTTACGATCCTTGCCGCGCCACTGCGAGGGACCCATTTTCAGGCGGGCGCGGACGTCGGTGATGCAGTTGGGCGTGACCGCCCAGATTCTGGCCAAATCTCGATTGGGAAGGCGCCAATCCGCCTCCTGCCATCGTGCTCCGCGGCTAAACGGCCTGACCTTCGCCTTCTTCAGCAGGCGCCGCGCCATCGACAAGGAATGCGGCGATCCCCATTTCGCAATTACCTCGTCCGCCCGAAGCCCATGTAAATGTTTGCGGTTTGCATGGACCCATCGCTCAAACTGCTCTAACCTCGCCTGATGGTCGCTGGGCCCGATGCCGCGGGCGGCCCGCACCTGGCGAACGCGCTCGCGCGATATGCCAATGGCGCGGGCCAGTTGACTGTCGCGCTGCGTCCAATCCACTTTGTCCCATACTTGGCTCGATTGTTTGCTTGGGTGTCGAGGCCTTTCATACGGATATTGGAATACATTCGCCCACGGCCGCACTGCGTCGTACGAGCAATTCCAGAGCTTGGAGATTTCCCCAAGTTCCATCCCAGGCTCAAGCCACGAGAATGCCGTGAACCACCGGTCGCGCGCGGCGGTATGCTTGAATCCTGCCGGCCACCGGACATAATTTCCCGCGGCAATTTTCCCTTTTGGGGGATTTGGCGGCACAGGTCTCCGCACCGCGCTGGGCCCAAAGCCGCGCGCGGCCCGCACCTGACGGACGCGTTGGTGCGTTACACCCATCGCGCGGGCGAGTTGAATGTCCGTCTGCTTCCAGTCCACATGATCCCATCTTTTGGTGCGTGGGCGCCCGCTATGGCCGCGCAGGTCTGGAAATGGGTAGCGGAACAATGTCGCCCATAGCCAAGCCGAGGAGTGCGAGCAATTCCAGAGCTTCGCAAGTGACTTAATTTCCATCCCCGGCTCAATCTCCGAGAATCTCCGGAACCACAGGTCGCGGTTTTCCGCGTGTTTGAGTCCTTTGGGCCAATTCAAATGATTGCCGCCAGCCAATTTCCCCCATTTGGGATCAGCCAAAATTGGCCTCCGTGAACTGATATTGGATTTTGAGCTTTTCAATTTGAATTTGTTTCGGATTTCGTGCTTCGGATTTCGGATTTTCGGCCGCCGCTGACCACCTCGGCATGGCAGGAAAATTTCTAAAGAAATGCGACGTCCGCGATCCGATGTCGCGCCAGCGCGCCCAGATAAATTTCGGTAGCCGGTTGTCGGCCTTCCCAACTATTCCAGAGGATCAATCTCTGTCGATCCGGTGAAACCGCCGCCACCAGGCTGCCCGACGCGGTGATCGCGCGCAGCCCACGATACGCGCTGGCGTAGTGCGTGACCAGCGGATCGTCGAAGCCGACGCATTGCAGCGGCCCCTCGTCGCCGGCCAGGAGAATGCGGGAACTGCCCAGCCACGGCAGCACCGCCGCCGCCCGCACCCGGCCCGATCGCCGCTCGCGCGAGACGATCTGCCGGCTGGCGCGATCCAGCACGCATATTTCACCATCCTCGCGCACGATAAACAACTGGCGCTCGTCCGGGAGGATCGCCAGAACCGCCGATTCGCTTTCGCGCGGCAGCGTGCGCGCCGATTCGCCATCCCAGGCAACCAACTCCGCGCCAATGCTCAACACAAGCGTCTGCTCATCCAGCAGGCAAAGATTTCGTGGGCCCGCGATGCCGCCGCCGGCGCGCATGCTCATGTTGATCGAATTGAGCGTCGAGACCTCCG
Source organism: Tepidisphaeraceae bacterium (assembly GCA_035648595.1). Lineage (GTDB taxonomy): Bacteria > Planctomycetota > Phycisphaerae > Tepidisphaerales > Tepidisphaeraceae > RYN-428. The sequence continues at coordinate 4,787 of DASRLH010000455.1, forward strand.
GCAATGGAATCGGCGCCATCGGCGGAAAAACGCCCAGCGCCGGCCCGCGCATCGCCTTCACCGGCTTGTCGGTCGAATCCATCTCCCAGCAGACCAGCCCCGCCTCGCTATGCGTCGCGCAAAACTGCCGCCGACTCGGCCAATGGATCACCGCGTTAAAACCCAGCGACGAATCGAAACCATCGTCCTTATAAATCCTCGGCTCCGACGGATCCTCCGGGTCCATCAGCAGAAACCCATGCTGCGCCCCGATCAGCAAAACATCGCGTCCGTCCACATTCGCCGCCCGCACGCTGCGCATCGGCCCAACCGTGGGCGGCAACGGAAACAGTTGCGGCGCCGGCACGCGCGCAGCCTGATCTTGCAGGCCCGCCACGTCCACGCGCACCAAATACGGCCCCGCGGCGGCCCACAGTTTCTGCCCGCCCTCCTGCTGCCGCGCCGATGCCAGCAGCAGCGCCCCCATGAGCGACCCGCGATCGCCCGGGCTGATCTGCTCGAGGATTCGCCCCGGCGAAAGCTCGGGGGCGGCGGCGCGCAGCGCGTTGTATTGCTTGAATAACTCCGCCGACCGCGCGAAATGCTCCACCTGTCCCGCCGCCTGCTTCTCGGCCAATTGCTGCTGCATCGCCCGCGCCCGCTGCCGCTCAAAGGTGGGGCTTTGCACTTCGGCCTCGAACGGCGGCAGCACCTCGATCCCGCAGGCGAACGCCACCCCCGCCGCCGCCGATTTCAGCGCATCGATCAGTTCCCGCCGGGGCGCGTCACTTTCGAGCCACAGAGAAGCCGAATGCGTCTGCGCCACCCGCCCGACGGCGGTGCGCAACGCCGGCGCGAAATGCCGCATCACATCCTCGCCAACCACCGCCGCGCGCCCATTGAGCAAAACTTCCGCGAGCATCCGCCGCTCGGTCTTGTCGGGCAGAGCCCGCACGCTCGCGGAAAACGCGCAGCGCAGCTCATGGCCATCGGCGGTCGCCAGATCCGCCAAGTCCCACCGAATCCGCATCGGCCCGGGCCGAAGCTCAACCCACGTCGATACCCGGCGTGCCAGTTCGTTCTCGCGCAGCGGCATACCGACACATCATAGAGCGCGGAATGCCGGATTGGAAAAAGAAAGGCTCACGGATACCGTCTGCCTCTCTTCGTCCCGCCCACAATCCTCTCAGCGCGAATAAAGGCGCCAGCGAATTCTGGATGTCGCTGCTTCCATTCGATAACGCGAGGCCGTTCACTCGCGGGGGCCGCGCCCCGGAGTCCCTTGAACTTCAAAACCGCGTCCCGCGGACCCGGCCCAATGCAGCGTGACTACGCTGCTGCTAATGAACAGCGCGAGCGCCCCGAGCAACGCGATCGGATGCAAGGGATTTGGCGGCGCTCCCGACACTCCCCACGGCCCTCTGCCCTACCGAGAAGGCGCGGGCACGGACTTTGTCAAACAAAGTGACACGCGGCGGGGACGCCGCGTCTACATGCAGGCGTGTCCTGCGTACGACGAGACGGCTTGAGCATATCACGCCAAAACAAACGCCTGCACAACGTTGGGCCCATGCACGCCGGTGACGGTGTTCATTTCGATGTCGGCGGTTTTGGAGGGGCCGGAGATGAGGGTGACGCCGCTGCCGGCGCCGTCTTTTGCCAGGCGCTCGAAGAGGTCGATGAGGTCGGGGACGAACAGGCGCGGCTCAAGCACCGCGACGTGGACGAAGGGAACCAGCGACAAAAGCCGGCCATGCTCTCGCCGGTGGCGGATCACCAGCGAGCCGGTCTCGGCGACGGCGTAATCGGCCTCGGTAATCCCCGCATCAACGTCGTACGTGGAGTCGGCGGTCATATCCTTCCATTGGCGGGCAACGATGCCGTTGTTGTTCAGGAAATCGGCTGCCCCGAGTTTCAGGAGCAACGGCGTGTCGGAGAGCATGGCGGACTTGCACCCCTGCTCGCGGAGAAACGCCGCCATGCGCGGCAGCAGTTCATCCACCCCCACCCTCTCCACGAGCATCTTCATGTCGCGCGCCCGCTTTTGGAACAACTCGGGCAGGCCGATCTCGCTGTAGACCAGCCGGGCAATGTGCTCATCGATTGGCGGGGGAACGGGAGCCGCGCGCAGCGGCGCGGTGCGGCCAAGGGCGGAGCGGACTTTTGTTATGACACTTGCGAGGGGCATTTGAGATTTGCTAAAGAGGCAGCCGTGTGACTAATCCATCCCATTCATCGGGCTCACTACATTCGGAAATCAGCACCAGATCCTCAATTGCTAGTCCAATAGGGAATGAAGACTTCAATTCGAACACTCCGGGCATTGGCAACGACACGGCAACACGACTATACGCGAATCCCGCAATCGTGCTTACATCGTGAGAAAGAAGGACTCGGTGGTTTTGGGCGGCCCACTCAAGAACAATCGGATCTTTCTTGCCGACCAACCCGACATCCTGAACGCAAACGATGTTCGCGCTCGGGAGGCGGCGAAGGAATCCCCGGACGATGCGACCATTGAAATTCTCATCGGCCAGAAACGCCACGCTCATGGCCGATGATCCAATTGGGCCTTGCGGCGGGCCAGCAATCTTGCTTTTAGTTCAGGCCCTTGCGATTTTGAGTCTATCTCACGATATATCGCTTGCGCAGCCACTTCCCTGGCCTTTAAGTACTCGTCCACTTCATTTCGGTTTTCGAGAAAATAACTGATGACCGCATGCACTTGTGCGACAGTCAGCACGTTGAAGGCGTCCGCGATATCCTCGGCGTTCATTCCGTTCAAATACACACTGACAACGGTGTCCAGCGTGACGCGGGTTCCGCCGATGCGCACCACGCCATCATCGTCTTTGTGAAGCGGTGGGGCTTTGGGAACTAAGGTATCTGAAAATGTCATGGCTCACTCTCCTCATTGGATCGAACGACTCAGCATTATATCCTCGCTTTGTCGTTATGCCCTTTCCTCCCACAGTTGCCGAAACGACTTTTCCGCCGGGGCGGGCATGTCGCGGATTTGGGTCCAACCGGCGGCGATGTCGGGCAGGTCGTGGATCCAATCGCCGTCGTCGGCGCGGGCGCGCAGGTCGAGGCGTTGCACCCAACTGATGAGCCGATAGCGGCGCGGGCACTTGTAGGCCCAGGCCCACAGGCGAAAGAGCAGGCGTTCCCACCATTTGTTCAGGTGCTTGCGCACGATGTCGCGCCGCATGTTAATTAGGTGCTTGGGGATGTTGATCTTGACCGGGCAGGCCTCGTAGCACGCGCCGCACAGGCTCGACGCCTGCGGCAGATCCTTGAACTTCTCCAATCCCTGGAACAACGGCGTGATCAGCGCGCCGATGGGTCCGGGATAGACGCTCCCGTAGGCGTGGCCGCCGATCTTGCGATAGATGGGGCAGGCATTCAGGCAGGCGCCGCAGCGGATGCAGCGGAGCGTCTCGCGGTATTCGCTGGCGAGTATTTCGCTGCGGCCATTGTCGATCAATACGAGATGAAATTCCTCGGGGCCGTCTTTCTCGCCGGGCCCGCGCGGGCCGCCGAAGATATTGGTGTAGATGCTGATCGGCGCGCCGGTGGCCGAGCGGGTCAGGAGCTTGAGCATCACCGCCAGATCGATCATGCGCGGGACGATTTTCTCGATGCCGACAAGACTGACCAATACGCGTGGCGTGGTGACGCTCTGCCGTTGGTTGCCTTCATTTTCGATGCAACATAGCAGCCCCGAATCGGCGACCAGGAAGTTGCCGCCCGTCATGCCCAAGTCCGCGGTGCGAAACTTGTCGCGCAAAAACGCGCGGGCCTGCATCGTCAGCGCCTTGGGGTCATCGTTGTAGGGCGTGCCGAAATATTCGGAAAACAACCGCGCGATCGATGCCCGATCCTTGTGAACGATTGGGGCCACCAGGTGCGAGGGCTTATCATGGCTGATCTGCACGATGAATTCGCCCAGATCGGTTTCCACCACGTCCAGGCCCGCCTGCTCGAGCACCTGGGCGAGGTTGATCTCCTCGCTGACCATCGATTTGCTCTTGATGACGCGGGAGGCATGCACATTTCGCGCGATATCGAGGATAATGCTCCGCGCCTCGGCGCCATCGGAGGCGAAATAAACATGGCCGCCATTTTTTTTGACGTTGGCGGAAAATTGCTCCAGGTAGTAATCCAGGTGATCCAGTGCATGCTGCTTGATCTGGCCGGCCAGATCGCGCAGTTTGTCGGAATCGGGCAATTCGAGCACGCGGAGCTGCCGGGCCGTGTGCTGGCGCAGCACGGCGTTATTCACCGCCCGCTTAAGCTTCTCGTCGCCGGCGGCCTGCACGCTGACGGAATGGAAATCGAACTTGGCGGCTGCCGCCTCCTGGAGGAATCGCTGTGTATTAGAATCGATCTTCTGGCCTTCGAGAGTGGCGGAGGTATCGGTCAGGGGCATAAGCCCGGATTGTAGCGATGGGTCGGGGTGGCGCACAGCGGCGCGCATGATGGACCGGTTATCCGTAAGTTCCCGCTCGCGCCAGCGCAACCCAAAGAAAGAGGGAAAACCACGAATGGACACGAATGAAGATAATTATTCGTGCCGATTCGTGGCAGTCTTTCCCTCGCATTTATATCTGGTTCGTTTATTCTGAAACGTCGCGCTTGTCTTTGCGACTTTGCGCCTTTGCGCACTTTGCGCAGGTCTGTTTGACTCCGGGCCAAGGCGACACCGGTTCGTGACGGCACGCCGTTTGTGGCACCGCCCATTCGATTGCGGAGCAGACGCCGCGCGCGCCGATAAGTGTGCTAATCACTCTACACAAGGATGCTGCCACCATGCGAAACCCACTGAAAACCGATAACTCCATCTCCCTGGGCCTCTTGCTGGCGCGGCTGCCCATGGGGCTTTTCTTTCTGCTGGCCGGTTACGCCAAGTATTCGCACGGCGTGGGATCGTTCGTGTCGAAGTATGGGGGCGCCATGCCCGGCTGGGCGCCGCCGGAGGCGGGGAACTTTTATATGCATGCCATTCCATATCTGGAAGTGATCGTGGGCATCCTGCTGATCGTCGGGTTCTTGACGCGACTGTGTGGCCTCGTGGGCGCATTGATGGTGCTGTCCTATATGATCGCGGTCACGGGAGTGCGCGACGCCAGCTTGCCATTCCATCCCAATAGCATTTATCTTGGGCTGTTGCTGATGGTTTTCCTGGTAGGACCGGGAAGAATCAGCTTGGACCACCTGCTAATGGGCCGGCGGCGACGAACGCCGGCACGGGCGGCGGCACGCACGGATTAGGCGAGAAATTCTCTTGGAAATTGAGGCGGCAAATTCATAAGGTCTTCGCGCAATCCAGACGAAAAAGCGTTTAGACGCGCGGCATGTTTTCGGCGCGGGTGTGCCGGGGGCCGGCGGGTAACCTAATAGCGAGAAGATGTATCCGATGTATTTGTGCCCTATTGCCTTGTGTGTGCTGGCGATGCTGGGAATTGGTTGCAGCGAAGCCGTTCATCCTCCACTGGTAAAGATGACGGATGCGGTGCCTATTTATGTGGCGGACTACGGCGTTCATTCCGCGGTCATGCTCCCCGTCGGCGGCAATCGATACGTCGAATATGCCTTCGGCGATTGGGGCTTTTGCGCCTGCAATCACGTCGGCCCCCAGGATGCCTTCGGCGCGCTGGTCGTGAGTTTTTCCTCTGCGTTTGGCCGGCGCTATAACACGCTGCGGCCAGGCCAAACCTATCCCGTACCCCGCACGCGACCCGAGCGCGTGATCAAGATGTACGCACCCCGGCAAGCGGTTGCGCGCGAAGTGCGAAAGCTCGACGAGCGCTGGGCGCGCGGCGCGCGGGAAAAAGTGGTTCACAATCCCATCAATGACACCGATTACGTGCGCGACGAAGAGCGCTACAGTTGGACGAACAGTTGCAATCACCTGACGGCGGCGACGCTGCGCGACCTGGGATGCAAGGTGGAGGGCCCGACGATTCTGTCGAACTTCTATCTGTCCGATCCCATCCGCCAGCGCGAGCCCGCGGAAGAGGTGGCGCCGGTCTATGCGAGCGGGTCGAGCCCTGCCGTCGCGCCGGGCGCGCCGCCTGTTCGTAAAGGCACAACCGCGGAATCCAAACGGCAATTCGCGGTGCGGACGGGCCCGGTCGTTCCGGGAGGGGTGGAATTTGGCCGGGACGAGCGGGCGCGGGAACAATAATGTGGTTCGCGCCGCGCGATGCGATATTTCCAATCGCCAATGTTCAACTTTCCGGCATGGCCGTGGCTTGCGGGGCCTGCGGCGCGGGGGTGCCGGTCAGGGCCGCCATGATGCGTTCGACATGAACGTGGCAGTTCTCGATGAAGACGCGGTATTTGTCTTGTGTCCCGGCGACGGCCGTGCCGGCAATATAGAGATTGGGCACCGTTGTTTGCATCGTGCGATCGTCAAACAAGGGGGCGTTGCAGTCGCCCCGCTGTTCCACTCCCGCCAGTCGAAGCAGCGTATCGTCCTGCTCGTAACCGATGAGCAGGAGGACGAAATCGAAGGGGAGATCGCTTTCGCCTTCCCATTCGCCATCGGTTGTTCTGGACAGAGTCACCGCGTTTTCGGTGATCCGGGTGGGCAAGGTTTGGAAATATGCGGGCATGCGCCCGGATTCGATCAGCCCGTTGATCTCCGGCAAAAGCCAGTACTTGATGCTCTTTTCGCTCAGCGCGGCCCGTCGATAGCTCAGGGAGATCTGCGCGCCGGCATGATGGCAGCGCAGGGCGGCCTCGATGGCCGAGTTCTTGCCGCCGACGATCAGCAATTTTTTGCGAAAATAAAGGTGGGGATCCTGGAAATAGTGGCTGACGTGCGGGAGGTCTTCGCCGGGGATGTCAAGCCGCCGGGGGCGGTCGGTGCCGCCGGTGACGAGCACCAGTTTATTTGCCGCGCATACGCGCGGGCCGCCGACGGGGCGCGTGGTTATTTCAAAGCCGCCGGCTTTGCGCGCGATGTTCACGACCGGCTCAAAGGTGTGAATCTTCAGATCAAATTGCTCGACGACGCCGCGCAAATACGCCAGGTATTCTTCGCGCGTGGCCTTCCCCTGCTCGGGCGTTTGCAGCGGAACGCCGGCGATGGCGATGCGCTCGTTTGAGCTGAAGAAGCGGGTGCCCGGCGCGAACCAGGAGACGGTGTAGCCGATCTGTTTTGCGTCAAAGTGCTGATAATCGATGCCGGCGCGTTTAAGGGCCACCGCAAGCTCAAGCCCGATGGGCCCGGCCCCCACCACCGCGACGTCCGTGCGAAGGATTTGCATGGCGGCGGATCATAGGCAAAGACGGGTTTCGTTTGAATTCACACCCGCTTGGGATCGGTAATGGGTTTGGGATACTGGCGCCATTGGACGCGCCCCGCGAGCGGGAGCGGCTGATCGGCGGCAGACCGGCTGGTTGAACGGACATGGGAATCTCCTTGAGCACATCACGTTGAATGATACTCATTTCTCACAATTCGCATGCGAGCCGCCGCGATCAGGGTCGAATGTCTTGCCATCGTTTGGCGCGGAGAAATCGCGCGAGGTGTCCCACGTTGCTCGTCGCAATGACAAGCTGGTCGATCGGGAAGTCCGACGTTAACAGAGTGGCAATAAACACCACGTCGCAATCCAGTTCGGCGGGATCCGCCGTGGGTAATCCGCGCTGCCGTGCGTCAGCCCAAAGCGACGCCGCTTTAAGTAATGCGGCATCTGAAATCGGAGTCCAGAGCGACAATCATTCGCCATTCTCTGGAAAAAGCTTACGTCCAGAAGTTCGATTCGCGTTTAATGCCCGCTTAAGTTGCTCCCATTCCGCGTTGCGTTGCTCTAGCTCCGCGGGATCATTCGTCTGGTCTTCCGCCGCCCATCGCGCGAACAGTTTGCGCAATCCATCGGACCGCCCAGCGGTCGGAAGATGCTGCTCGATGATCTGCGCGGCGCATTGCCGAGGCTCCACGCCGCGCCGGTCGGCTTCGCGCCGAAGCGCGGTGGCAAGACCATCCGGCAGGCTGATCGTCAGGTCCATCGTGCGAATTCCCGTTGAATTGCAATCATATTGCCGCGGCAGCGATCATTCCACCCCCCTAAATGAGTTAATATGATGATGGGTTGGGGTTGTCGCGGATTGGAAAGGAGCCAGGGATGGCAGCGCATGGAACGATGTCGGGGTCGGACCGCGAGCGGCTGCGCCAGGAGTGGATGCAACACTCGGCGCAGGCGTTGGAGCGGATGTTCGCCCAGGAGCAGCAGGCGGGACTGATCCCCTTCACGCAACGAGAGGATCGGGAGTTGGTCAGCCGGGCCGGGACGGTTCGGCTGGAACGTGAGCGGTACCGCTGCACGACCTGTCGGGTCGTCTTTTTCCCCCTTGGACCAGAAGCTGGAACTGAGCACCGA